>JAGQPS010000391.1 GCA_020426595.1 Planctomycetales bacterium
ATATCTGGCGCGCGACAGAGTCGGCTTTTGCTCCGCAAAAGCAGGTCTTCAGACGCACGAAAAACACAGTACCAACGATCGAATCCACGTTTCCGCACTCTTCTCTCCGTGCTCTCCGTGTTTCTTCGTGTGATCGAGAATGGAATCGCCGCGCAATGGATGCGATGGAGTGTGGTAGATTGCCGATCGCCCCAGTCGCCTTCTTGACCCGCGGTGAGCCAATGAAACACGAGCCCATGGATGACTCGAACATCGCTCGCGACCGAGTCGGCACGCCGAGTGTCTCGGGACCGCTCTTTGTTTGGCTCGCTCATGAAGATCCGCTCGCGACGACGACGACGCCCAGCGGTAACGCCACCTTGGCGCGGCGAGCGATGAACGAGTCGGAGACGCCGGTGCTCGTGGTCGTACACGGGTTGGGGGAGCATGCCGGACGATACGATCGGATCGCCCGCCGGCTCGCGGGACATGGATGGACGGTCGTGGCGGAAGACCTGCTCGGGCATGGTCGACAACCGGGCCGGCGCGGCGATGCCTCCTACGATGAACTCCTGGACCAAGTCGAGCGAGTCTGGCGCGGAGCGGGAGAATATGGACGCCCGCGCGCGATTTGGGGGCACAGCTTTGGCGGCAATTTGGTGCTCAACACACTGCTCCGGCGCGGACGGCTAGCCGGTCTCGAAGGAGCTTTGGTCACGGGGCCGATGCTCCGAGCCGCGTTGCCAATCCCCGCCTGGAAGCGTTGGGCGGCTCGCTGGGTGACTCCATGGTTTCCCAAGCTGTTGGTCCCGACCGATATCGATGCCGAGGACCTCACTCACGACGCTCGGCAAGTCGAGGCGTTTCGCAACGATCCTCTCAACCTCTCGGTCGTTTCCGCTCGGCTTGGCAAGGCGATGCTCGAGTCGGCTCAGTGGGCCCTCGATCATGCCAGCCAGTGGAATGAGCGAACCGATCGCCTACCGTTGACCCTGTGGCATGGCGCCGAGGATCGGCTTACCGATTGCCAGGCGTCCCATGAATTCGCGCGGGCGGCGGGGGAGCCAGCCGAGTTCGAACCTTGGGCCGGCGGCCGGCATGAGCTCCACCAGGAACTGTTCCACGAACGCTTCGCCGACCGTCTGGAGGGGCTGCTAGGCCACTGGTCGACCAACACGAAACTCGCCTCGACGCCCTAACTGTCATAGTTTTCCTTGATGATCGTTGAGCTGCACATTCCCGCTTGGGGGTGCTTCTCCAGGCGGAATCGGCTGTTGGGTGCCTCGTGATGGTTGATCTAACCATCCATACCGCTTCGAGTTGCGCTCGATCGATCAGGCTCGGCCGCGCACTGTCAAACGTCGAGTGCCGGCCCCCATTTGTCGCCTCATGTCGCGGCGCCTCTTGCAACAAACGGGTGGCGAGCGTATTCTCTCGACCAGTCTCACTAATGCTGGATTGTTCAGTTATTGTGAATCTTGATTGAGCCCCCGGTTCCTCGCTCCATGCACATTAAGAGCCTCAAGGTTTTCTGTGACGTTGTCGCACGCCGCAGCTTTTCGCGCGCGGCGGATGCGAATGGCATTTCCCAATCGGGAGCCAGCCAGATCGTCCAGCAGCTCGAGGATTCGCTCCGGGTCAAGCTCATCGACCGTTCCAAGCGACCGTTCGTCGTGACTCCCGAGGGAGCTGTTTATTACGAGGGTTGTCGCAAGATCGTGCAGCGTTTCTTCGCTCTGGAGGAGGAAGTTCGCACGATGCACCAGGAGGTTTCGGGGCGCGTGAGCGTCGCCTCGATTTACTCGATTGGACTCAGCCACCTCAGCTATTTGGTGAAGCAGTTCCTGGGTCAGAATCCCAAGTCCAACGTGCGGGTGGAGTATCAACATCCGCACCGCGTCTATGAATTGGTCGACCAGGACCAGGTCGACGTGGGGCTCGTGAGCTACCCGAAGTCGACTCGAAGCGTGAAGGCGACCGTGTGGCGCGAGGAGCCGATGGTGCTCGTGTGCGCGCCGGATCATCCCTTCGCGGCTCGTGGCGCCGTTCCCGTCGAGGAACTGCAAGGAGCCGAGTTGGTGGGCTTCGACGAGGACCTCAAGATTCGACGTGAGATCGACCGCGCCTTGGCGGCGGTGAACGTCGAGACTCGAGTCGTGATGCAGTTCGATAACATCGAAACGATCAAGCGAGCGATCGAGATTGGGGCGGGCGTGAGTCTGTTGCCCGAACCGACGATCGACCGCGAGGTCGCCTTGAAGACTCTGATCGGCGTGCCGGTGGCGGGCGTCGAAATGACTCGGCCCATTGGGCTACTTGTTCGGCGCGGGAAGGTTCTTGGCCGCACGGCGAAACGCTTCCTGCAACTTCTGTTGTCCGACGCCTCGGAAAGCGTCCTCGCGGATGTCTCGGATTTCGAGATTTCGGAGGAGGACGATGATTCGCTCGAAACCCGCTCGCTTGGCTCGGCAGTGCCTCGCAAGTTGGAGCCATCGGGCGAGGCTCCAGTCGCACCGGCGTCGCATCCCTGATCTCGCGCGAGACCAGCGGAACATCTCGGCGCGACCGGCCGGATGTTCTCGAGCTTTCCCGCGAGGTCGAACCCACTTGTCCACAGCGTAAGTAAGAGCACGATGACGAAGGAACAACGAGTCGGCTTGCCGGCGGCCCAAGGATTGTACGACCCGCAATTCGAGCACGAGAACTGCGGCATTGGCTTCGTCGCCAACATCAAGGGTGAACGGTCTTACGAGATCGTGCGCGACGCCGCGCGGATGCTCACGCGGATGGAGCACCGCGGCGGATGTGGCTGCGAAAGTAACACGGGTGATGGCGCGGGCATCCTGACCGCCCTGCCCACCGAGTTCCTCGCCAAGGTGGCTCGTCGGGATCTCGACATCGAATTGCCCGAGGAAGGCCGCTATTCGGCCGGCATCGTCTTCTTGCCGACCGACCGCGACTTTCGGCGACATTGTCGTTCGACGTTCGAGGACTGCGCCGCCCAACAAGGCATCAAGATCCTCGGCTGGCGCCAAGTGCCGACCGACGCGGATGCCGCGGATGTGGGAGCGACCTCGCGCCGTTGCATGCCGATCATCGAGCAAGTCTTCGTCGCGGCTCCGGATAGCGTGACTGATCGCGAGGAATTCGAGCGGCGCTTGTTCGTGCTGCGCAAGCACGCCAGCCACTTGCTGCGCGAAGGCGATCACCCGCAGTGCGAGATGTTCTATGTCTGTTCCTTGTCGACGAAGGTCATCGTCTACAAGGGCATGCTCTCGACGCACCAACTCGTTCCCTTCTATCTCGATTTGCAGGACGAGGATTACACCAGTCACCTCGCGATGGTGCATTCGCGCTACTCGACCAATACGTTCCCGAGCTGGGACCGAGCCCAACCGCTGCGCTTCATGTCCCACAACGGTGAGATCAACACGCTGCGAGGCAATCGCAATTGGATGTACGCCCGACAAGGCGTGATGGAATCCGAGCTCTTCTCCGAGGGAGACTTTGAAAAGGTCTTCCCGATCTGCGAGTCCCGCTGCAGCGACTCAGGCAACTTCGACAACGCGCTCGAGATGTTGCTCATGTCGGGCCGGCCGCTCCCAGAAGTCGTCATGATGATGATTCCCGAGGCTTGGCAGAATCACTCCGAGATGCCCGAGGACAAGCGGGCCTTCTACGAGTATCACGCCTGTTTGCAAGAGCCGTGGGATGGCCCCGCCTCGATTAGCTTCACCGATGGGCATTTCATCGGCGCGGTGCTCGACCGCAATGGTCTGCGCCCCAGCCGCTATTACTTGACCAAGGACGATCGAGTCATCATGGCGAGCGAGGTCGGTGCCCTTGAGGTACCGGCCGAGGACGTGATCGAGAAGGGACGCCTCCAACCAGGCAAGATGTTCCTCGTCGATTTCGAGGAGCAACGAGTCATCACCGACGCGGAGCTCAAGCACACGGTCGCCAATCGTCGCCCGTACAGCGAGTGGGTCGAGAACCAACGGATCACGCTCGAGGAACTCCCCGCTCAAGCAGCGAGTCCGAATCATACCGGTGAGGACCTGTTGGCCCGCATGCAGGCGTTCGGCTTCTCGACCGAAACGCTGCCGTTCATGCTCGTGCCGATGATCAAGACGAAGAAGGACCCGATCGGATCGATGGGCAACGACACGGCTCTTGCTTGCTTGAGCGAGAAGCCTCGGTTGCTGTTCGATTACTTCCATCAACTCTTCGCTCAAGTCACGAACCCGCCGATCGATTCGATCCGCGAGGAAGTGATCATGTCGCTCGAGTGCGCCATCGGGCCCGAAGGCAACCTACTCGACACGACCGAATCCCATTGTCATCGCTTGTTGGTACCGGAGCCGATTCTGACGCCGGAGGAGATGGCCGCGATTCGATCGCTCAATCATCGCGGTTGGACCAGTCATGTCATTGACACGACGTACCCCGTCGCCGAGGGCGTGTCGGGGCTCGAGCGGGCCTTGCAACGCTTTTGCGACGAGGTTGATGCGGC
>JAGQPS010000392.1 GCA_020426595.1 Planctomycetales bacterium
GGTGTAGGTACAGCGAGGAATCACGAGCCGTTCCGCCGATCCTCGTCCGAAGAACAAGGCATTGCGGACGGCGAGCCGAGCCTGAAAATCGGCGGCGTGAGTGAACTGCCAGCGCGAGCAAATATCCCCGGCGGCGAAGACTCGGCGGTTCGTCGTCCTGAGCCGGCGGTCGACGACAACTCCTTGCTTCGAATCGAACTTGATGCCCGCTTGCTCAAGTCCCATGTTCTCGACATTGGGCGCGCGGCCCGTCGCGATCAGCAGCGCGCTGGCCGTCAGGGTCGAGGAATTCCCGTCGGCGTCGCGCAGAGTCACGGTCACTTGCCCCTCGCGCGACTCGGTTCCCACAAGTCGACTCTGCAAACGCAATTCGATTCCAGAATTCAGCAGCGACTGTTGAACGACGAGAGCCGCGTCACGGTCTTCCTTCTTCAGCAGGCGGTCTCCGGATTCCACCACGGTCACACGTGTACCAAAGGCCTGAAAGGCCTGAGCCATTTCGCAACCGATTGGCCCCCCTCCGATAATCACCAGCGATTCGGGAAGTCGCTCGACGTCGAACAACGATTCATTGGTGTGGAACGAGCCGGGAGAGAGACCGGGAACATCGGGCACCGCCGCACGGGCTCCCGAGGCAATGATCGCCTTGGCGAACTTCAGCTTGAGACCATCGACCTCGATGGTTCGTGGATCCACGAACCGCGCGTGCCCACGAAAGACGTCGACGCCCAAACCGGTGAAACGCTCGGCGGAATCGTGGTGACTGATCTCGGCTCGGAGACGACGCATTCGAGTTAGCGCCTCGCGAAAACTCTCGTCGTGACTCGATGGAGATGGAGTGTCGAACGGCTTTGCCGCGTTTCGCTGGCGAGCCGCGGCGAGCAGAGCCTTGCTCGGCACGCAGCCGGTATTCAAGCAATCCCCGCCCATGCGGTGTTGCTCGATCAAAGCGACTCGCGCGCCGACTCCCGCCGCACCCGCCGCCGCGACCAAACCGGCTGTTCCAGCGCCGATCACGACCAGGTGGTACCGATCCGCGGGGCGAGGATTCACCCAATCGCTTGGAGCCACCGCCGCATCCCGGCGAGCGTCCCAGTCAACCGTGCCGCGTGGGGAATTCGAGTCGTTCGTCATGAGGCGGACTCTTGCAATTGAAGGCGAGATTGTCGGAACGCGACGGATCGTGGGGACTAGGGAGGCGAGTTGCTGATTGGTGCGTGAACGTGACGAACCCCCTCGCTCACGCTCTTGGATGTTGCGCTTTCAGGGATGGCGCTGGACGGAAGTGTTGGTGGCGTAACGAGTTGTTGGGTTGTTCGGGAATTCGAAGAGTCCCTCGCTTACGCTCTTAGATGTTGCGCTTTTGGGGAGGACTCGAAGCGGAAGTGTTCGTGGCGTAACGGGTTTGTGGCTTGTTTGAGAATTCGAAGAATCCCTCGCTCACGCTTCGGGTTTCCTTTGGTTTTGCCACGCTTTTGAGTTGGGCGACCGGGGCGGAGCGTGAAAAGCGCAACATCAAAACTTACGCTTCGGGTTTCCTTTGGTTTTTCACGCTTTTGAAATGATTGGCCTGTGCGACGCGTGAAAAGCGCAACATCAAAACTGACGGTTCGGGTTGGAGCTGGGGTTGTTAGTGTTTGGGTGGATCGGGAAGCACGGGGGGCTTGTCGGGTTCCGCAGCGGAACTGGCAAGGTCCGTTGATGCGGTGGGCAGTAATCGGCGGACGACTTGTTTGATGAGCCAGGGGCTTACGCCCAAGATCGCGAAGGCCAGCAGGACCTTGGCGTCCACCAAGGATGCGATCCCACGCTGGGAAAGTTGCTCGAGGCTCGGGAGGCTCGAGCCGGCGTATACATAAACCATGGTTCCAGGCAGCATGCCGAGCTGGCTGATCCACCAGAACGTCCACAGCCGCATGCGAGTCAAACCGAGAGCCAGATTGACTAGGAAGAACGGTACGGCTGGCATCAGCCGCAGCGCGAACAGGTAATAGGCTCCGTCACTCGCAAGTCGCCGATGAAGCGGCTCGAGCCGCGCTTGCCACCGCTGCTCAATCGCGTCGCGAAATAAGTATCGACTGCTCAAGAAAGCGAGACTCGCGCCGAGCGTTGAGCTGAAACTGACGATCAGTAGCCCCCAGCCGAAACCGAAGAACCAGCCGATGATCAGCGTGAGGATCGCGGCTCCAGGAATCGAAAGACCGGTGATCGCCACGTACACCAAGCAAGCCGCGATCGCCGCCACCACCGGCCACGAGGCTCGCCACTCGCGCAGCGCTTGTTCTCGCTCAGCCAGATACTCGAGCGACAAGAACTGTCGGCTGAGGCCAAGACCGATCCCGATCGCGATCACCAAGGCGATACCAACGATCCACCGGGAGCGGGATCCGCGCTTGGCTGGCGGAGATTCAGTCTTGGGATCTTTGGCGGTAGGCACGATTACTCTTTGGCGTTCGGCGCCGTTGGGAACTCGCTCTGGGGCCAGTCGGTTCGCGACGGCGTGCTGGGCTAGGGCCAGAATGGAGGACTGATCAAAGTCGGCCGCGAACACGGGCTCGGACGAGCCAGATCCCAGGGCGGACCTCGCCGAGCCACGGCGATTCGGCGCGTGCCCCCTGCAGATCGAGCCTTCGATCAGCGATACTCACCCTCCCGTCCCGAGTCTTTCGCATTGTAGGCCGCCGAGCTCATTTCCGAAGTGCGGGCCCCTGGCGAAATCGAGACGCGAGTGAAATCCCAGTTCCGACAGCGGCGTGAGTCATGGGATGATTCGTCGCCGCGGTCGGGTTCGCCCCTTGGATGGCCTGCCGACATGCCTCTGGTTCTTGTTGACGATCTTGGAATCCGTTTTCGCGGTCCCTCGTTGCTGGATGGAGTTTCTTGCTCGATTGAACCGGGCGAACGCATCGGTCTGCTCGGTCGCAATGGATCGGGCAAGACAACGTTCATGAAAATCCTTTCGGGTCAAACTTCCGCGGACCACGGTCGAGTTCAGTGGGCGGCCCAATCAGTGGTGAGCTTCTTGCCGCAGGAGGTCCCCGTCGACTTGCACGGTCGTGTCGAGGAAGTCGTGAAGCAAGGACTCGAACTTCGGTCCGATGACCCGGAGTGGCTCAAGGAACAGCGACTCCAGCGGACCATCGATCAGATGAATCTGCCGCGCGACGCGGCTTTCGAGAGCTTGTCCGCCGGACTCAAGCGGCGCGTGCTGCTCGCGCGAGCCATCGTTTCCGAGCCCGACATGCTATTGCTCGACGAGCCAACCAACCACCTCGATGTCCCGTCGATCACGTGGCTCGAGGACTTCCTAGCTCGCTGGCCCAAGGCGCTCCTGTTCGTGACTCACGACCGCAGTTTTCTCCGGCGACTCGCCACGCGGATCATCGAGCTCGATCGCGGACGACTTTTCGATTGGACTTGTGACTACGAAACGTTTCTTTCGCGGAAGGAAGCGGCGCTTGCCGCCGAGGAAAAGCAAGACGCGCTGTTCGATAAGAAGCTGGCCGAGGAGGAAGTTTGGATTCGGCAAGGCATCAAGGCTCGGCGAACTCGCAACGAGGGACGGGTGCGAGCCTTGGAAGCGATGCGTCGGGAGCGGTCGGAGCGGCGTGAACGCGTCGGCAGCGTCTCGCTCACCATTCAACAAGGCGAACGGAGTGGCGCGTTGGTCGCCGACGTGCAAGACATTTCCTTTGCCTACGACGATCGACCCATCGTGAGTCATTTCGATTTGCGGATCATGCGGGGAGACAAAATCGGAGTCCTGGGGCCCAACGGCGCGGGTAAGACCACCTTGCTGCGTTTGTTGCTGGGCGAGTTGGCCCCACAGTCAGGGCGCGTTCGCCTCGGCACCAACCTGCAGGTGCTCTACTTCGATCAGCTTCGCGGCAAACTTCGGGAAGACGCCACCGTCTTCGAGGAAGTGGGCGACGGCAACGACATGGTGCAAATCGGTGGCAGCTCGCGACACGTGATCGGCTACTTGAAGGATTTTCTTTTCACCGCCGAGCGGTCGCGCACGCCGATCAAGTTTCTGTCGGGTGGTGAGCGCAATCGCGTGCTACTCGCCAAGCTCTTCACCAAGCCGGCCAACGTCATCGTGCTCGACGAACCCACGAACGACCTGGATGCCGAGACGCTCGAGATTCTCGAGGAACGACTCGTGCAATTCACCGGCACGGTGCTCGTCGTAAGCCACGACCGCACGTTTCTGAATAACGTCGTGTCGAGCACGCTCGTTTTCGAGGAGGGCAACGTTCGCGAGTACGATGGTGGGTACGACGATTGGGTGCGGCAACGATCGGTTCGGGAAAAGTCGCAGGAACCACCGACGGAGTCCAAGAGCAAGCCGCGCGGCGGCGAGACCAGCAAGGCCACCAGTCCGCGCTCGACAAAAAAAGGACTGAGCTTCCGCGAACAGCAAGAGCTCAAGAACCTGCCGGGAGTGATCGAGCAGCTTGAGACGG
>JAGQPS010000393.1 GCA_020426595.1 Planctomycetales bacterium
TGTCGTTCTTCAACAATCAATCGCCCGACATCGGCATGCACCAAGACTCGCTCAATCAGCTCGCCGATCGAGTCGCCCCCGACATGCCGGTCTTCGACTACACGCTTCGTGTCGACTCGGTGGAACATCTGGGCGAAGTGAGTGATGAACTCGCGGAACGAAAATTCAACGCGTTCTCCGCTCGTTGGATCATCGATGACATCCAACATCAAATCGGCATCGCGCGGTGGGTCGTCCTCGGCATCGCTGGACTGGTGTTGATCATCACCGCCATCAGCATCTCGAACATGCTGGTCATCAGCGTGCTTCAGCGGATCCCCGAGTTCGGCATCATGAAGAGTCTCGGAGCGTCGGGCGGGCAAATCATGGGGATGATGCTCGTCGAAGGGAGTCTGCTGGGGGCCGCGGGAGCCGTTCTGGCGATCGTCGCCAGTTGGCCGATCGCATGGCTGGTCGAGTCGCAAGTGCGGGGGTATGTGAGCGGCCGAATTGGACGCCCGTTCGAGGGCACCGTGTTCGAGGGCTCCGTCGGGGATGTCCTGCTCGTGCTCGTGATCGCGACTCTGGTGGGTGCCGTAGCGAGTCTCCTGCCGGCGCTACGAGCCGCGCGACTCGATCCGATCGAAGCGCTCCGTTCCAACTGATCCCAAGCCCCCGTCGATCCCGCCACTCCTTGGCCGCTTGATTGACGGGCGCTGGACCATGAGTTCCTCGTGATTTGAAAGGGCGATCCTTATGAGCCGCCGCACGTTGGTCACCGCATTCGTTCTTTGGGCGGTAGCCCATGTTGCGATGGCTCAGGACTCCGCTCCCGTACCGAGCGATGGGGCTGAGACCATTCCCGCGGATTTCACGTCGCTCTGGGGCGACTTTGATCCACGCGCGGAGCCGCTCGAAACCGAGGTGTTGCGGGAGTGGGAAGAGGACGGAGTCACGCTGCGTGTCGTTCGCTTTCGCATCGGAGCATTCAAGGGAACCGTCGCTCGTCTCGCGGGAATCTATGGCTTCCCCAAGGATCGTCCCAACGGCGCGCGGCTGCCGGGCTTGCTACAGATTCATGGTGGAGGTCAGTACGCGGATTATCGTGCTTGCCTGACCAACGCGCGGCGCGGCTACGCCACGCTTTCGATTGCGTGGGCGGGACGCATCAACGCGCCGGACTACACCGTCGATCCCCAGGGGGTCCAGAGATTCTGGGACCAAGCAACCGACGATCCCAACTACCGGCTCACCACCGACTGGGGCGCGGTGGATGGCTATCACGCTCCTTCACGCGCTCCGAACAGTGCGTTTCCCGTCATCCGTCCAAGTGAATGGACCATCGACCCCGAGGACTCACCCCGCAACAGCGGTTGGTACCTAGCCGCCTACGCGGCTCGTCGCGGCCTGACGTTTCTCGAACAGCAAGGCGAAGTTGATCCCGATCGGCTGGGAGTCTACGGCCACTCGATGGGAGGCAAACTGACGGTGATGACCGCGGTGGACCCTCGAGTCAAAGCGGCCGCGCCGTCGTGCGGTGGCATCAGTGACCGAGACAATTCGCATCCGCTCTTTCGCGCGACTTTGGGGGACGATGTCTATCTGCCTCGCATCAACATCCCCATCTTCTTCCTTAGCCCCGCCAACGATTTTCATGGTCGGATTGGCGATCTGCCAGCCGCGATTCGAGAAATCGACACGGAGGAATGGCGAGTGACCTGCTCGCCCTACCACAACCATCAAGACACGCCGTCCCACGAAGTCGCGACTCAGCTTTGGTTCGACCAGCATTTGCTCGGCACGTTCCAGACTCCTCCCACGCCCACCGTCGGACTCGACCTCGACAACGAGAACGGCGAGCCTCGGCTTAGTGTGGTCGCAGATCGGCGATTGCCCATTCGCAGCGTGACGGTGTACTACACGCAGCACGGTCTGGCTTATGAAAGCCCGGCGGATCGTGAAGTGACGATGAATCGTTATTGGCATTTCGCATCGCCGCGCGATGTGGGAGATCGATGGGTCACCACGCTGCCGGTCAACCGAATTGATCGGCCCCTCTGGGTCTATGCGAACGTGGAGTACGAACTCCCGGAACCGATTCGAGGCGCGGGGTACTACTACGGGGATTACGAAGCCGACTCGTTCACGCTTTCATCGCTGTTGATTCGCGTTACTCCCGAGACGCTGCAAGCCAACCATGTGGTTCCCACACTCGAACCCACGCCGATCATCGAGGATTTCCAGCCGGGTTGGGAGCGCACCTGGTTCTCCTATTCACCGCAAGACTGGCCGCGCTCGACCTTGAAACTGGCGGACGAACGCTGGGCGGCGCCCGCGGGCAGCTCTCTCGAGTTGCAAGTTCGCACTGAGACTCCCAATCGACTCGTGGTCGCCCTGGACGAGTATGCCACGGAGGTCGCGCTTCCTGGCGGAGACGAATGGCAAACCATTCGGCTCAATCCAGGCGATTTTCGCAATTGGTCGGACGAGCCGCTCCAGCATTGGCAGGGACGACGCCTCTTGAAATTGACCGCCGCCGAACGTTTGCGACCGCCAGCGCGCACGGCAGGTGAGGACAAGATCATCGGCGGTCGGTGGGAGGGAGCAGCCCCAACGTTTCGGCTCTTGCGCTGGTCGGCCGACGACGAGTCGGTCCCCGTTCTCGACGGACAGTCGTTACTCGATCTGTTTCCCGAGTCGAGCTTTCGAGTCGCGGAGGAACGAGCGGGCCAGACAAGCGTAAGCGATCGTTTTGTCCCCAGCGGGAGCTTGTGGGCGGACGGTCTCGATGAACAACTCGTCTTCCATCGCGAGCTGCGCCACGACCAATCGGAGGAGAATTCGTACCGCCTGCGCATGGGACGAGGCGGACAGTTGTATTCGCTCCGCGGAGCCTTTGGCGAAAGCGTGCCTCCGTCGTTTCGCGAACCCAACCAAGATGCCTCGCCATGGAACGATGAGGTTTGGCAATTCGTGGCGGTCTGCACGCGATACAACGGAGTGGCCGCGCTGCAACGGACAGGCTCGGTACCGGATGAGACAGTCCAGGCACTCAACGATTGTGGCTACGAATTTTCCTACTTCGTGCACAACTCGGGTGCCTACATCCCGCGCGAAAGCGACCGCTCGACGCTGTACTGTCCGCTGCTCGCTTCGACCGCGGATGCCGAAACTCGCACGCTACGCATGTGCAATTGGGGACTCGTACCGCAGGTTCGTACCATCCATCGCTCACCACTGCTGTACTACACGCAAGCCAGGGACTTGGGTGACGGCGTCATCGAGCTGACTTGGGTGGTCCACAACTTCGATTCCGAGAATGGTGTGGTGTTCGAGCATCTCAACGCGCCGTGGGGAGGGACTCGAGTCACGAGTTTGCCGGTGCATCGAATCGCATCCTCCTCCAACCAACTGAGCGATCGTGAGGTCTACCTTCTGTCGGAGAACCGCGGCGCGGTGAATGTCCGCCAAACCGGCGGCTGGATGATCAGCAGCGTGAATGAGACCGAAGAGAGTCCGAGCCTCGCATTTGTCTTTGGGCGAGACCGCCACTTGGAATCGGAGTTGGCTCGAATGAGCCTGCAAAAACCGGCGACTCAGTACGCCTCCAGTTTGCTGCGAGATTGGCGAGCCAGCGCTCCGCTCTACCATCCGCCCGACGGCCGTTGGAGCGATTGGCGCACTCGTCCTGAAAACTCGTTTCGCAACTATGACGTCGCGGTCGTGATTCCCAAATTTCGCTTGCGACCGACCGACACGATTTGGTACCGCAGCTACTTGGTCGTGAACGCTCGAGAGTCGGCGATCGCCCTGGCCGAGGAACTGGTCGACCACGTCGACTATGGGCTATTGGATTTCCCCGCCGCGGATGAGCGTCCCTACGAGGTCGAAATCCCTAGATCGTTCCTGCGGGAGGGCGTTGGCGGCGGCTCGCCGGTAAGGATCGAGCTCTTCACGCGTCCGGTCTCCCAATGCCGTCCGCTCTTCCTTTTGCGCGATTCGGAAACGGGAAAGCCAGCCCTCAGTTGCGATCCCTATCTGTTCGTGCCGCAAGAACCGCTCGACTTGCCGGTACCTGGGAATCACCCCGACCACGATTACTACTCCCAGGCGATCGGGTATCGCATGGACGAGCATCACAGTGAGTGGTTGGGAATCGTGGGCTTCGCGCGTGCCACGCCACCGAATGAGCAGGGCTACGTGCGACTTTCGACATTGCTCAAGCCAGAAGTCTTCCCGCTCGAGGGTCGTTATCAACAAGACCTGTGGGTAAGAGTCGCGGATGAGCCGTAGATAGTTGCTTGGCAACCAAGGACTCGGCCAGCGGCTATTCAACGGGTATGCACCCAAATTGCCTTTCGAAATGCGCGAAGAATCCCTTGGTCACCGGACTGTTGATTGAGTCAGACTCGCCGCATCATGCGGCCGTGAGACGCCCGTCGAGGTCGTCTCACGGATCGGTTTTGGGGTGGGCACTCGTCGA
>JAGQPS010000394.1 GCA_020426595.1 Planctomycetales bacterium
TTCGGTTAACCGGGCCACGGAATTCAGCATTGGTTCGGAACCGGCAGCGCCCGTGGCTCCGGTTGAACCGTTGGTTCTGAAAAGGGTCCAATTGCGTTTTTAATCTGGAAGCCGTGATGCTACATGATCGTGCGACTGGTTTCCACGGACACGTGCTGATCGCCATTCAATCGAAGTGCAAGAATGAACAATCGATCAAACTAGGTGATCGCACGTGTTGCCTCTTTTCCCTTGTTCAAGCCTACCCGATCCATTGGCAAAACTCGATGTTCGCCGATTCCGAATCATCGGACCCACGCTGCCAAGTTGATGTGAAAACGCCGGCGTCAAACAGTCCTTGTCATCCACATTGAACCGACCCGAGCCTCGGACAGGCGGCATTGGCGTGACGGTTGCGAAGCAAGCGGCATGACGATGCAGAGAAGACGCTCCAACTCGACCCGTCAAGCAACGCGGCAGGGCCCTTCAGAACGCTGGCCGTCACCGGGCCGCCGGAGAAACGCTCTCCATTGGCAAACCGCGCGATCGGCGGCTCCGTGTGCACGGCTTTGTTATCCTGCATTTTTGACAGCGGATTGAAGTGTCGCAAGGTGATCAGAGAACACGTTTTGATCCCCGATTCCAACAATGAGCCGAATAACCTCTGCAGCAACGAGCGCGGAATTAACATTAAAACGTTCGCGAAATTTGGGCTCAATAGCTGCGCTAACGATTTCAGTTGGTACAGCGCGATCTTCCGCCTTAGCATTGATGTAATTTGATACCAGCGAAATTAACGATGCAATGTGCGGGATGTCAAAATCACCGCGCATTTGGCATACCAGCACAAGTTCATCGGTCTTGAGATTTCGCCAATGATGATCAATCGATGCGAAGAAATCGCGATTCACGCGATTGAATTGCTGGAAGGCTTCAGCGTAGTTTCCCGTGTCAAAGAACTGGTATCCCAAATAGAGCGGCACCCACGGGAAATCAGGATCAATTTGTTGTGTTTTCCACAGCCATTCAACACAGTTCTGCCGATCTGCGGGCGGCCAGCGATGGTACCAAGTGATCGCAACTGCGTACGTTGCACGAGCATCGTTCGGTTCGAGTTCGAGAATCTGTTGCGCGAGATGTTCTGCGTCGACAAATATCCGGTTTGCAGCCTCGTGATCGGTTTCGCCCTGCGCCTCCCAGATCAGGTCTGACAAACGTTCGTGCATTGATGATGTGTCAGGCATTGTTCGAGCAGGATAACGATTGCGATAACCCGGCCGCCGGAGAACGCTCTCCATTGGCAAACCGCAAGATCGGCGGCTCGGTGTTCATCGCGTTGTTATTTGGCGTTTTCGCTTGGCCTTGCGACGAGCCATTCGGGCCGCATCGACGCGCTCAATCTCCGCGACAGTTTCGACCCAATTAGAATCGTTCATTGCATTCTGAATCATTTTCGGGATGCCGGGGCTTTTGTTCCAGCGATATCCACCAGCCTTGGTCGTGCAAAGTTCATTGTGCCAGGCGATCAGGTCATATCCGTGATCGCATCCGCACATTTTGACAAGCATCCGATGCCCCTCGCGAATCCGTTGTTCTTTCGGTTGGTTGCGGGTGCACATACGCAACGATTGTCCCGCAATCAATCGAAGAGCAACATCGGCAGGCAACAGTCGCATACTATTCCGTTTTGATTACAGGCCATCCAGGTCGTGTGATTCGGCCCATGTTGGGCAATGTTTACGGAGCCATTCATTTCGAGCTTCGATGCAATCAGGGCAAATCATTCGGGGACGGAATTTCTGTGGCCGGACGGCGCAACCGCCCACTGCGAAATCGTCAGTGTGGGGGAATTGAGTGCCACGCGCACGAAGATAATCGGGGGAGCATTTTGGCGTTCCAGCGATCAAGCCATAAACGATATTCACGCGTTTCTTCTCGAGAGCGCGTTGGTGGATCTTGCAGTATGTCGGCTTCAGAGATCGCATCATCGTATACAGGTGGCCTGCCACTTTGAGCCAAATAACGTCCCGCATCACGGGGCGGCGGGAGTGGACATTGACGTCAAGAACGGCTGGCCACCGCCGCTCCCGTGCATGCGATGGTTCGCCGCCGCCGTTTTCGCGAAGGTAATCAGATGACGCCGAATTCTATCTCCTCGCGCATCGTAGACCAACATGTCTCTGGATCACAGAAGCAGTTTGAGTCAATTTCGATCATTCTCGTAGTGAACAGCGTTGCTCGTTCAGGGTCTGGCATGTCGTCGGGTATGTCCCATTCGTTGACGAAAACAAAAGCCCGGAGCATTTGCGAGAATGACGAGTTGATGAACGACAGCCTTTCGTGATCGCAGAAGTAGACGTGACCATTCGAGGGATCAACAGCAACAGGGATACCGACATCGTTTCGGCCGAGTTCGAATACGGTTCGGTTGTCGATCGGCTTAGGTAAGCAGTTGAAATCGAACGTATATTTGACGCTGAAACATTCGAGATCGAGATGCGTTCCCTTTTGGCCAATCAATTCGAGGACTTGCTGTCGGTTCATCATGATGGTTGAAGCGGCGAACGGTACGGATCACGTGGTCGCCGCGAACGACGTGCCACTGCAAATAAGCTCAACTCGGCGACCCCCGTGAATCCGATAGTTCGCCCCGTCTACACACCCAACGCATCGAGCCATTCGGTCACTGGACAATAGATGGTCATACCATCCCCGAAAGAACCCGTCAGTGATTTGATGCATTGGACGGAAGAATGAACTCGCAATAGTCCAACAGGTTCGCACCACGGTCGTCAAGCACAATTTCGGGTTTGGGAAGGAAACCCAGAAAGCAATGATCGATGTCAAGGGAAACTGCAACCTCTCGCGAGTATTCCGCACCACCGCGACTCCAGCAGTAAAGCTTGTGACCTTCGGCGTACATCCTACGGACATAGTCCACACACGGCGTCATTGGAATCTGTTTCGTTCCAAACGTCCGAATTAGTGTGTCATCGACATCGATGTAGATGATGCGGCTAGGTTCCAAGTTCAAGACATCCGTGTAGAGCGTCAGGCGATTTCCGTCGGCGAACGTCACGCATCACTGGGCCGGCGGCGATGAGTCTCAATCGGAATCCGGCCCGGCCGCCGGCTCCGGTGCATGCGATTGTTCCCCCGCGTTAGCTTTGGGAGAGCAGTTCCAACTCCGCGTAAGTTTCGAATCGCAGATTGTACAGTAGTACCATTCGTCTTTCACGATGTTTCGTTCGCCGCAGCTTGGGCAGAGACGGAAAACGACCTCGTGTGTGAATCGTCCTGGATGTCGAATGCCGATTCGATTGAGTGTCGAGGCGACGTTCGCCCATGATTCCGGTTCTGGACAGAATCCGGTGGACTGATTCGAAATTTCCGTAACGGTCAGTCGTTCGTCGAAACTGATTTCACCCGCAGAGAGAACGGGACCACCAGATGCACATGCAACATGTTCCGATCGTCTCGGCGCGAGACGAAGGCTGCCATCGACGTCGATCGTAAACGTGGCAATGAAAGTTCCGTCGGGCAATCGATCCGTTTGTGTGGTCGACAGCCACGCACGAAGATTCTCGAGTGAAAGAATGCGGGTGCCACAAGGTTGCGATTTCGCCGCATCGCGGATGTCACTCGGGCCGACGTATTCGTATTCGCGTGTGCCCATGGAAACTTGAGTGGGGGAACGCCACGGTTAACCGGGCCGCGGCCAACCAGCTTTGATTTCAGGAGCCGCGCGGCCCGCGGCTCCGGTTGAACCGATTGTTCTGTTGCGATATCAAGTGTTGGCAAAACGCCATTGGTCACGCATTGATCCTGTAAGTGGTTTGCCCCAGCCATGATTATCAGCGAAAAGGGATGCGGCGAACAGGCTCGGTGGCGCGGGCGGAACGCCGTATCCTGTTGTTGCGGCGATAACGCTACGGAGCGAGTCAAGCGACTGCTGATTCTGTGGCGCACCGTAAAAGCTTGCAAACACGATTTCAATCACTGATTCGATTATGTGACGGAGTTCTTGAGGCGAGATATTCTTGTGTCGTAACACGGCTTGGAATTCGTCAGAGAATTCGTCGCCAAGTCCAACCTCGACAAGATGTGGATGTTTTTCCTCCCAAGCGGTGAATGCCTCCGGCGACGTGATCGCGAGGGGTAAGCCCCACATGTCGTCGAGAAAGGCATCAATCTCAGTGTGCTTCAGTTCGCGCGTTTGACAGTAGTCAGTAAAGCAGTGCAAGCCGATTGCTAGTCGTGCCGTCAGCGAAAGTGCGGTGTATGCGGATATGGGGGGTGCCTTCACTCTGGTTGTGCAACAGAACGTTTCGGTTAACCGGGCCACGGGGTTCAGCGTTGGTTCGGTACCGGCAGCGCCCGTGGCTCCGGTTGAACCGCTGGTTCGCAACCCAAGGCAAACCAACGTCGATCGTTTGCCCTGATCGCGATCCGCATTCTAGCGGAGCACGCCCTTT
>JAGQPS010000395.1 GCA_020426595.1 Planctomycetales bacterium
GGAATTGGGGTTGGGTGCGCGTTGACCTAGGGCTGCGTCGCCTCGCGCTTCGCTTGGGCTCCTGACCCTAGGCTGTGATGCGGCGCCCCCTTTGGGGCTTAGTCACCAGTTTTACTCTATTGCACCCAAAACGCCGGTTGCTTGGGCACGAATCGCAGTTCTTCGGGCTTACATCAACGGCCCGGTGAGCGAGGGATTCTTCAAATTCTCGAACAATCCCACACGCTCGATCGGCCCATCGGACCCCGGAAACATGGGGGCTTGGTCAATCCTGGGAACTTCAGCTTTCCATTCTGGACAATTTTGTCTAGATTAGACGGAAGCCCGACCGATGCACTCCGTCGGGCCGCCCCTTGAGGGCCCCGCCCGCCAGATGTCCTACCGAGGAAAGTTGGAGCTTCGTCATGCGAAACTCATGGGTTGATCGCACGGTGTTGTCGAATCAGGGCCAGGTTGATGGCCGCTCAATGTTCTCGAATCGCGGTCTTATTGTTGGCCGCTCCATGATTCATCTCGCGACCGCGGCACTGGTCGCTTTGGCGTTCTGCGGTTTGACTCGGTCCGCCTCGGCTCAGCTCGAGTTCGAGCGACCGCCGATCAATTACACCGAGGCGGAGTCGCAGGACCCAATCGCCCGGTTGCAGGCCCAACTCGACGCTGGTGAGGTGGAACTCGAGTACCATCCGACGCGCGGTTACCTGGATGATTTGCTCGTGAAACTCCAGGTTCCCGAGGAGAGTCAAGCGTTGGTCTTTAGTAAGACCAGTTTTCAGCTGAGGCGAATTGATCCTCGTCGCCCGCGGGCGGTGTACTTCGGTGACGATGTCTATTTGGGCTTCGTGCAGAACGGTGATGTGGTCGAGGCGATGGCGGTCGATCCCGTGCTCGGTCCGATCTTCTACACGCTCGAGCAACAAGAATCGGAACCTCCTAAGTTCGTCCGCGATCGCGGGCAGTGCTTGACTTGTCACGCGTCGAGTCGAACTCAAGGCGTTCCGGGAGCGTTCGTTCGCTCGGTCTTCGTCGACCGAGGCGGCCAACCGTTGCTCGGGAGCGGCACCTTCACCACCGATCATCGCAGTCCATTCGAGCAGCGCTGGGGCGGCTGGTATGTGACCGGCACCCATGGTGATTCGCTGCACATGGGGAACGGCTGCGTGGAGAATCCCAAGGACTCCAACACGCTGGACCGAGTCGGCGGCGCGAACGTGGTGGATCTTTCGAGCCGCATTCGACTCGAGCCCTATCGAACTCCGCATAGCGACATCGTCGGCTTGATGGTGCTCGAGCATCAATCGTACGTGCAAAACCTGATCACGCTGGCTCATTACGAAACGCGACTCGCGTGTCACTACGACGGAGTGATGAACGAGGCGTTGCAACGTCCGGCCGAGCATCGCAGCGACTCAACCGAGCGTCGCATCACGTCGGTCGTCGAGAAGCTGGTCGACGGCATGCTGTTGGTCGATGAGTTTCCGTTGACCGAGCCTGTGACCGGTACGAGCGGGTTCGCGGAAACATTCTCCCAGTCGGGCAAGCAGGATTCGCAAGGTCGCGGCCTCAGGCAACTCGACCTGCAAACGCGACTCTTCCGCTACCCGTGCAGCTACCTCATCGAGACGACTCACTTCGACACGTTGCCCGACGAAGTGAAACAACGAGTCGCGGAACGGATTGAGAAGGTCCTGAGCGACCCGACGGCGGATCCCCGTTATCGCCACATCAGCGCCGAGGATGCCCAAGCCGTGTTGGAGATCTTGTCCGAGATCAAACCCGAGCTATTTGGCCCGGCCGCGAGCGCCGCGCGCGAGGCTTCGGCCGAAGAGACCAGCGAAGGTTCCAACGGCTAGCGCCGAAGGCGATCAGCTCGGCGCATGAAAAAGGCCCGCGGCGCCCTTGGGGAAGGCCAGGGTACCGGCGGGCCCCTTACCACGGGCGAACCCCGAAGGGCCGCCTCGTGGCAATGATCTGGCGATTCTCAGTCTGCGCCAAATCGCATTGGTCCGCGGAGCCAATGTGTTTTCGTGTTCGGCCTGGGCCGACTGATTTACTTTTCCAGAGCCGCTTCGATGGCCGACACGAGAGCGGCGTCGGTCGGAGTCGTGCGGGGTTGGAAACGATTGATCACTTCACCCTGGCGATTGATGAGGAACTTCTCGAAGTTCCACGAGATCGCGCCTTCGCCCTTCGGCTCGGTATTGAGAGCCGTCAGGTACTTGTACAGGTCGGAAGCGCCTTCGCCATTGACGTCGACCTTGGCGAAGAGTGGGAAGGTCACGTCGTAGTTCCCCGTGCAGAACTCCTTGATCTCGGCGGCCGTGCCCGGCTCCTGAGCCCCGAACTGGTTGCAGGGGAAAGCCAAGATCACGAAGTCTTGATCCTTGTACTTCTCGTACATCGCTTGGAGTCCTTCGTACTGCGGAGTCAATCCGCAGCGGCTCGCGACGTTCACGACCAAGATCACCTTGCCCTTGTAGTCCGACAGCTTGACTTCCTCGCCGTCGATGTTGGTGACCGTGAAACCGAGCGCTTGGGGCTCGTCAGCGGCGACCGTCGAGGCCATGCCCAGAACCAACCCCAACGTCAACAACATTGCTCGCATTGCTACTGCTCCAATTGAAAACCGTAAGCTGGTTACCTCCGCTGTCGCACTTCCACGACGCGCCATCGAACCAGACATGTGCCAGAAACGGACGAACGAATTCCGCAGGCGCCCCAAAGTGACGCAGACCGTTCCGCCTCTTTGCGACTCCCGCACATTGTCTGTCCCCCGGCCCCGTTTTCCAAGTGTTGAATTCAAAACAGAGTGCCAGACGGTCCGCCCGAAGAGCTTGTCCCAAGCCCCGACCAGGCCGATCGTCGAGTATTTCGCGACCGACCAACATGAGGGGTTACCGTCGCGACCACCGCCTTGTGGAACACGCGTCGCTAGCAAAGCCCCTGAATGTCATGGAGAGTCTCGAAGAGCCGCGACTCGTAAGGTTCGATGGCCGAACCAAGGAAGTGAGGCGAGCGGTCGGGATCATTCTTGAGCCGGATGGACCCACAGCCGGATCGTTGAATCACCGCTCGAGCCATTTGGGGAGTTTCGCCGCATGAACCCGTATCAGATCGGAGCCTGGGCTGGAGCCGGACTCACCGGGTTTGTGTCTGGCGCGGCCCAAGGGATTGCCCAAGGAGTCGAAACGGGAGTCGCCCAAGCGATCGACTTCGCGAGCCTCTTTTCGGGCGACGAGCCGCAAGAGGTGCCCCCGTCCTCCGACTCAGCAAACGCCGAGTTCGAGGGACTCAACGACCGCCATCGATTGGCCGCCGAACAGCGGACTCGTATTCGTGAGGCTCTCGCCGCGCTCGCTGAACGACTCTCGCAGTGGACAGGTGGCCAGGACGTCGAGGTTTCGGTTGGACTCGACGGCCAGTTTGAGGTGCGAGGCAACTCCGAAATTCGCTCCGGCCTGGAACAGACACTCGCGACCGATCCGTCATGGAACGAGGCTTGGGAGACTTTGCGCACCTCGATCGCTGAACTGAAGAGCCTCGGCGCCGACTCGCTCGCGACCGCGCCGGTTCTCGATGAGCGTTCCACCGACTCCTTCGCACTTCCCGCCGCACCAGTCGACCCAAGCTCTCTCGACCTCGTCTTGCGGCAGCGCGACCAACAACTGCAAGTCGTGATCAACTAGCCGCTGGCAAGTCTCGACCGCGATCCCAGTGTCCGCTTCCGCGCGGTGTCCCATCGCAAGTGGACCCATGAGCTGGTTGCCGCACGTTGCCAATCGGCGGAGCGATCCCAGTGTCCGCTTTCACTCCGTGAAAGCAGGTCCCCGCGAATGACAACGCGCGATGTCCCAAACGCGAAAGCCGACACTCTTGCGGCCCTTATCGATGCTCGGTGATGCCACTAGGTGGCTCATGTATGGCTATTGACCGGCCGGGGGTTGCCAGAGTTCGACTCGGTTTCCTTCGGGATCAAACACCCACGCGAAGATGCCGTATTCCGACTCATCGATCTTGTCGAGGACTCGGCAACCCTCGTCGCGCAGGACCTGAGCCAAGCCGCGCGCGTCCTCGACTCGATAGTTGATCGTGAAAGGCGCCGCTCCATCGGTGAAACACTCGGCGCCATCGGCGTTGATCGACCAGACAGTCATGCCGCCGGTCGGATTGCCGGAATCGTCGGACCACGAGAATACAGCTCCGCCCCATTCCTCGACATTGACTCCCAA
The DNA here is from genome assembly GCA_020426595.1 of Planctomycetales bacterium. Lineage (GTDB taxonomy): Bacteria > Planctomycetota > Planctomycetia > Pirellulales > Pirellulaceae > UBA11682. The sequence continues at coordinate 4,227 of JAGQPS010000395.1, forward strand.
ATGAGTCTGATACCAGGCGCGAAGCGCGACCGGGTCCTTTGCCTTGAAGAAGATGCCGCCAATACCGGTGACTCGTTTCATGGGAATGCCTCAAGACATGAACGTCGCGAAAACCAAAAAAAGGAAACCCAAAGCGTGAGTTTTGATGTTGCGCTTTTCACGCTCCGCCCCGGTCGCCCAACTCAAAAGCGTGGCAAAACCAAAGGAAACCCGAA
>JAGQPS010000396.1 GCA_020426595.1 Planctomycetales bacterium
AATACTCCGTGACGAGATCGCCATCGATTTTGACGACAACCTTGTCGCCGTCACGTTCGACGGTCACGGCGTCGTCCGCGACACAGTCCGCGACCGCGGCTGGAGCGAGGGTCGGCTCTTGAGCCAGGGCGGTGTTCGGCTGGAAAAGCGCGGCACAAGCCAAGCTCGCCGGAGCGATGGACCGGAGGCGGGCATAACGAAGGAGGGATCCAAGACGCGGGAAAGCCGACATGGAGGTAGCCTCTTGGGATGTATGGGGATCGCAGTGGGAAGAATGTGCCTCGGCGGCGTTCGGGGGCCGCCACCGTGGTCGGTCGCCCCGGGGCACTGCTCGGCCGAGTACGCGGCATCGAAACAACAGAATAGCCGACGGCGAGGCCGGCGACACCTTGGAGCGGCTCACCTCGCCTCGACCGCACAATCGCGGACCGCCAGTGATGCGGTCCAGGATCGATTCGGGGTAAGCTGGCAAAGCCTCGTTCCGAACGCTCCTACACTGCTCAACATCCTCTCCACAAGAGCCCCATGGACCACTCTCGTTCTCGTCAATTCGATCGCCGATCGCTGCTCCGTCGCTTGGCGGGCGCCGCGAGTTGGCCATTGTCGCGGCGAGCGAGTATCGGCGGTCTGCTCGGCATCGTGGGCTGCAGCGGATCGCGGAGTGAGCCGCGCGTGACGGGGACCGGCCCCACGACCGATACGGAATCGACCTCAGCTCGCTGGCTGCGCGGCGCGGTGGTCGGGGATAGCATGGCTCCCCATTTTCTTGGAGCTCATTATCTCGCGACCTGTTCCTACTGCGACCTTCCCACGCCGATGACATTGCGCTGGGAACCTGACGCGCCCTGGATCTGTCCGCTTTGTGGACAACTCGCCAACGCCACGAGATCGTTGTCGTCGGGCGATCAGGTGTTGGTGGAAAGCGTGGCGGGTTGGTCGGAAGAACGAATGCGAGCCGAGCTGGCTCGCTGGCAAGTCGTCGCGATCTCCTACCGCGACAACTCGCAGCCAACGGACTCGGGCGATGGGCCGACCACATGGACGCTCAAGAGGATCTGGGGACTGCCGACCGAGTCGCCGCGTCTCGTCGATGGCGTGTTTTGGGACGGTGAGCGTCCCCTGGTAAAACCGTGGACAACTCAATGCGAAACCCGAGTCCACGTGCATGGCGATTCCGAGCCCACGGAGCGACTCGATGCCGACTCGAGACTCGCGTTCGATGCCGAGCGCCTCGACGAACCGAACTTATCGCGATGGAGGCAATCGGCACGAGCCTCGCATTGGAAGCCCGCGGGTGTCGACAGCAATTGGCAACGCGAATCCAGCGGCTGGGCGGCTCGACTTGCCGCCTCGAACGACGACGAGTCCATCATCGCGGAACGTTCCACTTTGCGGTTTCACCACCGAAGGGCGGTGTTCGGGGAAGACACGATCGATGGCGCCGAGCCGACGCCCGTGGAAAACGCCCTCCCCTTCGACCCGGTCACTCCCCGTCGTCTTTGGCCGGTCGCGGGGTTGATGGTCACGCTCGAATTGAAACTGCTCTCCCCCTCGATGCTCGAGGTCCGCGTCCATGACGGTACGGACTGGGTTCGCTGGATCTTCCATGGCAACGAAGGACGCTGTGAGGTGCGGGCTCGAGACGAAGTGCTTGGCGAATTCCATTGGAAGCCGCAAGCCGGCTGGTCGTCGGTCGGTGTGTCGACGTTCGACCGCCACGCATCGACCTGGGCTGCCAATCCGCTCCATGAGCCGCTGTCCCTGCCCGGACGTGATTCTGGAGAGTCGCGGCAATTCCTCGACTCACCCATCGAGCTGCGGGCGTTGGGAGCGGTCGAGGTGCGGAACCTGCACGTATGGAGAGATCTATTCCCCACCGCTCCGCGTGGTGGCGGACGAGATTGGGAGCTCGGTCGGGCACTCGAATCGGACGAGTACTTGGTGCTGGGCGATAATTTTCCCGTGTCGATCGATTCCCGCCAAAGCCAGCGTGGTGTCCGCCGCGAGGAGATTGTCGGCGTGATACGACCTTGGACTGAGCTGCCCGCGACCCACGACTAACCGCGTGGTAAATGACCAACGCCCGCGCTCTGAGCCGGGTAGGTTCCTGAGCACGGGCGCTGAAATGTCGTGGCATGTACCTCGTGAGTCGCGAGGGAGATGGGAGCCAATCCCTCGTTTCAAGCGGGCCCAGCCGAGCCGAAGTTAGCTCAGCCGAGCCGAAAGCGACTCGGCTTATTGGCGGACTCGCTCGATGTACTCACCGGTGCGGGTGTCGAGTCGCAGGACATCGCCGACCTCGATGAACGAGGGCACGACGAACTCCGCTCCGGTTTCCACCTTCGCTGGCTTGGTGACGTTGGTCGCCGTGTCGCCTTTGACACCCGGCTCGCAATACTCAACCTTCAGCTCGACGTGGTTGGGAGGGGTCGTCGTGATCGGGCTGCCGTTGAACAACACCATCGAACACGGCATGCCTTCCTTGAGGAACTTCCAGGCGTCGTCGAGCTGCTCGATCGTCAGTTCGTATTGCTCGAACGTCTCGCTATCCATGAAGAAGAACGAGTCCTGTTGGCGGTAGAGGAACTGCACGCCGATTTCCTCGACATCGGCCGCTTCCAGGGTGTCGCCACCCTTGTAGGTCCGCTGGAGGATCGTGCCTCGAATCAAGTTCCGCATGCGGCACTTGTACAACGCGTTGCCCTTACCGGGCTTCACGAAGTTCATCTCGATCATCAGGTATGGCTCGCCGTCGATTTGAACCTTGAGCCCTTTGCGGAAATCGCTGGTCTTGTATGTGGCCACGAGTGGAGTCCCTACTTATCGTTCCTGAACTGCGTCGCTATTCTACGAGCGAAGAGCGGATTGTAGCGACAACGATTCGGTTTGTCGGCGCCAGGCAGCCCCCGGGGCGGAATTGGACCTCGCGGGCGATGCCGCGTGTTGCCTCGGGGGGGCGGACTCTGCGGATCGCGAAAGCGCATGGCTTACCAGCCGCGCTCTTGAGCTGCCCAGGGAGCCGCGCCGGTGGGACGTCGACGTTGCTTGGCTTTCAGCACGAAGGAAGGCGATCGGTGACGGTCCGGGAGCTTTTGCGTATCATTGAGAACGACGGCTGGGTGATGGTGGCTCAAAAGGGAAGTCATCGTCAATACAAGCACCCCACGAAGCCAGGCCGAGTAACAATCGCTGGGCACGCTCGGGACGATATCGCTCCAGGCACCCTGAACAGCATTCTGCGCCAGGCCGGCCTCAAGGACTAACGCGATGCAGCAAAAGTACTTGATCGTCATCGAAAAGACGCCCAACAACTTGTCTGCGTATTCGCCTGACTTGCCAGGATGCGTCGCAACGGGAAAGACTCGACTTGAAGTCGAGGAGCGAATGCGTGAAGCGATTCGTCTCCACCTCGATGGTTTACGTGAGGATGGGTTGGCGATCCCGGAGCCAACGTCGATTGCCGAGTACATCGAAGGATAGTCGGACAGGGAGTCGCGGGACCCAGGCATCGTAGGCCCGACATCGGTAGGTTCGTCCTGCTAACGCTAGTGGCGGCTCTGAGTTCCGTCATGACGGCGGATGGATTGGGACCCAACTCAACCATGGATCGGTGCCGAGTTGGGTATTTCGTCTGACCCCAACCCTCCGATGAGGCGAGAGGCGGTTGCATCATGAATGAAGAGCCGCCTGCCTCCGCCAGCGAGTCGCCGCGACATCCACGAATGGCCGGTCGCGAGTCTCTCTCGCCGATCTTCTCTGAATCCAGTCCACGGCCGGAATCTCGTCCGGCTGGAGACTCTCGCCCCGACAGGGATGCCTCGAGAGAGGACGGCCAACTGGAGCTTTTCGCGACACAGGACCGACCGGGTTGGCGTGGTGAGCTTCGCGATGCGATTCGATCGGGAGCCTTGCTGCTTGAGCGACTGGGGTTGGAGGCCAAGCAGCTGTCCGTCCTCGAGTCGACCGAGTTCCCGGTGCTCGTGCCCGAGGCTTATTTTTCCCGGATCCGGCATGGCGATCCACGCGATCCATTGCTCCGCCAAGTCCTACCGATCGCCGACGAGCTGACCGATGATGTTCGGTTCGTGAACGATCCGGTCCAGGATCTCGCGGCACGGCAGGCTCCGGGCGTCCTGCACAAGTACGATGGACGGGCCTTGCTTGTCGTGACCGGAGCATGTGCCGTCCATTGCCGGTACTGCTTCCGCCGGCACTTTCCCTACGGTGCCGAGCGAGTCAGTCAGCGAGCCTGGCGACAGACGCTGGACTATCTGCGAGGCGACGATTCGATCGAGGAAGTGCTGCTGAGTGGAGGCGATCCCCTCACGCTCGGTGACGAGTCGCTCGGCGAGTTGCTCGATGACCTCGAGTCGCTGTCGCACCTGCAACGGATTCGCATCCACACTCGGCT
>JAGQPS010000397.1 GCA_020426595.1 Planctomycetales bacterium
TGGACGACTGATCGGCGCTTCGGCTCGAGCGTCGGTTTCGCCGATGACTTGCCCCATCCGCATTCCACCTCCGGCATACACCACGCTCATCGCTCCGGGCCAGTGATCGCGGCCCGCGCCCGTGTTGATGCGCGGCGTGCGACCAAACTCCCCGAACGCCATCACCAGCACCTCTTGGTCCAAGCCTCGATCGGCGAGGTCGGCGACCAACGCGGCCAAGGCTCGGTCATACTTGGGCAAGAGATTATCCTTGAGCTGCTTGAAGTTGTCGCCGTGGGTATCCCAACCTCCGCCCGCTTGAATCGTGACGTAGGTCACCCCCGCCTCGACCAGCCGGCGAGCCAGCAAGCAGGATTGGCCGAGATCATTGCGGCCATAGCGTTCGCGGAGCGACGTCTCTTCCGAGCCAATGTCGAAGGCCTTGAGCGCCTTGTCATTGGTGACCATCTCGAGCCCTTGCTCGTAGAAACGGTCGACTTCACTCATCTCTCGCTGCGTGTCGAGATCTCGTCGCACGTGATCCAGCTGCTGGATCAAGCCGCGGCGAGCATCGAATCGATTCAAGTCGACTCGCCCCGGCAGCTTGAGATTACGAACCTGGAAACCATCGTTGTTGGGGTCGCTGTCGGGAGAGAACGGATTGTAGGAGGCTCCAAGATAAGCCGCCTTTCCAAGTCCAAGTGTGTTGGGCAGATTGCAGTAGGCCGGCAGGTCCGGATCATTGGCACCGCGCAGGCGGGCCGCGACCGAGCCGCACGCGGGAAAGATGTTGTTGTTGACTTCGATCGTCGGTTGCCAACCAGTGAGCATCCATTGCGAGCCCATGCCATGGCCCGCGTTGGTATGAAACGCCGAGCGAACGATCGCCATGCGATCCATGACCTCGGCTTGCAGGGGCAAATGCTCACCGATTTGAATTCCCGGCACGTTCGTCGAGATCGGACGGAACTCGCCTCGGTATTCCGCCGGCGCTTCGGGTTTCAGGTCGTACATGTCGATGTGACTGGGGCCTCCCGCCAGCCAGATCTGAATCACGGCTCGACGAGGTCTCGCCGGCGCGTCTTCCGAACCCTGAGCGAGCATCCGCGGCAGCGACAAGCCTCCGAGCGCCAACGAGCCGATCCTCAGGAAGCCTCGGCGCGAGGTTCCCTGACAATCGATGGATCGATCGGAAAGAGTCAGTTCGATCATGGTCGAGACTCGCTGTGCGATGAAAGGCTGTGCGATGAAAGGTCGTGTGAGGATCGTTGGAATGTGTCTTTGCGGACCCAAGGACGAGGCTTAACGGTTGAAGGCGAACTCCCTGGCATTCAGCAAACTCCACAGCACATCTTCTAGGCCACGCCGAAGTTCAGGAGCCGAGGACACATAGTCGAGTGCGATCCGCCGTTCGCTGTCGTCGGGAAAGCGATTCAAGGCGGCCAAGTAGATTTCATCGATCGCATCGGCCGGAGCTAGGTTCGCCTCGAGGATCTTGGCGATCCGGCCGGAACCATCGGCCAGCTTGTTTTCGATCTCGTCCGAGTTGGCCATGAGCAGTACTTGCGCGAGCGTCGCGCCGGGACTCCGCTCGCATTCACAGACGCTGACGCGTTGGGGCCGATCAAACGTGTCCATGAAATACGAGCCAAAGCCTTCGTGCGGCAGGTCGATCGCCCGGCTTTGCGAACTCATGTTGCCGAATTGCGTCCGCGTGCCGCAAGCTTGGTCCACCGCATCGAGCATGACTTCGGCGATCATGCGGCGTGCGTAGAAACGAGCGAAGTTCTGAGTGTCGGCCACGTTCTCGGCGATCGGCTCGGAGGAGAGCTGATAAACACGGCTCGATACGATCAATCGCACGAGCTCCTTCATGTTGAAGCCGCTGCGTTGAAACTCACTGGCCAAATAATCGAGCAGTTCGGGGTTCGAGGGAGGGTTCGTTTCACGCATGTCGTCGAGTTCATGCACGAGGCCAATGGAGAAGAAGTGAGCCCACATTCGATTGACGAAGGCTCGGGCGAAGAACGGATTCTCGGGTCGAGCCATCCAATCGACGAGCGCGTGGCGTGGATCCTCCTCGGGCGCGAACTCCGCGTACGGACCATCCAGGAACTTCGGCTCCGGAACTCGACCGGTCAGCGGATTGCGTTCACCGGTGGTGGGCTGCGGCGCGTTGAAATACGGGGGAGGCTCCCCAAAGCTCTTCCGCCCCAAGCGAGCAAAGAAACCGGCGAGCCCATAGTAGTCTTCCTGGCCCCATCGTTCGTACGGATGGTGATGGCAACGAGCGCACTGTAGCCGCAGGCCCAGGAAAAGCTGAGCCGTGTCGGCCGTCACCATATGGAGCTGATCGTCGCGTGATTGCCAATACCAATTGATGGCCGGAGCATCCTGCCATTCGCCGCTCGCCGCCACGATCCCCCGCACGAAATCGTCGTAAGGAACGTTCCGCGCTAGGTTGTCCTTGATCCAATTGTGAAAGGCGTAGGCCGCCTTGTCGGATCCCGCCAATCGCGAATTACGGAGAATCGCGCTCCACTTGAGCGCGAAGTACGCCGGGTAGTCGGGCGAGTCGAGCAGGCGATCGACGCAACGCTGGCGTTTGTCGAGCGACGAGTCCGCGAGAAACTCTCGCGTTTCCTCGACCGTCGGCAATCGTCCGGCCAAGTCGATCGTGACTCGGCGGAGGAACTCGCTGTCGCCGCAGACGTCGCTTGGGCGCAGGCCAAGAGTCCGCCACTTCGCGGCCACCAAACGATCGACATCGTTGATCGGTTCGAACGATTCGATCTCGCCGATGGATTCTCCATAGGGACGAATCGCGTGAAACACCGCGACTTGTCCCATGTACCTCGCCATGATCGTCGCTTCACCGGTGGGAGCGTCGGTGGTGACGTAACCATCGGAGTCGACGGATGCGACGACGGCCAGATTACTCGCGAACTCGGTTTGCCGAGTCACATCGCGGCGCTGTCCCGAGGAGTCGACGGCGATGACGCGTAGTTGCTGTGCTTGCCCCGCCTGAAGCACTCGCATGGTCGGCTCGATCTCGATCGATGTCAGCGTGGGCGAGTCGGCGGCTTCACTCAAGGGAGCTCCTTGGCGAATCCAGGTCAACAACAGTTCGTAGGCGTCGCTCCCAGGTTCGATGCGCTGACCGCCGCCATGGGGTAATTGAGCGATCGCCTTGGTCAGAAGCAGGCTCTCGCGCGGCGCGGCGAAGTCGATGCGGCGTCCACGAGACGATTTGACGATCGCTTCATGGTCAAACTCGGCATCGAACCCGAACAGGGACAAGCGAAAGCCGTTCTGTCCGCTCGCTTTTCCGTGGCAGCCACCGGCGTTGCATCCTTGTCGAGTCAGCAGCGGTTCGATTTCGTTCGCGAACGAAACCGGTCGAGCAAGTGAAAACTCCGATACGACGACTGGGATCTCTCGGGCTTCGCCATTCCAGCGGACGACGATGCGCGTGGAGCCTTGAGCCAGAGGCGTGACGCGGCCCCAATCATCAATGCCGACGACACTTGAATCGAGGCTCTCGTAGGTTGCTTGCCGCGTCAGGTCCAGGCTCTCCGTTTCGACCAGCAACTGATGGCGATCGAAGGCGTCGGTGATTCGCAGGCTAGTGGGAGATACTTTCCACTCCTGGGCGCGCATTTGCGTGGGGCACGCGGTGACCAACGCGGCCGTTGCCGCACAGAAAAACATCGGCGGTAGGAGCAGTGCGCGGACTCTTGGCATGATCGACTCTGCGCGGTGAAGCGCGTCGTCATAAATCTCGAGGATCACCGCCGTGAGGAGGTGGGAGACTTCGACTTCGCGATAGGTGGGACTCGATTCGCACGAGCCTGTCGAGCACGGGCGGTTTCGGAAACACCGACCGTAGCCGTCGGAAGAAGGGAAATCAACAGAATCCACCCCGTCCAGGGCTTAAATCGGTTCGAGTGATGCCGCCGCTGACATAGGCGCGGCGAAGGACGGGTGCGACTTCGGTCATGGGCGCTGGGGGAGCGGCTAAGGCTCGCGCCAAGTCGCGGAGACACAAAGGGGTGGAACAAGCCGCTTCGGTGAATCCCACTGGAAATTGGGGTTTCATATCTACCGATGGGGCCGCGCCGTTTTTACACTTGGTCCGCCACGCCGAAGCCGGATCGTATGTCGAATTGCCGGCGGCGATGGCTTGGCCCGATCCGTGCACCTCCACGCTCCGTCGAACGGTTTTCGTGGGAGTACGGATGCAAGGCGAAAGTCTTTCGGACTCGCTGGATTCAGGGTTGCCATGGTTATCGATTCCGAGGCCGGTTCCGATTGGGTGCTCTCGGCGCTGCAAGGTCTAAAGACGATCCACGCGCTCTTCTCGATTTACTCCAAGCAAGTCAGCGAGGCCACGGGGCTTTCCGTACCCCAGGTGTTGTGTTTGCAGG
>JAGQPS010000398.1 GCA_020426595.1 Planctomycetales bacterium
AAGCGGTGGCAACGTTCTGTGCTCTTGGATGCTTGTACTCGCTCTCGCCGATCTGGTACGCGTTCCAGCAGTTCGGTCTGCCTAGCGGATGGGTGTTACTGGAGTCGATCGGCATCCCAGGCCTCGTGCTTGCCGCGTGTTGGGCTTTCGCTGTTTGGGCTCTCTGGAGGTACTCCCAACAGCTTGACGCGACCGTGGAGAGCTCGCTTCAAGCAATCAGCGATTTGGTCGATCGCCAAGCCTTGGCGTGGATCGCCATCGGCCTGCTCATCCTGCTGTTGCTCGTCAATTCCTATCTGAGCTGGCTGATGACTCGTTGGATCCTCAACGGTGGTTGAGGATCGCGGCTCGTCACGTGGCGAGCATCGCCACCCGAACAGGTTCCGAGTCGGGGTCCATGCTTGGCCGGCCAATTAATTCGGGCCTTTTCCCAGAACGATCTTGATCAGAAACAGACAGGTCTGTATAGTTCGTTCATGAGCAAGACATCGAACTCGAAATCAGATGCCCGACAACGAATCGTGGAAACGGCCGAACGGCTGTTCTACGCCGACGGAGTTCGCGCCGTGGGGATTGATCGAGTCATCGCGGAGGCCGGTGTCGCGAAGATGACTCTTTACAAGCACTTCCCATCGAAGGATGAGCTGATTCTCGCGGTGGTGAAGTATCGCGAGGAGAAGTTCGATGCGATGTTCGCCAAGTGGATGGAACGACATCGCAAATCGGGCTTGGCTCCGTTGGCTTCATTCTTCGCCGCGTTGAAGGACTGGTTCAAGAGCCCTGGCTTTCGGGGCTGTATGTTCATCAACACGTGCGCGGAGCTTGCCGACGCGGATCATCCCGCATCGAAATTCTCGGCCGAGCACAAGGAACGATTCCACGAGTTGCTCAAGCAAGTCGTTCAAGAGGAGCAGGGGGATAAGGTCGCCACGAAGGTCACTCCTGCGATCGCCTTGCTCGTCGAGGGAGCCATCGTGTCGGCCGTGATGCGACAGTCACCCAAGCCAGCCGACGTCGCGCGGGATGCCGCGCTGAGCCTGATCGCCGGATAACTCGAGAGACTCGTCTCTCTTTTTTTACCCACAACCAGACAGACCTGTCTGTCATCTATCTGTTCCAAGGGTCGATTCCAAGCATGAAAGCGAATGAAGCAATGCACGGACGACGAGCCACCCGGCTCTTGGCTCGAATCGCGTCTCGACGCGGTTCGAGGCCCCTTGGAAGCCGGCCTTCCTATTTCCGCTCGAACGCACCCTCGTCACCGATCGCTTTGCTTGAAGCTTTTTATTTAGCCGCACACAGACAGACCTGTCTGTTCTTTGGGTCGGGCAAGTGGCTCGGTCCCATCAATACCCTTTCTCAATCGATGAGGTTCAAAACCATGCAACGTCTCCATTCCGTCGATCGACAAGACGCGTCAGGTCGCACCCGGGAATTGCTCGACGCGGTTGAACTCGCGCTCGGAACGATCCCCAACGCCGCCCGAATCATGGCCAACTCGCCCGCCGTGCTCGAAAGCTTCCTTGGCTTCAGCGCCGCGATGAACGGGGCCGGGATCGGCGAAAAGCTCCACAACCAAATCAAGCTCGCCACGAGCGAATCCAACGCGTGTGACTATTGCACGTCCATCCTCACGGTGGTCGCTCCCACCGCCGGCTTGTCGGTCGATGAGATCCTCGCCAGTCGCGCGGGCAAGGCGGACGATCAGCGCGCGAAAGCCGCTCTCGCCTTCGCCAACGACGTGCTGGAAAGCCGCGGTAAGGTCGGCTCCACCCGGATCGACTCGCTGCGGGACGCTGGATTCGACGACGGCGAGATCGTGGAAATCGTCGCGAGCGTCGTGTTGGGTTGCTTCACCAACTTCCTCAACAACGTGGCCGACACGGAACTCGACATTCCCATCGCCACGCCGCTGCCCACCGCCGGCCACTCACCTGCTCGGTGCGGTACCGAAACCTGCTCGGCCCATTGACCCGTCCGCATGGCGGTCGAGTCCCCGTGAACCATGAACACCCGTGCCTCGACTCGCCTACAACCCTCGCGCTACGAAGGACCCCACGATGGGCGCACCTTTTCCACCGTTCACGCTGGAAACCGCGTTGACCAAGGTTCGCGCGGCGGAAGATGCCTGGAACAGTCGCGATCCGCTCCGTGTCTCGCTGGCCTACTCGGAAGACTCGGAATGGCGAAATCGAGACCAGTTTCTGCGAGGTCGTGATCGGATTCGACGTTTCCTGACGGCCAAGTGGGAACGCGAACTCGATTATCGCCTTGTTAAAGCGCTGTGGAGCTTTACCGAGAATCGCATCGCGGTTCGCTTTCAGTACGAATACCACGACGACCAGCGGCAGTGGTTTCGTGCCTATGGAAACGAGCTGTGGGAATTCGACGGAGCGGGACTGATGCGTCGTCGAGAAGCGAGCATCAACGAGGTTCCGATTCAAGCAACCGACCGAAGATTCCACTGGCCGATCCCCGGCCCACGGCCACTATCGGACGCGGGCATTCCTAGCCTCGTATGAATCGTTTTCGTTTGTTGTCCATGTCGTCACACATGTCGTGTGAACGTTCCTTGTTTACTTTCGCCTGGAGCAAGTTCAATGCCTCGAATCAACACTGTTTCCGCCGACGTTGCCTCGGATGAATCCAAGCAGCTCTTCGGACAAGTCCAACGCAAGCTCGGTCGAGTGCCGAACCTGATGCAGTCGCTGGGGCATTCGGCCGCCGCGCTCGGCGGCTACCTCGCGCTCAATGATTCGCTCAGCCGCGGGGTCCTTTCGTCCAAGGATCGGGAGCGCATCGCCCTAACCGTGGCCGCGCGACACGGTTGTGGTTACTGCACGGCCGCCCATTCCGCGATCGGCAACATGGTCGGATTGACCGAAGCGCAGATCCACGACGCGCGACGCGGCGGTTCGAACGACACTCAAGTCGATTCGCTCCTTCGGTTCGTACATCGGATTCTCGAGACGAAGGGGCACGTCGAGGATGCGGACCTCGAGTCGTTTCGCTCGGCCGGCTATTCGGACGCGGCGGTCGCGGAGGTCGTGGCTCATATCGGCCTGAACGTATTGACCAATTTCTTCAACAGCGTCGCTGAAACGGAAATTGACTTCCCTCGAGTCGAGGCGCTCGCGTCTTGATTTGAGTCGATCGGTATGACCGGTGGACCATTTGTGTCCGCCGGTCCCGACCTTTTCATCCTCCGTGAACGGAAACCATGCGACATGACCGAGTACTCGAGTGACGTTGGCTTCTCTCCGGCGGTAAAGGCGATTCAGACCAAGAAGGGATCTCGGCGCGCCTATGAACGAATGGAAAGCAATGGTGGATGGAAGACGGTCGTCACGCCTGAGCTTTCGTCGTTCATCGCTCGGCTCGACATGTTTTACTTGGGCACCTCCAGCGCCACGGGTCAGCCCTACATTCAATACCGAGGCGGACCGCCTGGTTTCCTGAAGGTTATCGATGCCAAGACTCTTGGCTTCGCCGACTTTTCGGGCAACCAGCAGTACATCAGCTGGGGAAACCTCTCGGAGAATCCCCAGGCGTTTCTCTTCCTCATGGACTATTCCCAAAGCCGTCGCATCAAACTCTGGGGACAAGCTCGAGTCGTGGAGAACGATCCCCAACTGTTGACGAGCCTCGGCGACCCCGCTTACGAGGCCAAAAGCGAACGAGCCATCCTTTTCCAGATCGAGGCTTGGGACATCAATTGCCCCCAACATATCCACCGTCGGTTCCCACAACGCGAGGTAGCGCCGGTGATCGAGGCTCTACAGACCGAGATCGCGAATCTCAAAGCCGCGTTGGACTCGCTAAAACGAGAACACGGAGCCCTTGATCCATCAGGGAACGACTCCTCCGAGCCAGATCATCCATCGGAACACCGATTGTGAATCATCGCGCGCTCTCACCGATGTGGAATTCACCAACACGGACGAAGGGGGACTCCTTCCGTCCGTGGATCTCTAGGAATTGGCTCGATCCGCGGAGCAAGGCCTCCCGAGTCGAGGCGCGATCACCTTCGGAGGAACTGGAAAAAGCAACGAATCAACGCTTTCTCCGCCTTCATCCTTTTTTCTCCCGATGCGTGTCACTTGGACCGATGGTGCGCCGCTTGTCTTACTGTCAGGACGAACAACACCTGACGGAAAACAAGACAAGACAAACACTCGCGTCAATGACCGACGCTCTTCTCAAGTCCAAGAAGGAATCTCGTCATGAACACTCGCATCTTCACCCTCGCCGCCGTCGCCGCCACCATGATGCTCGGCTCGATGACCATGAGTGCCAAGGCTCAGGACCGAGTCCGAACCTACATCCGAGACGAGGATCAACGCGACCGACAAGAACTCCGAATCGCTCCCATCAATCGACCGGTTCCCCAACTCGG
>JAGQPS010000399.1 GCA_020426595.1 Planctomycetales bacterium
GTAGCGATTACCCATGAACGACTCGAGCGACGACAACGCACGCCCCAATGACTCAAGGCGGCGATTTCCAAAACGATGGGGAGTGGCGATCGCGTTGCTGCTGGTGCTGGGCACCAGCCTTTTTACGATCCGAATCGTGATGGGGCGTCAGATGCCTACTCATCGACTAGGACTCATCGACGGAAAACTGGCTCCTTGTCCCGACTCGCCGAACTGCGTGACGACGGCGCCGGGGGCTGGAGACAAGTCGATGGAGCCACTTCAATTCACCGGTACCGTCGACGAGGCTTTGGACCGGCTCGAGACCATCGCGCGTACCTTTCCTCGCACCCGCGTTGTCTCCCGGACCGATCGATATCTCCACATCGAATTCCGTAGCTGGCTGTTTCGGTTTGTTGACGATGTGGAGTTCCATATTCCACCCGATCAAGAAGCTGACCGTCCGTTACGGATCGACTTCCGCAGCGCGTCGCGGACCGGCTACAGCGACCTAGGTGTGAATCGCAAACGAATGACTCAGTTCGCTTCTCGGTTCTCGGCCTCGACCGATTGAGAATCGAACGGGGCGGGAGCGGTGCTTGGCTCTCCTTGCTCGTCCGCACCATTCCCTATCGACGCACCATTCTCAATCGGCGGCCCGTGCTCGATTGGCGATTCGTCGCGTGGCAACGTCAGCGTGAACAACGTGCGACCCTTGACTCGTCGATAGGTCAATTCGCCCTGGTGCCGCTCGGCGGCCGCCTTCGCCATTGTCAGTCCGATACCAATGCCCTCGGGCTTGCCCGAGACAAAGGGTTCGAAGAGCGACTGAACCAACTCCGGGGGAGCTCCCGGTCCGTCATCCTCCACGGAAACGACCCAGTGCTGATCCGACGGATAGGATCGCACGATCACCTCGCCCCCGTGCGGCGCCGCCTCGAGCGCGTTGGTGATCAAGTTAAGCAGAGCCGCCTGCAAATCGTCGCGATCGACCCGTGGGCTCGAACCCGCGGAGAGCTCGACGGTCAGTCGCCGTTTGGTATGTTCGGCTTGAGGGCGAGTCAATAAGACGACCTCTTCAACCAACTCACGGAGCGGCACGTCGATTCGCTCGCGTTGTTCCGAGCGACTCAGAGCGAGCAGCGAACAGATCTGTCGATTGACCAACTCCAACTGTCGCAAGGCGGTTTCAAGTGACTCGTGAGGAGTGCCGAGTCGGCGTGCGTGCAGTTGAATCGCCAACTTGGCTCCAGCCACCGAGTTCCTGAGTTGGTGAGCCAGTCCGCTGGCGAGCTGACCAAGCACGCGAAAACGCTCCGTCCGTCGGATCTCGGCATGCAGTTCGGACAACTGCCGAGCGAGGGAATTGGCCGAGAGCGTCAGGTCACGAATTTCGTCATCGAGGTCCGCCGCGGGAAGTGGCTCCAAGTCACCCGCGGTGATCTCCGCTAAGCGCTGACTCACCGCTTGGATTCGGCGTGATTGTTTGACGGAGAGCCATCCCGAGACGACGAGCAATAACAACAGCGTGGCGGCTCCGACGGCCAAGGGAGGCCACGCGGCTTGCCACTGATACTGGCTCCAAGTCGCCTCCGGCACGAGCACGAAAAGCCAGGCTCCGCCGATGTCGGTGGGAGGAGCGATCACGCGTAAACGGAACCCAGCCCCATCGACCGTGACTCGGTCGTGGTCGTTTCCAGGAGTCGTCTCCCACCAAGCTTCCGGAATGGCTGGGAGCTCAAGAGTCGAGGCCACCAATTTCCGGTCGGGTGTGGCCGCGGCGAATTCGGCTCCCGAGAGACCGCGCAGGCGCGACAGCACTTGTTCGGTGTAGGGAAAGCTCGGTCCGGCGAAAGTCGAGACGATTCGATCCAGTTGTTCCGATCGATCTCGAGTGGCGCGCCGCACCGCCAGCCAGCTCGAGGCGACGGCGGAAAGCGCGATCGCCGCGACGAGCAGCACGGCGGTCGGCAAGAACCACTGGAAGCGAATGGGGAATCGCATGCGGCTTATCGCTCCTCAACGGCACCGGTGGCGCGAGTCGCACGAGGCATCAACGCTTGGCCTCCAAACGCGCGAACCGCTCCCAGGCGGCGAGGAATTTTTGTAAGGCTCGTTGCTTGGGTTGCGGCAGCGAGGAGATCAAAACGCCATTGGACGGATCGTAGAAAAAGGTCTTGTCGGGATTCTGGGAACCGACGGCGCGAAACACGAGTGGCATTTCATTTTGAATCTCGGCCGGAGTGACTCCCGTTTGCTGCAATCCGCTCAAGTCAAAAAACTCGACGTCGGCGGACACCAAGAGGTCTCGAATCGTCGTGATCTGAAGCGTCGTTCCATCGATGACTCGGTAAGACAACGCGGCGGGACGCAGCGTGTCGTTGAGGGCCAACCCGAGCGGTTGATCGAGAATGCTGCAAGTCAGTTCGGTTTCGACGGTCCACCCTTCGGCCTCGAGCGCGGTCCAGTCGACGATGATCTCTCCTCCGGTCAGTTCCGCGATTTCGCGAACCAACTCGCGCAGGGGAACGGCTTGAAGATGTTCCAGCGAGAGGTGAGTCTCCAGGAGTTCCCGAGCGACTTCACGGGCTTCCACGTCACTCGAGATGGCGGCGAGCGAATCGGCGCCGACAGCCGAACCCTCGGCGGTGGACGCGTCGCTCCCGGCGGTGGACTCAGCGTCGGCTCCATCAGCCGGTGCTTCTCCACCCACGGCTCGCCACTCATCGAGGAACCGCTCGATACGCCATTGATTTAGCGGCGTTTGCGTGACGACCAAGTCGCCGAATTCGATCGCGACCGAATTCCCGCTCCCTTCGCCCCACGAGCCAGGCTGCACCATCACGCGCACGACTTCCGCGATCAGGTCGGGATTGCTTTCGGCGAGCGCGCCGAGACCGGCCAACGAGTATGTTCGACTCTCGGCGACCTCGGCGTTGGGCAAGGAAAGCACGAGCACCGAGCCTTGGCGTTCCCAGCCCAGTCCGACATTCCCCAACGACTCGGTCATGAGCTGCTCGACCGTCACCGCCTCGGCGGCGACCGACATTTGACTCTCGAGGGTCAAGTCGGCCGCTCGGAGAGCATCGGGTTCGATCTTGATCGCGAGGCCGGTGAGGTTCGACAACAAGTCGACATAGTCGAGCAACGACATTGGCGGGAGTTCGATGCCGCGCAGTTCCAGCGCCAATTGCTCCTCGAGCTTCACGTCCCTGGCATTCGGACGTTCGACGTAAACCTCATCAATCGCGGAGCTCATGCGATAGGCTTGGCGAATTTCCCGTTCCGCCAAGACGCGTGCCTTGTCGAACGCGGTTTCCTCCATGATCGATCCGAGCGAATCGAGATCGCCCAGCACATCGGCGAACGGTCGCGGGCCATCCCCGCCCCCGCCTAGGTCAAAGCCCGGAGGAAGCGTCTCGATCGTGGGATTGGGTGAGCCACCGCCGGGCACCAACGGAGTGTCCCCTGTTGGATTCACCGGGTCGGTGCCGTGATCGGTGCTCGCGTCATCGGTATCCGGAGGCGACACCTCGGGCGGCATCGTGGTTTCATCGGTTCCGTCGTCGGTGGAGTCGCCTTCGTTCTCGTCGCTCGTGTTCTCCGACTCGCCGGATTCGTCCGTTGCGTTCGCTGGATCGCTCTCACCCGTTCCTTCGCCTTCGGTCGTACTGTTGTTGTCAGCGACCGTCGAGCCTCCGGTGAACTCCGAAATGATCCACACGATGCCAACGACGCTGACCAGGGTGAGCACGATGGCGATGGTCGCCATGATCATCCAGCGGCGCCGAGTTTCGACTTCGGCACTGGTCCAAGATTGGTTCGGATCGAGCCAATTGGGATCGAGCGAAGCATCGGGAGCTTCGCTCGTCTCCGCCTTGGGTTTTGATTTGGGCGTCGACTTTTTGGAGCGAGAAACATCGGCGCCGGTTTCCGATTTCGCCGCGTCCGAGCGACTCGACTTCTCGGCGGCCGCTGGAGCCTCGCGGGCCAGCAGCGAATCAATGTCCTCGAAATCGCCGAAGCCAACCGTCTCGGCATCGCCGTCCACGTCCGCTTCTGGATTGCCTTGCTCGGAACCCGGGGGATCGAGCGGTTGCTGTAGCGTATCGGCGTCGGCTTGCCGAGCCTCCTCGTCGGAGAGGACGAGAATCCGAGTCCCGCATTTGGGGCACTTCACCCTGCGGCCCACCAGTTCCGGACGGTCGACCTTCAGCTTGGCTTGGCAATCGCCACATCGAATCGTGTAGGGCTTCAAGCGAGCTCTCCTCTGCGGACCCAACGATCCTGGGTCGATGTGGATTCGGTCGGCGATTCGAGACAACCGGTCGCGGCCTCGAACAATCCCCGCCACTTGCAAGTGAACGGAGAGGTCGCCCGGCTCGAGCAATCGACCGGGAAGCCGAAGCCTAGGACG
>JAGQPS010000039.1 GCA_020426595.1 Planctomycetales bacterium
TGAACGCGACATCGGAAGCGTTTAACGTGGCTCGGCGATCACGCCCCGCAGACCATCCAAATTCGCCCGGAGCGATTCTTCCGCGTCGAGATCATCGCGATGGTCGAGAATTCCGATCGGTCCCGAGTAGCCCGAGGCCTGGATGGCATCGATCATGCGTCGCTCATAGCGCCCCGTGCCGATCGGTACGATCTTGAACCGTTGGTCATTCACGTTGACCTCTGTTGGATCGAGCATGCCATCCAGGTTGAGACAAATAAGCATGTCGACCATGGATGCCAGACGTTCGGCGAACCGCGGAGAATGCTCATGACCGTGGTGAAAGTTGTAGACGATTCCGACATGAGCCGCGTCGTGTTCGCGCCGCAAGTACTCACAGACGGCCGCTAGATTCTCGGGCTCCCCTCCCCAGCCACCATGGTTGTAGAGTCCCAGTGGCAAACCGAGTTCGCGAGTCTTTTCGACCAGCGGCAACAACTGCTCGGCCGCCGCACGAACCCGTTCGTCTTGTGTGTCCAGCGCGGGGCTTGGATTGATCGTCCAAATCTGGGGATGGATGTCGTACTTTTGTAGCAACGGCTCGAGCGCGGGATGCCAGCTCCAGAACGCGAAGAACTCCAGGCCATGCTCGCGGTACGCAAGGATCTCGTCCTCGAACGTGGCGACATGCTCGTCGCGCCAATCGTAGGCGACTCGCCGTAGACCCAATCGCTCGACCATCTCGGCTCGAGCTTCCGGGCCTCGCTTCTTCGCGTCGAATGGAACGATGCACCAGGCGACGAGCTGTTCATCGGCCAGGTTCGGCATCGACGAAAGCGGCGCGACACCACCCGCCACGACTTCGCCCCCCAGGTAGCGAATGGCGTTCTCGACGACTTTTACCGCGGTCGGCTCGAAGTACACGCGATGAGTCTCGTGTCCGGGGCGAAAATAGAACACGTGCCCCCGCCCCAATCGCCAAAGCATGCCGCTCCGAAACCTCTCGCCAGCTTCCCAAGTCTCCTCGAGGATCACGGCATCTGGTTCCGGCACATGAAACGGTTCGCCGTACATCTCGGTATGCGGCAGAACGAATTCACGCGGCAGATCCGCGGCGATCGGATGCGCCGGCAGAAGTGTGCGGAGTGTGCTGGGCTTGCCATCGTTGCGATAGGCGGGAAAGCAACAATTGGGACGCGTGATCTTGATGAGCCAACCTTGGTCCGAGAGGACTCGCGAATAAGCAGGAGTCAAGGGATCCGACGCTTGAGGAGGCCGGCGCTCAAACTCACCGACGAATTCAACTTGGGCACTCCCACGCTCCGCCAACGGCAATTGCGATAACGCATCCTGTTCTGCTCGAGCTTGCATGGCCGAGACGAACGGTTGCGACCAATGGGCGGAGTGCAAGGCGATGAGCGCCAACTTGCCGGCCTTCACCCGCTGGATGATTCGGTCGGCTTGCTCGGGAGTGACTTCGTGTTGACGAACATGGCCCCACCAGACCAACACATCGCAGTTGTCCAGGACTTCGTCCGACAGACCTTGCTCGGGCAAGTCGGGGCCGGACACATCGACGATCAAACCTTCGCGGCGGCCCAGCTGATCGGCCAAGTGATTGCCGAGGAAGTTGTCGTAAGCCTCTCGCTGTTGGGGCTGCTGCTCGTCCCAGATCACGACTCGGATCGGGCGAATCGAGGTCGCCGCGTTCACGGTACCAGAAGGCGCGGCCGTTTGGCCCGCGGCGGTCAGTGGGAGAGCCAGCAACACAAGCACGGCCAAGGCAAGGTGGGAAGCGCGCGACATGCGAACTCTTGGGGTGGGAGGAGATTGCCGTTCGACAGGCGCTCTAATGTCGACGATCCCCTCGCCAATCGCAAGCGCGGCGGCCATCGGGCGCGCGAGCCAGACACCGAGAATGGGACTCGGGTCTGGCTGCGCCGCCGATCATCAGGGAGTGCCTGCCCCGCGTGGGGCAAGCACTCGGCCGGTTCCAAGCGATCGGATCGCGATTAGTAAGGGCGATAGCGCGGCACGCTCTGAGCATCGAGGTAGCCGATGTTCCATCGCTCGGCCAATGCGATCGCCGCGGCATCCCAGTGGCTTGGATAATTCTTCTCGGACGCCTTGAGCGTCTCGACGTGGCCATCGAGAAACGCCACGTTGGCGGTTCGGCCTAGATGTCGAAACTGCGTGTTGGGAGCGGCGAAGTCATCCTGAGGCCCCCAGATATAGAAGTTCTGAGTGACGCGCGGTTCGGTGACGGCTCCGAAGGGGAGCTCGATACGGGCCGCATCGCTAAGCACGAATGTCTGGCTCGTGCTCGGAAAACTCGCCATCGTCAACTCGATCTGCTCCTCGACCCACACGCCGCCGCGCTGCGACCATTTCGCTTGACCCAAATTCAAGTTGTATCCAAAGCCGCCCGACGCGCCGTTGTACAGTGGCACGGTTTGTCCCACGTCGAGAATGGGACATCGCTGAACGCTTTGATTGCGCTCCAGCCAATCGGCCAACAAGCCGCGGCTCGAGTCGGCCGAATTGGTTTGATAGTCGACTTCGGCGAACCACATGATCTGCGTCGGCCAGGAACTCACCAGGTTCGCGGGCGGCAGTTTGCGGAGCGAATCATGGTACATCTGTACCGCCAGCGCGTTCTGCCGCAGGTTGTTCGCGCAGTTGATGCGAGTCGCGGCTTGCCGGGCTGCTTGAATCGCCGGCAATAACAGAGCCAGCAAGACGCCGATGATGGCGATGACCACCAACAGCTCGACCAAGGTGAATCCCCTTCGCGGGTTCCGGACGGATGCTCGCTTGCATCCGCGACTTTCACGATTCGGCATGGTTCTTTCCTCGAATTGGAAAGTGAATGGCGACGGAGGACCAAGCGGTGGGTCTCGGTTCACCGAGACGTCATGCCCGAAGTTTCGAGCGCGCATGCGCGGCTCTCGCGAACATGCCGATGTGGAGGGAGCCGCCTACGGTTCCCATCGCGCGGCGTCATATCGCTCGATCGCGTCGGAACGCGAGACTCGGTTCAACGATCGCGCCGCGATCGTCGGCATTGATCGGTAGCCGTCGCCTCCCGGACGCCGTCACCCCGCGGTCAACGATGACATTGAACCGCGTTCGCTTCAGGGAGTCGCCCGCGCGACCGCGACGGTAAGCGGAGAGCAACATGCTCTCGACAAACTCGCTCACTCGTCTCACCTGAACTTGCCGAGGTAGGTCTTCTGACTCGTCAGCTCGCGATTCCTAGCCTTCTCACCGCGATGCCCCAACTCGCGTTACGCGAAATTGGGGACTTGGCGGCAATGGCGCCGAGGGAAGCACCTCGTGGAACGGAATCGCGTCAGCGCTGAATCACAGCGGCGGGGCCGTCTCGGTTTTTCACCGAGTTCCCTGTTACGACGCTCGAACCAAGCTCCGATCGAGCGTCCACCTCAACCGCGAATCACCCTAGTCGCTGCGAGGTGAAATTGTCAATTGGGCTCACTTCATGCCGAAGGCGATATCGAGCTCATCAATGACTTCGTTGCCCATCGCATGGAGCGGCCCGATGCTGCGGCACTGAATCAATGCCTCGGCCGTGCTCTCGAGCACCTCCAACCGATCGAAGGTGTCGAGCGGACTCGTGCCGACCACGAGGCAACCGTCATTGGCGAGCAGCGCGGTTGGTTGCTTCATGGAAACCGAATCGGCCAACGCATCCACGTCTCGGTAGGGCAGGCCGTATTCCAGCTTCTCAACTTGCCGCAGCACGATGTAGCTCTCGGGAATGGTGCGCGAGTCGATCGATTCGTCGGTAATGCTGAAGGCCGTGGCGTGGATCGGATGAGCAAAGCAAATGGACTTCACTTCCGGGTGCTTGCGATAAATCGCTTGATGAGCCAGCGCGGCCCGACTCGGCATTTTTCCAGCTTCGCAGGTGTCGGCTCGAACCATCACGATGTCCGCGGGAGTCAAGCCGTGGCGATCCTTCTGGGAAGGTGTGATGAGGAACGATTCCGCGTCGACTCGAGCGGAAAAGCTCCCTTCGGTGCTGATGAGCAACCGTTGCCGGACTCCTCGACGCACGAACTCACAGAGTTGCCGGCGAAGCTCGCATTCGTGCGTGGACGCGGGACGTGGCGGGAGCGGCGTAAGATCGATGCGGCGCGATTTCGCCAAGGCGAGTTGTCGTTCGTCGAGGAGCTGAACCGTGCCGAGTCGCCGAGCTTGAATGCCGGTGCGAGCCGCGAACTCCAACGCCTCGAATCGCTGATAGGCCTCCAGCAGAGTCGAACCGCCGACGACGACACCATGGTTCTCGAGCAAGATGCAGTCCACGCCTCGACGAGCGGTCGCGGCGATCCGCTCGCCCAATTCGCGGCTCCCCGGCAACGCGTACTCGGCGATCGCCACTTCGCCGCAGACTTGATGCGCCTGATGGAACAATCGCGTCGGCGGCAGCACGCCACACATGCTGAATGCCACGAGGGCGACCGGATGGGCGTGCACGATGGCTTGGATGTCGCTGCGCGCGTTGTAGATGGCGTGATGAAATGGAAGTTCACTCGAGGGACGATGCAATCCGCTCGTCGAACCATCTTGCTTGACCAGGACGATGTCCTCCCGGCGGAGATTCCCCTTGTCGACGCGGGCCGGAGTGATCCAAACATCCGCTCCATCACGGATCGACAAGTTGCCTCCGCTCGTCGTCGTCATACGAAAGCGGTAGATGCGATCCATGGCTTCGAGCAACTGATCGCGCGGCGGCATCAAGGCTTCCATGCTCGGCAAACTCCCCAACGGGACGAGAAGGCTCATGAGTGAGGACGATCGAGCCGTTCAATCTACCGATGAGGCGCGGAGGAGACGAGCCCTTGACGCTCCGTACGATTAGCCGTGGCCCGTTGGCTGGCTTTGCCGCGCCGACGACGATCCCCTAAACTGCCAACAGCTCATACTTGTTCCCTCTTGGCCCACCGAGCCGTCGATGATCAACCTGGCTGGAAGCCTGCCTCTTTACCCCGCGCGGACTTCGTCGGCCTGGTACCTCGGTTTGATGGCCGCCGGCGCCTTGCTGTTGGCGCTCCCTTGGTCCCATGCCTCGGGGCATGTCGTCTCGCCGCTCGATGCCCTCTTCACGGCGACCAGCGCCGTTTGTGTGACGGGACTGGGCGTCGTGAGCACTCCCGACGATTTCAATCTGTTGGGTCAGTTCGTGATCCTGGTGCTGATCCAAATCGGCGGCGTCGGCATCATGACCTTGACCACTTTCTTCGTGTTCCAGATTCGCGCGGGGGCGAGTCTGCGTGATCAGGCCGTTGTTGGCGAAACGCTCGGCGTTCGTGGATTCACCGACCTGCGCTGGGTACTTCGCGAAGTGTTGATTGGAACCTTGATTTGGGAATTGCTCGGGACGCTGGCCCTACTCCCAGTGTTCCTGAACAAGTACGGTTTGGGGCAAGCCTTGTGGTACAGCGCGTTTCACTCGATCTCGGCGTTCTGCAACGCTGGTTTCAGTCTCCAGAACGATAGCCTCGTGGGATTCGCCGATAGCCCGTGGTGCAACCTCGTCATCGCTGTGTTGATCGTCTCGGGAGGCCTTGGGTTTCCCGTGCACCGCGATCTCTACCACTTCATTAGCAATCGCTGGTCTGGGAAAGCCGCTTCGTTGCAGATGCACACGAAGATCACGCTGCTTGGCTATGCCATTTTCTTTTCGCTGGGATGGGCCGCCACCGTTTCATTCGAATGGAACGGGGCTTTCGCTCACCTCAGGCCGATGGAGCGGTTGGTGGCTGGCGCGTTCCATAGCGTTTCGTGCCGGACCGCCGGCTTTAATACCGTCGACCTGACCGCGATGCGGCCGGCGACCTTGGTGGTTTCGATGGTCTTGATGATGATCGGCGCGGGAGCGTGTTCGACCGGTGGCGGAGTCAAGGTGTCAACGGTGATGGTCTTGTTGGGACACGCTTGGGCGAGATTGAGGGGACTCAAGCGACTCAATTTGTTCCGGCGAACCGTGCCGACCATGCTGATGGAGCGAGCCCTGGCATCGACGATGGTGTTTTGGGTGGTGGCGGGGAGCTGCCTCATCGCCTTGCTGGCGATTCAGACACCCGAAGCGGTCGAGCAAGAACACGCGGATCTGTTCTTGATCATGGGCTTCGAGGTCGTTTCGGCCTTGGGGACGGTCGGGCTTTCGATCGGCGGGACGGCCAAGCTCACGGCGGTCGGCAAGCTGTTGGTCGTGCTGCTCATGTTCCTGGGACGAGTCGGACCGATCGCGGTCTTTTCAAGCGTCTCGTTGGTCTCGCGCCGCTCGCAAGTCGAATACGCTTCCGAAGAACCATTGCTGGGCTAGTTCGCCAAGTTCCAGGGCGCCCTCGGGCAATTCACTATCGCCAGTTCACGTCGCAAGGAGTTTCCCTTTGGCTACTCGCCGGTTTGTCGTGATCGGATTGGGCTCATTCGGCGCGGCCGTGGCTCAGCAACTGCATCTAGCTGGCTGCCGAGTCACCGGGCTGGATTCGTCTCGGCGCAATATCGAGACGTACAAGGATTCGCTCTACGAGGCGGTGATTGGCGACGCTCGCTCCGCCGAGG
The DNA here is from genome assembly GCA_020426595.1 of Planctomycetales bacterium. Lineage (GTDB taxonomy): Bacteria > Planctomycetota > Planctomycetia > Pirellulales > Pirellulaceae > UBA11682. The sequence continues at coordinate 6,574 of JAGQPS010000039.1, forward strand.
TGATCGAACAACTCGGTGTCGGCACGGCGGATGGAGTCGTGGTGTCGTTGGGCGAGGACCTCACCGCGTCGATGTTGGCGGTGTTGCATTGCCGTGAGAACAAGGCGCGTCACGTGATCGTCAAGGGTGTCTCGGACGAACATGGACGGTTGCTGCGGATGATGGGCGTCGAACGAGTGGTCTTTCCGGAGAAGGAATTCGCGGCTCATCTCGGCAAGCAATTGGCCTACCCCAACGTCCTCGATCTCATTCCGCTCGACGACGACTACAGCCTAGTGGAGATGGCCGTTCCGGAATCGCTCGTCGGCAAATCGCTGGGACAAGCCGAACTCAAACGCAAGCTAGGCGTTTGGGTGATGGGTGTGAAGGAAACCTTGGCCGGGCAGATGCACTTGCTGCCTCACACCGATTTCGTGCTCAAGGGGGATCAGATCCTACTCGCGCTCGGTCGCTCCGAGCAGCTGGATCGACTCCGGAAGATGCAGTAAGGCAGCGAGACGATCCGCCACCGTGTATACGCGGGACTTCACATCTCGATGCGTCAACGTGGCTTCAAGGTCGGCCGAGGTGTCCCGCTTCCGCCAAGCCGCGTTTGCGGCCGAGACTATTGATTGTCGACTTGCTCGAGTCGAACGGTATCCTCCGCGACGACCGGCGGAGCAGCGGGCTCGGTGTCGAGGACATCACAATTGCTCAGGGTCACGCGGCAGTAGTCCGAGCAATGGACTTGGGCTTGATTGTTATCACCAATCAAACAGGCCTCGACAGTGACTCGACTCGCACCGCCAACGTGGACGCCGCTGCGTGCATTGCCGCGCAGAATGCAACCTACGATCGACGCCTCTTGCACGTCGTCATGGGCGCTGATGCCGTCAAGCTGAAAACCTTGGACGGTCAAATCCGAGATCTCGATGCCGCGGACTTCGTAGAGCGTGATGCCGACGGCATGGCCGCAGTAGGAAAGATCGTAGTAGTCCGGCAGACGGTCCTTCTCGCCGCGAAAATAGACCCGCCCCTCGAACCATGCCCATTGCATCGCCTCGAGTTCCGCCAACTCTTGTTCATTGGCGACTCGCGATTGAGCCAGCGGTTTATCATCGAGGTACAGGATCTGTTGCCCTTGGAGGTGCGGCTTGAAGCTAAAGACCTCGCCAAAATCATGACGCCACGCTTGGGCGTCAACCGGCACGCGTCCGTCGATGACCGAGCCGTTGCCAATGATTTGAAAGTTGCGCGAGCCATCACTTCCATGACGGCGGCCCTGGAGAGTCAAGCACTCGCGATAGGCACGCCCCGTATTCGTGACGATGATTCGATCGCCAGGTTGAGCCGCCTTGAGGGCACGAGTGATCGATCGCATCGGACCGACTCGGTCGCTCACCAATTCGGGCGTTCCGCCATCGTGCCGGTCGTCGCCGATCAAGTTGTTGACGTAGAAATCGCGGGCGCTCAAGTCCGAACCCAAGCAAGCGAGAAGCGTCAGGGCGAGCAGCGTGCGGCGAATCATGGAGTTCCTCATCAAGGCTGCGTTGACCGGTCATCTCGCCGCCAGGCCTCAAGCCAGGAGGACGAAACAACCGCCGCCCATCATAGCATGCGACCTCCCGATCCCCGAAACCTTTCCGGTCAATCGCTCCAGCTCACCCAATCGGACCAGCGTTTTGGGCCACCAGAGAGCGAGTGGAAGGCCTTTCCCCAGGGCACCCTCACGCGTCGGGCCAAGCCTGATGCTGGTTGAAATGAGCTAGGCGAGCGATGATCTCCTCGCGTTGGTCGGTGGAGCTCGAGAGTTTCTCGATGTCCCATAGGTCGACCTGCAGGCGAGGAGTGGGTGACGCCGATCGAGCCCGGTTGGCTAGGATTCGATCGACCGTGGCCTCGAGTAGTTCGATCCTTGGCGGCTCGAACAGGCCCGCCGCAAGCAACTGGTCCATCCAGCCATTGCCCGCCCGCGCCGGGATGAGACTGCAACAGTCGACGCCCCGCGCCCATGCATGTTCAATCGAACGGACGGCCCATTCGACGGCCGCCTCGTCACGCAATCCCGGCAACTGCAGAATGACGAACGCTCGGACGCTCGCGTTGGCGGAAAGCAAGTCGTCGACGGCTCGGTCGAACACATCGACGGTGAGCTGTTTGTCGAGCGATGCCAAGACCGTGGGATGAACGGTCTCGAGGCCAAGGGCGACCTCGAGACGACCGTCGCACGACCGGCAAAACTCCTGACACCGTCGCCCGCAAAGTCGCGGGTGGTTCTCGACGATCACCGTGCGGTAGTCGGAAGTGAGCTCAAGAATCTCAGTGTGGTCGTTGGGCGGAATTGCGAGTGGGTCGAAGAAATTGCCGGCGTTGTAGAGCTTGATATGTGGGGCCGGCGCGAGTGCGGACTGAGCGACGCGAATCTGAGCCGGAATGGCTCCCAAGGGAGTCGGATGATCGAGCGTCTGTTTCCAAAGATCGCACATCGTGCAATGAAAGGGACACTCCCGATTGGCGAGGAAGACCGTTTGAACCGGCTCCCACGATCGGTCCCGGCTCAACTCGGGTTCCCACGCCATGGCCACGGGACGCCAAGGGTCGAGACTCTGCTTCGGCTCGCGAAGCTCGCGCCTTTGGCGACGGGCCGCGCGCGAATCGGGAGCATGCAACGGTCCACCTCGCGTCATGGTGAGCTGTTCCACCGACAAGCCGAGAACGGCTCGAGTCGCCGAGCAACGACGGCGTTCCGAAGGGGAACCTACTAGGCGCCACAATTCTCTTGATAGATCCGGCGATAAACCATCGGATCGGCGGGAAAGAGCGAATCGAATCCCTGCTCACTGACCGCTCCACGCTGAAACCGACGCTTCTCGAATACTGGCATCGTGAGCCCCGTGATCTGTTCAACGCCTCGCCGCGTCACCTCGCCCTTGAGCTCATAAAGTCGGCGATGATCCCAATCGGTCAAGGCGATGAAGGGGATCCCCTCCGCCACCGCGATCACATTGGGCGTCGCGAACGGACTAAAGCCCTTGAAACCATGTCGCGTCGCGGGGGCATACGAGCGAACGTGCCCTCGACTCTGGCCACCGGTATAGGTCAACGAATGCTTGACCGCTTCCACGCCCCAACCCTCGTGGTAGAAGAACGGGTTGTTGAGCACGCTCCGAATGGTGAGTTCCGGATTCTCCTCGATCGGATAGTCGCGCAGATTCTCGTCACCGCCATCGCCGTCGAGTAGGTATTTCCAATCGGCGTAACGCTGTCGGATTCCCTTGCACAAGGCCAGCCCCATCGCGGCAGCCTGGACATCAAGAGGCTTGTAATCCTCGATCACTCGGATCGTCTCGCGGAGATCGATCTCCGCTCGCGGCACCTCGACGACCTCGAGAAACAGGTCAAGATCGACCGACTTCAAGAACCGCTCGGCTTGAGCAACGTCGCCGCCCAAATCGGTCGCGCCATCATCGCCCGTGACGCTCAAGGTGAACGCCTTGAGTCGAGCGGGAGATTCACCGCGTTTGATCAAACGGTCGTAGACGCACAGAAAGACAGCTCCACTATCGATACCGCCCGAGAACATCACACCGAGCGGCTCGCGAGCATCGACCGAATCAAGCCATCGATCGATCTCTTGCGACAGCGCGCCGATGTAGGCCCGACCGATCTCATCGAGATCCGTGCTTAGTTGATCGCGTTCGGATTGGAGGTACCGCGTGTAATGCGGATTGGGATCGGGGCAACCGACAAGAGCCAACTCGGTGATGTAGTGAGCCGGAACCATCCTCGTGTACGACGGATGAAATTGTCCATCGAGCCCTTCCGAGGCGAGGTATTCACGAATCTCATCGATTCGTTCCGCCACGATCAGGACGGGGCCGTCGGATTTCTTGGCCAAGAAGAACCGCATGGGCCGACCGATCGAACGAGCCATGCGGATCACGGTGCCCGCCTTGTGCACCAAGGCGAATTGGCCGTCGATCTCACGTACCCGAGCCGGATCGCCGCTCGCCACGCGCTCGAGCGCTTCCTCCACCGACATGTTGAGGATCTGGTTCGCGGCCGGATCGAGAAGATTGACCATCCGTTCAATCAACGCCAAGCGATTCATGTGAAATCCCATCGTTCAGGCAAGACAAGCGACTAGCGAATCCATGACCCCGTCCAGCGGCAAGGCGAGACCAATCGCGACTCGCTTCATCGGACCCCAGCCGTCGTCATGCGAACGAGCCAGCGGGATCGAGGAATTCGAGTCTCGATTCAATACGCGCGTCGAGGAATGAAAGTTCACTCCGGACTGGCTCGGACGAAGCGACCGCGATATCTCCAAAACTACTCGCCGTGAGCGGCGGTATCGGCGGGATCGGTTTTCTGATCGGCCAAGAACTCAATCAGGTCACGCAGCTCCATCGGTGACAAGTGCTTGATCAAGTCCTCGGGCATGCTCGACTTTCCGGGCACGATGGCATCGATATCTTCCTGAGCCACTGAAACGATGTTCCCGTCGGCCGTCAGCAACTCCAAGGTCGTATCATTCTCCGTCCTGACGATTCCCGCCAAGGTCGAACCATCGATCGTTTGCACGATGACACCCTCGAATCCCTTGGCGATGGCGGCATTCGGATGGACGATCGCTTGCAGCAGATATTCTCGCTCCTTGTCCAGTCCGATGCGGCTCAGATTGGGCCCGACCTGGCCCCCAATCGCGCCGATCGTATGGCAACGCACGCACGAGAGACTCGTTCGTTCGTAGAACAATCGTCCACCACGATCAGCCGATCCGCCGGCCAAGGTGGCACGGTATTCGGCCAGGGCATCATCGTTTGGCATCGTCGCGCGGTAGCCTTCCATCAAGGCATCGCCACTGCCATTGGGCAGCGCGCTGAGTGCCTCGATGACGTCGAGTTGCGTGTCGGCCGGGATTTCGCCGGCGACCAACTTCGTGCCCGCCGCCTTGATCAATTCATGAGCCGCCGGTAGCCCACAACGCGCGAGCGAAGCGTAGGCGGCCTGTCGTTCAAGCAATGATTCGGACGTCATCGCCTTGGCCAAGGCCGGAATCGCGTTCTCCGGCGAAATTCCCACGAGCAAGTCGGCGGCGGCCGAACGCAGCTCTGGCGAGCTCGCCGAGATCGCTTCCAGCAAGACCGCCTCGAGCCCATCGGCCTTCAATTGAGCCAAGGCCCGCAATGCGGCGGCTCGCGACGCGCCCGCCAAGTCACCATCCGCGACACGTTCGCGCAGACTGGGGATGATCGCCTCGATGCCGAGGGCCCCGGCCACATCGATCGCTCGATCCGCAACCGCTCCACCGCGGCTCAGGATCGCGCTCAAATGCCGATTGAGGGCATCTCGCGCGATGGCGGCATCTCGCGCTTCAACGGGACGCCACATACCGAGGACACGATCACGACCAATGCCCTCGGGCCAATACGCCAGAAGGTTGATGGCTTCGATCGCCCATGCCTCGTTAGGGGTTTCGGCGGCGAAGACGGCCAAGCTCTCGGCTTGCTCCTGGCCACCGAGCTGATAACTGACGCTCAAGACTCGACGCATCAGAGCGTCATCCTCGCTCGGTCGCTCGATCAGAGCGGCGAGGTTGGGCCATGCCTCCACGATGGGCATGTCATGAATGGCCCGAGCCGCCTCGACAACCACCAACGGATCGGCGTCATTCAGGAACTCAGCGACTCCCGAGTCCTCGATTTTTCGCAGCGCGACGGTGGCCGCGATTCGAACCGAAAGCGACGGGTGTTGAGCCAAGCCGCGAACGGCGCCGCGGTCCTCGATCGCGATTCCACGCAATGCCATGATCCCCGCGTGACGCAGAACCACGTCTTGGTCCGCGTTCTCCTCGAGCAATCGCAACACCGCAGGCAACGCCGCGGGATACTCCAAGCGACCGACCGCCAACGCCGCGAAGTATCGAACTCGCGGTTCGGCATCGAGCACGCGATCCTGCAACTGAGCCGCATAGGTTCGGTCCCGCAAATCGCCGACAAGCGAACAGGCCTGCGCTCGAACCTCGCTTTGGCGGTCCGTCATCAACTCGGAGAGAGTTTCCGAGATCTCATCGAGTCGAATGTCACGACGAGCGATTTGTCCAATGCCCCAGATGGCATGCACGCGGGCCAACAGCGTGTGACCGTGTCGCGCGACTCCATCGAGCGCTTCCAACGCATTCCGACGCGCGAGTTCGAACTGGGCCTCCTGCCGAACCCGCTTGTCCTGATGTCCGAGCAAACGAACCAAGACGACCTCGTCGGTCATCTCCATGCCGTTATTAAGCAGTTGTTGGGTCTCGCGCACGATCTCCGACTCGGCCGCTTCTGGATTGCTAAATCGGTAGATTCGGCCCTTGTCGAGTCCATCCCAACCATGGACCCAGTCGGCGACATACAACGCTCCATCCGGACCAAAATCGGCGTCCGTCGCAAGGATGTTCCAGAAGGGTTGAGTCGCATCAACCATTTCAAAACTCGCACCCTTGGGTTCAAGGCGAAACGATCGGATGCCGCTATTGGAGGCTTGTCCGCGGAAATCGCAGAGAAAGAATCGCCCGAGGTATTCGTCGCCCAGGCCGGTACCCGGATAGTAGGTCAAGCCACTAGGGCCATCGGCGAAGTTCACGATCGGAGGCACGATGTAAGCAGGCTGTCCGGGATGAGCCGGATGCCAAATCTTCTCTCGGTTGAACGGACCTCGATCCGGCAAGTACTGGTAGGCCATGCGCCAACCGCTGTCGCCCCCTTGAACCACGTGTACCCAACGAGCTTGATCGCCGCTGTCGGAGTTGTTGTCGCCGGTGAAGAGGTTGCCAAAGTCGTCAAACGCAAGCTCTTGCGGATTTCTCAGACCCGACGCGAATACCTCGAGCCTCGAACCATCCAGCTCACAACGGAACACCGCGCCCGATTCCGGGTTCTCGCCTTGGCCGTCCATCGTTTCAACGTTGTAGCCACGATCGCCGATGCTGAAATACAGCCGTCCGTCGGGGCCAATCGTCAAACCGTGCATGTCGTGGCCTCGGAACGCGAATCGCACTCCGAATCCGTAATGCAACGAACGTCGCGAATCGGCGACTCCGTCCGAATCCTCGTCGACGAGCATCCAGAGATCCGGGATGCACGTGTAATAGACTTGATCACGGTAGGCCAGCACGCCGGCTCCCGTTCCCGAAACCACCTCGTTGAAATGATCGGCGAACACCGTGGCTCGGTCCGCGACATGGTCCCCGTCCTCGTCGATCAACAAACGAATCCGGTCGTCATTCTCGGTGTAGAGCCGAGTCGCATTGGGGATGTGTTTTTGGATGTAGGCGTAGCGATCCTCGACGGTCCGCGCGGCAAGGTCATCATCGAGCCAATGCTCATGCCCGCGGTTGTCCTCGATGCCTACCTTCTGTCGAAACGACTCGCAGACCCAAACACGCCCTTGCAGATCGACGTAGATCGCGACCATGTTCGCGACGTCGGGTTCCGCGGCGAACAAGCCGACTTCGATCCCAGCGGGCTTCTGAAATCCCTGCATCGCTTGACGGCCTTCGTCGGACGCCTCGGCGACCACCGGAGTCCTTGGTTCGGGAGTCTCCCATTCGGGGCGCTGGCACGCGCACGCCGACACAGCGAGCGAAAGTAGCGCCACGCCGCCAAAGAGCGCGACGCGAACGCCATGCGAGAAGCCATTCACCGAGCGGCCATTGAGAAAACGCACAACGGAATCCATGGACCAACCTAACTCGAAGGATTCTGCCGCGATCGAATCGTCACCATTCACGCCGGCCCCGTGACGCTCCACGCGTAACAATGGGGCTCGAGGCTGGAAACGAAACGGCTCGACATTAAAAGGCGGGAAACACGAGGAAGTCACGCACGACGGTTCGCGTGTTTGACTGACGAAGACAGAATACCCGATGGGCGGCTCAAACGGCACTCCTTCGCGGCCTCGCGACCGGAACTCGGGCACGTGCCGCCCGGCCGCGAATTCACGAATCTCCCATCCGGCAACGTTCACGAAATCGGAATGGTTTCACTCGTCGTCGCGATCTTCGGACGACGCCGAGGAATCGTCCGTAGTCGTTGGGTCCGGCAGCGATTGCCGCAACCTCTCGATACGTTGTTTGAGCTCGATCAGCCGATCGTCATCCCCGTAGAGAGTTAGGGCGGCCGCCGACTGACGGTGCCAATCGGCGAGCGCGGACGGGTCCGCCTCGTCGGAGGTGCGTGCGAGCTCCTGGCCGGCCTCGACGAGCTTCGCGAGGATTCGCTTTCGATCGGTCAGCTGATGCTCGAGGACTTCGGACAACAAGCGACGTTCGGCGCGAATGGCGGCGAGTAACGATTCGTCCTGGGCGACTCCCTTCATCGACAGCAACGTTTCAATATTCAACAGGCGACGGTCGGCCTCCGCGGGCCGCGTTTGAGCCAACTGAATCGCGTCGAGGAAGCCTCGTTGCAGGTCGCTAAGGGTCGCTCCGTTTTGCCAGTTGAGTTGCATTTGCAGACGTCGAGGGAGTCGGCGCGCCTCGAGATCGGTCAGCGTGGCGTTGAATTCCATCGACCGAGGATCGTTGGGAAATCGTTCGACAAAGGCGATCATCGCGTCCTCGAGTTGTTCGGGCGAATCGCCACGAGCCACCGCGGCGGTGATCGCCTCATGTTGTTGGTCGGCGGAAGGGGACCGCAGGACGGCGAAATACAGACCGACTCCCAACAATCCAAGAACGAGCAGCAATCCAAGCAAGTAGGGCCAAACGGGGCCCGCCTCCGGCTCCTCCGTACGCCATGCGTCGTCGCCTCGTTCCGCCTCCGAAACGGCCGAGAAGTACTCCTCGGGAGGCGACGGTTTGCGAGGTTCGGGCGCAGCGTTGGCTTGAGCGGTGAGGTCGCTCTTGCCACTACCTTGCACCGTCGCGGGAGTGCCCTGGTCTCCCGGAGTTTGGGTCGCCTCCTTCCCACCTCCTTGGCCGTCGATCAGCGTGCGGCGTTGATGGACTTCGTCGCTGAGTTCGAACTCCTCGTGTCCCCAGCCATCGGCCGGTTCATCGGCGCTACGTTGAGACGAAGGAGCGACATCGGCGTCGGCATCGATGATTTCCAGCAGGCGCCGCCCCACGGTATCCGCGGACGAATAACGATTTTGGGGATCCTTATCGAGCAATCGCATGACGACTTTCTCGAGTCGCGGCGGCATGTCGGGAGCCAGCGTGCTCACCGGCGTGATCTCCGCCTTGCGAATCAACTCAATCGCTTCGTTGACGTTCTTGAACGAGAAAGGGGTGCGTCCCGTCAACAGGACGTACATGACGACCCCGAGTGAATAGAGGTCCGAGCGAACGGTCGCCGGTTCTCCCCGGAGTTGCTCGGGTGACATGTAATCGTACGTACCGACGACCCCTCCTGGCGCCGTGATATGCTCACGCAACTCGTCATGCACGACTCCCTGATACCGAGCGATGCCGAAGTCGGCGATCTTGACCTGCCCACTCGAGCTCAACAGCAGGTTGCCTAGCTTCAGGTCTCGATGGATAAACCCGCGATCGTGCGCGTGCTTGAGTCCCTTGCAGACATCGAGCATGTAGCCGATGACCTCGGCCCAAGGGAGGAATCGCTTCTTGCGGAAGTAGTCGTAGAGACTCGGCCCATCGATCAACTCCATCGCCAGGTACAGGTATCCTTGCGAGGCTCCATGTGCCAGGATGCGGACGATGTTGGGGTGTTCCAGCTTGGTCAACGCCGTGGTTTCCGCGTCGAAGCGACGCTTAAAAACCTCCTGCTGGCTCTTCGCGGAGGGAATCGCCTTGACGGCGACCCTCCTTCCCGTCTTGTCGTCTCTCGCGGCATACACGGCTCCCATCCCACCTTGACCTAGCAGCTTCTCGATTCGATAAGGTCCGAGGTACTTGAGTGACATACAATCGTCTCTCCTGTGTCGAGCGCTGGGGAGCGTTGGTCGGGGGCGGTCACTTCGGCGTGGCCACATCGGTGTGTTCAGTGCGTGACTCGTCGGCCCAAACCGTCGGCATCGCATTGAGGCACCAGCCGACGACCGATGGCGGCGCTCGATCAAGCGGGAACGATGACGGCTTGATCGGACGAACGGCCATGATCGGGCGGCTGTGAAAGCTTCGGACGAGAAATGAGAAGAGTGAGGAGCAACGTGGAGCCAACCGAGCATCCCGCCGCGGTATCGCCAGAAGCGCTGTTGGCTCAGTGCTCGTTCCGCACGACTCGCCGTTCCGGCCCTGGCGGCCAGCATCGGAACAAAGTCGAAACCGCCGTCATTCTAACTCACGAGCCGACGGGCGTGAGGGCCGAAGCGAATGAACGGCGCAGCCAAGCGGACAATCGGGAACAGGCTCTCCAGAGACTTCGTGTCGAGCTTGCCCTGCGGATTCGGATAGCGCGTGAGAATCCGTCGGCGTTGTGGCGGCGGCGAGTCTCGGAGGGAAAGCTCAAGGTGAATCCCTCCCACCAAGATTTCCCCGCGCTGTTGGCCGAGATACTGGATTTTTGGCTGCCAAGACACGCGGAATTCGGGGAACTGGCTGAACGGCTGGGGACGACCGCGAGCCAATTGATCAAGTTCCTGAAGCTCGAACCTCGCGCGCTGGCGATGGTCAATCAAGCGCGATCCGCCGACGGAAAACGGCCCTATCAGTAACGCGGCGGCTCGACCGGAACTCAGACCTTGACCGTCGCCTCCAGTTGCTCGGCGGAGACCCTAACAAGAATGTTCTTGAAGCTCGGTGTGCGGCTCGAGGGATCGACGCTGCGAGGCACGAGAACATTCGCTTCCGGATAGTACATGGCGCAGTTTCCGGCTCGTATGTCCTCGTAGGCACGAGCGATGACTCCGGTCATTGCCCCAGCGCTACTCGTGACCGTCACGGTGGAGTCGGGCACGATACGCATGCGTTGCAAGTCGCTTGGATGGATCAGAATCACGTCGCGCCGATCCTGACCTCGGTAGAGGTCCTCTTCCTCATAGACGACGGTATTGAACTGCCCTTCCGATCGGATCGTCATCAATCGCAGTTCACCTTCGTCGCCCAACAGTGGTGGCACGTCGTGAACGTGGATCACCGCTCGACCATCCTCCGTGGGGAACTGTGGCGTATGGAGGATCCGTCCGGGAATATGGAATTCGCGTTTCGTCTTGTCGATGTCCGCGACCGACTCATAACCTGGTACGACTTTCGCGATCACTTCGCGAATGCGAGTCGTGTGACGCATGTCCGACCACTGGATCGGGCCTCGATCGCCGACGATCATCTCGCCGAGCGTGGCGATCAACTCGACTTCCGAACGCGGCCCGTCCAGTCGCCGTGGACCGCCGTCGCTCAAGCGGACGAAGTTGAACATCGACTCCTGGGTCGTCGACTCGGGTTCCTCATCGCGGGCCAGCACGGGCAGGATATAGGTTTCCTTGCCAATGCCATGCGCGTGTCCCGTGTTGAGCGTCGTACTGAGGTACACGACTAGGTCGAGATTTTGCATCGCTCGGGCCGCGAATTGGGCGTCGGGATTGGAACCGTAGAGGTTGCCTCCCAAACAAACGGCTCCGCGAATGCGACCGTCCGCGGCTTGCTCCATACAGCCCAGCGTGTCGAGTCCCGGTGACGTGGGCAGCTCGAGATTGTAATGCTGACGCAATCGTTGAAAGATCGTGTCGGCCAGCTTCGGAGTCACTCCGACCGAGCCAATTCCTTGCACGTTCGAGTGGCCGCGAATCGGCAATAGCCCAGCCTTCGGTCGACCCACCATGCCTCGCATCAGTGCTAGGTTGGCGATCGCTTGGACATTTTGCACGCCATTGCTGTGATGCGTGATGCCCATCGTCCACGAGAAGACCGCGTTCCGCGATTTGCCATAGAGGGCCGCCAGCGTATCGATCGTCTCTCGATCGATTCCACTCCCCGCGACAATGTCGTCCCAAGAGGCCTCGCGGAGATGTTCGATCCACTCGTCCGAGTTTCGGCAATGTTGACGTAGGAATTCAAGGTCCGCTTCGCCGCGCTCCAAGACCCGCTTGGCGATTCCCGTGAGCAGCGCGAGGTCGCCACCGATATGCGGCTGGACGTACTTCGAGGCGATCTTGCTCCCGAAGAGCAGACTCATGGGGTTGCTCGGGATGCGGAAGTTGACCAAGCCAAGCTCGACGATCGGGTTGATGACCACGACCTCGCCACCCCGTTTGCGCACTTGTCGCAAGACGCTGATGAGACGTGGATGGTTGCTGGCCGGATTGCCACCGATCACGAACACGCAATCGGCGTGCTCGACATCCTCGAGCTCCAGGGTGGCGGTGCCGGTTCCGACACTCGACTTGAGGCCAACACCGCTCGCCTGATGGCAATAGTAGGAGCAGTTGTTGACGTTGTTCGTGCCGTGCAACCGAGCAAGCAGTTGGAGCAGGAAGCCGGCCTCGTTCGAGCTGCGACCGCTGAAATACCAAAACGATTCATCCGGCTTCCAGCCGCGCAACTTGGAGGCGATGCCCGATAGGGCCTCCTCCCAACTCACGGGTTGGTAGTACTGACCCTCGGCCGAGTACTTGACTGGCTGAGTCAAACGCCCGCAATGTTCCAGGTCATAGGGCGAGAAACGCTGCAACTGCGGGAGCGAGTACGTCTGCCAAAAGTCGGCCGGGATACCGCCCTGCAAGTCGGCCGCCATCGCCTGGACGCTCTTCTTGCAGAACTCGGGCCAACTCCCCTGCTCGTTGACCATGCCTCCCTTCTGCCCACCCATGCCCACGGCGCAGGTCTTACAAGAGTTCTTCGATCGAAGAGCGCCGAACATGCGCCAAAATCCCCCGGCCGCTCGCGCCTTGCGTAGGGTATAGGCGATCGCTCGAAATCCACCGGCACTGCTCGGCTTCTTCATGATCGAACTCCTGCGTTGGAGCGTGGTCGCCGCTTAGGGGCGGGCATCGAGTCCAGCCTAAGTGGCTCGGCTCGAGGAGGCCCATGATTCGCAGGACCACTCCCGTTGAATCCAAAACGTCGGTGCTCCGAACACTCAGCCGCGCGAGGAGCACCGACCGTGGCTCTCGCTATTCCGAGGCGACGTTGACGTAGACCTTGAGGGCCGAGCGATCCTCGACGAGCAGCCTCATCATCTCGCGATACTGATCAAGGCCGTCGACCGGATGAGTCAGAATCTTGGAGATCACGCCGGGATACATGACTTCGCCCAAGGCGAGATCCTTGATCCCCGACTCGAAGTGCTCTCGATTGGCATTCACGCTGCCCAACAACAACTTGTTTCCAAGCACCCATTCGATATTGATTCGATCGGAATGGATCTCCGTCGAGCGACTTCCGCCCGTGATACTCGTCCAGACCAGGACGCCGTTGTGGCCAAGATGATTCATCATGTCGAAGGCGACGTTGCTCGAGCCAGTCGCGTCGACGATCAAGTCGGCCTTACCCACCCGTTTCACGACATCGCCGATGCTTTCACGCGCGAGGCTGACATATTCGCCTTCCATGCCCGAGATGATCTCGGAGCTCAAGGTTGGCGGCTCGCTGCGGGCGAAGGTCAAGACACGTAACCCGCGGAGCTTCAAGATGAGGCTCGTTAGCAAGCCAATTTGGCCGGCCCCCATCACGAACGCTGTCTTGGGACTCCAGACCTTCATGCGACGTTGAACTTCGTAGGCCTGTTGCACCGCCTTAGCCGCACAGCTCATGGGCTCCATCAGCACATGAAGATGCTTGAGGCCCTTGGGCACGCGGACGATGTAGTCCTCGTGATCGACAAACTTCTCGGTCAAATAACCGTGCAGGAGATTGATGCCGCGCTCGTAGTAGGTCTCCTCGCTCGTCATGTCATAGGTGCCGATCTTGTCGTAGATCGAGCCGCCGGGACGTCGAACGGTGGCCGTGACATAATCGCCCGGCTTGACTCGCGTGACCTTGTCGCCAACCTCGAGCACGACTCCAAAACTCTCGTGCCCGAGCACAAGAAAGTCGTCGCCTGGAGGCGAGTTGCCATAGAGGGCGTCATTGATTTCCTTGTCGGTCGCATCGACGCCGACCTTCAACACCTTGACCAACACACCATGCCCACAAGGGAACTTGTCCAGCGTCGGTTCCGGAATGTCTTGGAGATGAACGCTGTTGGGTTTCCCGGGATGGACGGCAATCGCTTTCATCGAAGTCCTTCACTTTGGATTGAGTCGATTTATGGGGCGGGAGTGTTTCGAGTGATGGCCACGGACAGGGAAAGGTGGCCGAGTCACCCATCGCGGCCAAGGCGCGAAGCGCGCGACCACCTCATGCTACCTCAAAGGCCCGCGGCTAGGGAGTCGACTCGTGCTTGGGCCGCGACCAAGATCAGGGACTCGAGCCCCATCGGTCCTGGGCGCGAGTAGCGGAGCCAGAAAGCGACTTGTGTCACTAGAGTCCCTCCACCAAAGACAAGACCCCGCCTGCATGACAGACGGGGTCTCGTGGTTCGTTCATCGCGGCGAATGCGAGATTCACCAGCCGGGGGCGATCATTGGCCCACGAGCTTCGCGAACGCATCCAAAGCGGCTCGCGCCTTGGCGACGCTGCCGGCCGAAGCGACCAAGTCCTTGGCCGACATGAGTTGAGCGAGCGACGCATCGGTGGCGGTCGCCTTGGCGCGAGGCGCGGCGGGAGCCGCCTTGGTCGCCTTGGCCGCGGCGGCCTTCGGCTTGCGTCCTCGCTTCGAGACCTTGCCCGCCTTACGGCGGTCGCCCGAGAGGATCACGCTCACGTATTGAGCGTTGAGGTCATACCCTTGGGCCACCAACGCCTCGGCGATCGCCTTTGGCTTAGCGGTCTTGTTGGCGGCATAGTAGTCGCGAATCGCTTGAGACTTGCTGACCTTGCCCTCGGCACTCTTCTTTGCCATCGTCCGACCTTTCCTGCGCTTGAATGAAACAATCCCTGTCGAAGTATGAGTCGCGTGGGAAGCGATAGATGTCGAACTCGACAGTACCACGTCGCCACGAGAGAGGCCCAACTCGAATGGCTTGTTCCTTCCTCGTCCAAGGCCCTGGTCACTTTGAGTTCTAGCGGGCTAGAGGCGTTTGGAGCGGTTCGCGAGCGACCGTCACACACAAAGCCTTAAGCAAGCACGGAACGCATTGAGCCAGCCATGAGAGAAAGGACGGCGATGGGACAGCCACATCCCACATCGGCGGATGCTCCACTTGGCTCCCCAACTCAAGTGGAAACGTCCATCACCATTCAGCTGAGAACTTGATTGGTTCTCATACTTCCCAACGGCATCGTATCCGAAACATAGAGGCGCTCGCAAACCCTCTGATCGGCAGGGGCTTACATGAGCCTCATATCGGCGAGCCTGATATGGCTTTCGAGATCGGTCGAATGTCCCGGCGGGCTAAGCACGAATTGCTGAGCCCGCAATACCGGAACTCAATCAAGCGAGTTGCCGGTACTGACGCCAAGTCAACAATCGGGACGAATCCTCATCCCAGATCTTGTAATTCATGAGCCGAATCGCGTCGGCAAGCGTCACGGTATGGCGAGCTGCTAGGCCAGGTTGTTCATCCATGCACTGTTGCAAGTAGTAGTTCGGGATCTTGCAATCCAAGTGATGGATGTGATGGATGCCAATGTTGGCGGTAAACCACTGCAACACGCGGGGCATCGCGAAATACGAGCTCCCTTCAAGGGCCGCTTCCGTGTAGTCCCATTTGTCGTGGTGCTCGTAATACCCCTCTTCGTATTGGTGCTGCACATAGAACAGCCATACGCCCGCAGACGCGGCTAGGGTGAACACCGGCACATAGGCCAAGAGGAACGTGGTCCAGCCATAAGCCCAGATCAGTGCCCCGCAAAAGACGAGCACTCCCAGATTCGTGAAGTAAACGCTGTAACGCTCGCGCTTCCATTCTCGAGGCAATTCGAAGGCGAACCGTTGACGGATCGCGAATTGATAGAACGGACCGATGACCAAAAGTACGAACGGATTACGGTACAGGCGATACAGGAGCCTCCCCCAATTCGACAGCTCGCGGTACTCCTTCACCGTGAGTACATGGATCTCGCCCCCTTTGCCACGACGGTCAAGATCGCCCGATGTCGCGTGATGGAGGGCATGGAGTCGGCGCCAAGTGTGATAAGGGGTGAGCGTGAGTATGCCGAGCCAAACACCAATTCGGTCACAACCCTTCGCGGTCGGCATGAACGAGCGATGACCGCAGTCATGTTGCAACACGAAGACTCGTACCAGCAACAGCGACGAAATGAACATCGGTAGGACCGCGAGCCAATTGCCTCGCGACACGAGTTCGAACGTCAGGCCCCAAGACAAGACCAGCAGCACGAGCGTGTTCCCGACCTGCCAAAGCGATCTCACGACACTCGGCGCCCGGTACGGTGAGAGCTGGGCATGCCATGGATTGAGAGGCTGCTTGCGCGCGGCGGGCTTGGGATTCGAGGCCGCGATCGGTTGAGAGTCCGAAGCGGTACGCGGAGTCGATGTCACGGGTTGCGGTTTGAGCACTCGATAGTTCCTCTACAGAGGTGGGGAGGCGGGATACCGCCAAGATGCTGGACCAACTCAAGCCGCTTGCCGCCTTGGGGCGGAAAACATTCTTCGCTGGCACGAACATCGGACAGATGCCGCATGCCTCGCGGCTTAATGCTTGGGGTTCGCGGCCAAGGGGATTGGCCCGTTATTCAAGACCCCCGCATCGTTTCTCGTTTTCCAACCGTGGGAATCGAGATCGCTGAAGAGAGAGAGCTTCGTCGACAACCTTTGCCATCAGCGACTGGCATGCAAGCGGAAGGGTTCCGCCTAATAAAAGCCCCTGGGAGAAACAACCGTCTCGCCCAGGGGCCCACAATCCAAGGCGATTAGTAGCGACGTCCGCCGCCACCACCGTAGTCGCCACGGCCACCACCGCCGCCGTAGCCACCACCGTTGCCACGGCCGCCACCGCCGCCGTAGCCACCACCACCGCCGCCGCCGCCGTAGCCGCCGCCACGACCACCTCGGCCACCGCCGCCGCCGCCACCGCTACGCGGTTCCTTGGGGCGAGCTTCGTTGACCGTCAACGGACGACCGTTTTGATCTTGGCCATCCAAAGCGCGAATCGCTTCGTCAGCCTCTTGGGCATCAGCCATCTCGACGAACCCAAAACCCTTCGAGCGACCCGTCTCTCGATCGTAAACGATCTGAGCCGAGACGACCGTGCCATACTGCTCGAACAGAGCCTGCAACTCACCGTCGGTCATGCCATAAACAACATTGCCGACATACAACTTCTTACCCACGACGGGTCTCCTGAAAATCCTGCGCGCCGGTCCGACTCATACGTACGAATAACAACCGACGCACTCTGCTCAATCCGTCCCAATCTCCGCTGACTCGGCTGCATCGACCCAGTACCACGAAGCTCGAGACCATACCTGTCACAGCGCGGACAGGCCAGCGTTTTGGAATTACGGTCGATTGAAATCAAGCTCTCGCCGACGATGGACCAGGCCGAAACCCGACCTCACCGACTGGGCGTTGACTTCACAACGAACGAATCTCCGTTCACCGGCTCGAAACGCTACGACCACTTCTTGAGGACCATCGAACGAGTCGATGGCAGAAGCCTGAGAACCGCTTTGCTTGCCACGTTCGACCTTGATTGAAGTCCGAGCCATCAAGCTCGAGACCCCGAAGCCGTTGTTGGTTCACGCGCAGCTTTCATTGCCTCCACGCCTCCACCCTGTGTTTCCCTCGCGATGCATGCGATTCTCGGCGGCGTGCCGGGCGAAAACCCAACTTGCCAATCGAGCGGGCGGTGAAGCGCGCACATCTAACGTCGATCAAACTACCGACCGACAACCAACCCACCAAGCCCGCTTCGCCGCTTTTACCCAAGTTTGACGAACTCCAGGCTCCGCCGCTCCGGGGGCCTGCGCCTGCCACCACGGATGTTGGATCCTTGCCAAGCGTGCCGGGCTGTCTGTCCGCGGCAAGTCGCATGGGACCCGCAAAAACGCGCGGCTCTTTCCAGAAACGCGATTCGATTCGCACGGCAGATAATTCAGGACCTCAAGGTCGATACCGGCTCGCCGAAACTCACGGAAATCTTTCCCCCAATGTGACGAACGATTTGCATCGCCACGAGCCATAAGCCATTCGTTGAGCCGACGTTTCCAGCGTTTCGTGACAGTCGGAGCCCGCGGGGACAAGGCGATGGCCGCTTTTGGAAAGGCTCCGTCCCAAGAGGACGAGCCAAAACAACTTGAAGGTCGCCATGTGCTGCTGGTGGAGGATGATCCAACCCAGCAGCGCCTCTTCGCGCAGTTCTTGCGGCAAGCTGGCGCGGAAATCACGCTGGAAAACAACGGACTGGCGGGAATCGATTCCGTGAACCGTCATCCCGGTCGATACGCCCTCGTGATCACCGATATTGAAATGCCCTTCATGTCGGGAGTTGAAATCGCCCGTGAAATACGTGAACGCGGGCTCACGATCCCCATTTTGGCGATATCGGGTCGCTCGAATGTCGGGCTCGAACGAGAAAGCTGGCAGGCGGGTTGCGATGCGTTCCTCAACAAGCCCTTCACTCGCGAACAGCTCGTAAAACAGGTGTTGCGTCTTTCGAAGGTGAGCGATCGGCGAGCCGCCGAACAACGGCCTCATTGCCTGCCCAAGGCCTATGAACGGTCCGTCGCCGATTTGTGGAACGAAGGCCCTATTTCTCGACAAGAATCACTCGCCCTAACGAAGGGCCCATCTCCTCTCGATGATGGCGACCTCTCCGATCCAATGAAGGCCATCATCGAAAAGGCCCTCGAGCGGCTCAAGCAAGTTCCCGGCTGCTTCGAAGGCTAGCCAAGCATCCACTTCACTCGCGCTTTCGCGCAAACTCGCTTCGCGTCACCGCCTAAGCCGTCTCAAAAGCGTGGAATAACCAAAGGAAACCCGAAGCGTGAGCTTTGACATCGCGCTTTTCACGCTTCGCCCAAGTCGACCATGCTGAAAGCGTGCGCAAGCCAAAGGAAACCCGAAGCGTCAGCGAGGGATTCTTCGCATTCTCAAACCAGCCGCTTATTCGTTGCGCCACGAACAC
>JAGQPS010000003.1:0-5400 GCA_020426595.1 Planctomycetales bacterium
TGTCCGAGCTAGCGCTGCCATTTCAT
This sequence comes from Planctomycetales bacterium, assembly GCA_020426595.1. Lineage (GTDB taxonomy): Bacteria > Planctomycetota > Planctomycetia > Pirellulales > Pirellulaceae > UBA11682. Next base: position 27 of record JAGQPS010000003.1, read on the forward strand.
CGCATCCCACACCTCAAGCGAGGTGAATCGCGGGCGCAAGCCTTGAAGCGGGCGCAGCGCGATAACGTCAAGGCGTTCGCCGTCACCGACACCGGCTCGCGCGAACCGATTGGCTATGTCCGCACCATCGACCTGTGGTTGTCCGAGGCGTCTCGTATCGAAACGTTCGAGGAGTTGCCGAAGATCGCGGCTCGCGAACTTCATGGCGATGCCCTGATCCAGATGAATTCGGAGCGATGGGCCATGGCGCTCGTGGTCGATGACACGGGGCGAGGCATCGGGCTCGTGACCTTCGACAGCTTGATCGATCCCTTGTTGGCCGGTCCACTCATTACGCTGCGGCGCTAAGGTCGGCGACCGCCAATGCCCTCGCACCATTGACTCACAAGGTACTCATCCGAATGGATCTGCGACTCGAGAAGCAACATGCGGTGATCGTCGGGGGAGCCCGAGGCATCGGCTGGGCGATCGCCGAGGAATTCGCTCAAGAGGGAGCGGACGTCACCATCGTTGACTTGTCCCCTCAGGTCTCGGAACGGGCGAGCGAATTGGCCGCGAGTGCTCGCGATGAGGGTCAGCGATGGCGAGGATTCCAAGCCGATGTGACTCAACCGTCCCAGGTCGAGGCCGTCTTTGAACAACTCCGACTCGATCAGCCGCCCCAGCACGTCGTGATCGCCGCGGGAATCGGTAGCGGCAAGTTTGGTTTTCCGTTCACGAACCTATCGCCCAGCGATTGGCCCAAGGTCGTTGACGTGAACCTGATGGGGACGGTCAACGTGGCCCATGCGGTCGCCGGAGACCTGCGCGCTTGTGGCGATGGTTCGTTGACGCTGATTTCCAGTGTCGCCGGACAGATTGGCAGCCAGACCGATCCTCCCTACAGCGCGGCCAAGGCGGCCGTCATCAACTTTGGCCAATGCATGGCGAAGGACTTGGCGGCCTACGGCGTGAGAGTCAACACGATCTGTCCCGGCATGATCAAGACCGAGCTCAACGAAAGCGTTTGGAAGGCTTGGCATGACGCCCAAGCCCCCGAGGATCGACTCGACTACGAGACCTGGGCGGGATCCAAGGTCCGTTCGGTAGTGCCGCTTCAGCGCTGGCAAACGCCGCAAGACATCGCCGCGCTGGCCGTCTTTCTCGCCTCGCCGAGAGGCCGCAACATCACGGGACAAACCATGAACGTCGACGGCGGATTCGTCATGCACTGGTAGTTCACGTCGCGTTACTTCTAGCCGAGTTCGAATTCGGCGATCGCGGTGTAGTCGGGACCACGGCGACTGAGCACGCTCTCGAACAGTGTCAGTTCATCGACGATCATCGATCCGCCGTTGACATCACTTAACGACTCAATCGCTTCAACCAAGGGAGCCAGTCGGCTGAGACGCTTCACGCGTCCTAAGGTCACGTGTGGTTTGAAGTGCCGTTTATCGGAGGGATAACCGAGATCGGCCAACGGACCATCCAACGCGCGTTGCAGCTCCACCAAGGGCTCGTGTCCCATTTCGATCCCGACCCAGATGACCCGCGGCGCATGCAGGTCTGGAAACGCGCCGACCGATCGCAACTGCAACTCGAACGGGTCGAGCTCTCCAACCGCTTCCTTGATGGCACGGCAAACCGGCTGGATATCCTGGTAACGCAAGTCACCAAGGAAATGCACGGTCAGGTGCAACTGTTGGGGATCGACCCATTTGATCGAGTTGTCCGTGTCATCGAGCCGCGTGATCACCTTGGTGAGCGCGGCGCGGATCGATGGACTGACTTCAATCGCGGCGAACGCGCGAATCGTCTGCATGCGTATCCTCGTGTCGGCGCCGCGCGATGACCAGGTCTCGACGCGACGCCGCGATCGTTGCTTTTGGGTTAGAACGCGAGCATCTGTCGATACAGAGCCAAGCGATGATCGATATCCTCGCGCGAGATTTGCTTCATTCGTTCCAGGCTGAAATCCTCGACGTTGAAGCTCGCGACGATCGTGCCATAGACGAGCGCCAAACGGAGTGTTTGGTCGTCGGCTTGGTTGCGATGAGCGAGGAAGCCCATCATGCCACCCGCGAAACTATCCCCCGCGCCCGTCGGATCGACCACGTCGCCGGTGGGATAGGCCGGCAAGGCGAAGGCGCCTTCGTTCGAGTAGAGCAGGGCACCGTGTTCGCCCTTCTTGATCACGACGAACTTGGGACCCATCTCGAGTACCTTCTCGGCCGCCTTAACGACGTTCTCCTCATGAGTCAGCAGTTTGGCCTCGGAATCGTTGAGCACCAGTCCATCGACTCGCTTGAGCAACGCGAGCAGATCATCCTTGGTTTCCCGAATCCAGAGGTCCATGGTGTCCGCCACGACCAACTGAGGCGATTCGACCTGTTCGAGCGTCTTGAGTTGGACGGCGGGAGCCGCGTTCGCCAAGAACACGAACCGGCTCGCCTTGTAGTTATCGGGCACGATGGGGTTGAACTCGCCCAACACGTTGAGATGAACTTCCAGTGTTTCCCGGTCGTTCATGTTTTCCATGTACTTCCCGCGCCAGCGGAACGTCTGACCGCCGGAAATCGTTTGGAGACCGGCCGTGTCGATCTTGCGCGATTGCAAAAGTTCGGTGTTCGCGACGGGCCAGTCCTCCCCGACGACTCCGACCAAGCTCACTTCGCTGAAATAGCTCGCGGCGTAGGAAAAATAGACCGCCGAGCCTCCCAATTGGTTGTCACGGACAGCGGTAGGAGTCTCGACACTGTCGAGCGCCAACGAACCAACAACGAGCAACGACATCGAACCACACCTATCGAGTTAAAGAGCAATCACCAAGTTGTTCACGAAAGTCAGGCCATACGATACCGCGAGGCTGGTCCGAGCACCAACGGCCCCGCGCCCAGGCATACAGCCGGACGAACAGCATTGAGTCGCGGCCCACGACGGCACAACCTCACCGAGCGAACAAGAACCGGCACGGTTCCCGACGAGTTCCTTGTTCGTCCGACACCGCGATCTCGCGCCCCTGCCACAACGAGGCCCCGGCATAGTCGCCCGAGCGATCCATGGCGAAGACCATCAATTCGTAGGTGGGGCGTCCATCGGCATCGAGCTCACCCGGCCGCGTCCGTTCCACGACGCGCCGCAAGATCTCCATCGTCGCGTCCGCCACGTTCATGCCTTGACGCATGAGTTCGACACATGCGAACGACGTGCAATTCTCGAGGTTGGCCTCGCCATGCCCAATACTCCCGCATGTGCCAACCTGGTTATCGACATACAGGCCGGCGCCAACGATCGGCGAATCTCCGACTCGTCCCGCCAGCTTGAACGCGTGTCCGCTGGTCGAGGTGCAAGCGGCGAAGTTACCCGCGCCATCGCGTCCCGCGACATGCACGGTCCCTGTCCGGTCCGCCCGAATTCCTGACTCTCCCGACGCCAACGGAGCGGCCGGTTGCGGCGCGAAGAAGTGGCGTTCAAACCAACGCTTCAGGTCCAACTGTTCGGCGTCATCTTGCTCGGCATCCCCACTGGGAGCCAGCCAATCGTCGATTGGCGAGCGAGTCCTTTTCCAATAGAGCCACATTGCTCGTGCCCGATCGGTCAGCAAGTCCTCGGGTTGGAAGCCCTCGGCCAGCGCGAACTCGCGCGCGCCTTCTCCCACCAGCAAGACTCGCCGCGTGTGCCTCATCACTCGCAGCGCCACGCGAGCCGCATGGCGGATGTCGCGCAGGCCCGCGACCGCGCCGGCTCGATGAGTCCGCCCGTCCATCACCGCCGCGTCGAGTTCGACCACGCCGTTCTCGTTGGGCAAACCACCATAGCCAACCGTCAGTTCCGTCGGATCGTCCTCGATCAGGCTCACACCGTCCACGACGGCATCCAGCACGTCGACTCCCGCCGCCATCCGCTCGAACGCATGGGCCGTGGCGGCGGTGCCATTGTGGGATGCAATGACTCTCATAACGCTCGCATCAATTCTGGAAACGGACGAAAGTGGCCCGCGTAATCAGGCCACCGACGACGGCCTTGATCGACACCGACTCAACCGATCGAGATGAAAACCGCTTTATCCCTTGCCGTCCTTCCCCTTCACCTTGGCCCAGGTGTCCTTGAGGGTGACCGTGCGGTTGAACACCGGTCGCTTGGCCGTTGAGTCCTTCGCGTCGAGGCAAAAGTATCCAAGTCGCTCGAACTGGTAACGAGTCTGGGAATCGGCGTCGGCGAGTGACTTTTCCAAACGAGCGGAGCCCTTGCTCTCGAACGACTCGGCGTTGAGGAAGTCACGCCAGTCTTCTCCGTCCGGAACGTCATTCGCGTCCTCGAGCGTGAACAGGTGCGTGTAGAGCCGCACCTCGGCCTCGATCGACTCGGTCGCGCTGACCCAGTGGATGGTCCCTTTCACCTTACGGCCATCGGGAGCCTGGCCACCGGCGGTCTCCGGATCATAAGTACAGCGAAGTTCAACGATGTTCCCATCGTCATCCTTGACCACGCTCTCACACTTGAGGAAGTAGGCATACCTCAAGCGCACCTCGCGACCAGGAGCGAGCCGGAAGAACTTCTTGGGTGGATCCTCCATGAAGTCGTCCCGCTCGATGAACAGCTCGCGTGTGAACGCGATCTTGCGGGTACCGGCCGCGGGATCCTCGGGATTATTCACCGCGTCGCGATACTCAAGATGATCCTCGGGCAAGTTCTCGATCACGACCTTGATCGGATCGAGAACCCCGAGCACGCGCGGAGCAATCTTGTTGAGATGCTCGCGACACGACTCCTCGAGCAAATGGATGTCGGTCAAGCTGTTGTACTTCGTGACACCAATCTTGGTACAGAAATTCCGAATCGACTCGGGCGTGTAGCCTCGCCGACGAAAACCGCTGATCGTCGGCATGCGGGGATCGTCCCAACCGTTGACGTGGTTCTCCTTGACGAGCAACAGCAGCTTGCGTTTGCTGAGCACCGTATAGGTGAGATTGAGTCGGGCGAATTCGGTCTGTTGCGGATGGTAGACCTGGCACTGCTCCAAGAACCAGTCATAGAGTGGGCGATGATTCTCGAATTCCAACGTACAAAGGGAGTGCGTGATCCCCTCGAAGGAATCCGACAAGCAATGCGTGAAGTCGTACATCGGATAGATGCACCACTTCTTGCCCGTGCGGTGATGTGAGGCGTGGCGGATTCGATAGATCGTCGGATCGCGCATGTTCATGTTGGACGAAGCCATGTCGATCTTCGCCCGCAACGTGCACTCGCCTTCCTCGAACTCGCCTTGCTTCATCCGCTCGAACAATGCCAGGTTCTCGTCGACCGTGCGATCGCGATAAGGGCTGTTCTTGCCGGCCGCGTTCCAAGGACCACGGTACTCGCTCACCTCTTCCGGCTTGAGTTGGCAGACTAG
>JAGQPS010000003.1:5496-51934 GCA_020426595.1 Planctomycetales bacterium
GCAAATCGATTTGGCGTGGCCGATGTGCAGGTACCCGTTGGGCTCGGGCGGAAAGCGCGTGGCCACCCGCTTATCGTTCTTCCCAGCGGCCAAGTCATCGGTGACGAGCTGGCGGACAAAATCCAGGTTGCGTCCTGATTCGCTCACGTTCATCGCTGCGACTCTCTCCATCGCGCCGTGCCACCGAGTCATCATCCCAGGGAAGGACTCGGTGGTCGGCAGATCTGTTGCTCACTCAACCGACGTCGCGACGACTTGTCGCGACTCACCATCTCGGCACCCCTGTGTGTCGTCGACACGAGCGAGGCCCGACCTTGTCCGGCGTCCCGAGGGATTTGGCTCCACGACAAGGATTCGGATTTCGCCTCGTGTCACGAGGTCGCCGCCTGTTGGCGCGTCGCCTCGGCAATCGTCTCATCGATCCGCCGAGCCACGACCTCGGGACCTAGGATCGCGAGACTCTCATACATTCCAAATCCGACCGCCGAACCGGTCACCGCGACGCGCAGCGCATGGATGACTTGGCCAATCGACCATCCTTCGCGCTCGAGCAGGGACTGCAGAAAAGCCTCCCAACCAGCGACGGAGGGATCCTCGAGGCTCGGCACCGCGTCTCGGAATATCGCTAGACGTTCGGTGGCTTGAGCGTCGCTCAGCACTCGTTTCTTGAACGCCTTGGGCTCGTACTCGAGCGACCGATCGAGCAAGAAGAACGGGCTGTATTCCAACACGTCCCCCGCGACGCGAATGCGATCTCCCGCCGCCTCGACGACCGCCCGCGCTCGAGCCTCGATATCGGCCGCGGCGTCATCGCTCATCCAACCCGCGGCGATCAGGAACTTGCGACAGCCCTGGTAGCGAGTCTCGAGATCGAGTCGCATCTCGTAGCGATGTTGGAACGACATCAGCTTGGCCGGATCAAAGCTGGCGGGCGCCTTGACCACTCGCTCCAACGAAAAGGCCTCGATCATCGCGGCTCGATCAAAGTCCTCGGTGTGATCGTCGAGGCTCCAACCCAACAGCAACAAGTAGTTCAAGATCGCTTCGGGCAAGTAGCCGACCTCTCGATAGAAGTCGACGATCACCGGATTGAACGTCGCACTCTCCGGCTGTCGTCCCAAGCCTTGCATGACCTTCTCGCCATGCTCGTGCAAACTCTTGAAGTCGGGATGCTTGAGATACTTGTCGAGCTTCCGCTTGCTGAGCTTGTTCTTGCTGCCGGGCTCCGCCACGAACGGCAAATGCGCGTAGGTCGGCAGCGGATAGCCAAGCGACTGGGCGATGAAAATCTGTCGCGGCGTGTTGGCGAGATGCTCCACCGCGCGAACCACGTGGGTAATGCCGAACGCCTGATCGTCGACGACGTTGGCCAAGTGATACAGGCAACTACCGTCCGCCCGTTGGATCACGTGGTCGGCTTCCTTCTCCCACTCGAATTCCATTTGGCCGCGAACGAGATCATCAAAAGCGCAAGTTCCCTCGCGCGGCATCTTGAGACGGACCACGGCTTGTCGGCCTTCGCCCTCGAATCGTGCTCGCTCCGCCTCGGTCTCGGCCATCCAGCGACGACTCGGTACGTAGGGCTTCCCCTCCGCCTCGGCGGCGGCTCGCTCGGCTTGAATCTCGTCCGGCCGCGAGTAATCCCAATAGGCGGCTCCACTCGCCAACAACTCTTCGGCGGCGGAGCGATAGAACTCACCACGTTGCGACTGAAAATAGGGACCACACGGACCGCCGACCTCGGGACCTTCGTCCCAGTCGATGCCCAACCAGCGAAAGCCATCCAGAATCGGTTGCAACGCCTCGGCCACGTTGCGGTCCGCGTCGGTGTCATCGATTCGCAGAATGAACTGACCGCCCGCCTGCTTGGCCAGCAGCCAGTTGAAGAGAGCCGTACGGACGCCACCGATATGGAGGTAGCCAGTAGGACTCGGTGCGAACCGAGTACGAACTGTCATCGTTGCGAATTCCCTTCCGTCGTGCGGACCCAGTGGAGTCGACAAGCGGGGCGACCAACGCCAGAGCAGGGCGAAGGAAGCCGTTTGCCGATGCGCGACCCAAGACAGAAATCTAGCAAAATTGCCCAACCTTGATAATCGGTCGCCCGTCGGCTTGGCTCGATCAAGAGGCCCGGACCGAGCGAGGAATGTCACGCCGTGGCCTCTCCCTCGGGCTAGGCCTTTTCTCTAGCGACCCTCCCCGAGCACGCTAGGTTCGGATGTAATCCCCGGCGAGGAACCGGCGCGAGCGGCTCAGGCACGAAGACCGCGCGGATCCGGAGGGGCTGACGGAGCGATTTTCACGGCATGGCTCAAGGGGCCGGGTTGGAACCACGGGCAATCCCAGGGAAACCCGACGCGACGGCAAAGACGCCTCACGGACACGAACGAAACTACCTACTCGTTCGGAACGACCGCGAAGGTCGCGGCGGGAAGCATGACGAGACCGCGGTGACTTTGGGCCGCTGTGACCTAGGCCGCGCCTCGGCGAGCGGCGCGACGTTGGGCTCGGGCCAGCTTCTTGCGTTGAGCCTTGGACATTCCCGCCATCGCGCTGGGGTCGAGCCCCTCGTCCTCGTCATCGTCCTGCTCGTCGGCCGCCGTTTGGGCGGCGGGAGTCACGTGAACAGGCTCGGGCCTCGATGGTCCCGCGGTGGACTCATCCTCGTCGGCGGAGTCGTCGTGGCGCGAGGATCGTGTCCGCGAGGCCTTGGCGGAAGTCGCCACGTTTCGGCTTCGGTCATCGAGTTCTTCCGAGTCCTCTTCCTCGACGTCCGCCGGGACCTCGGGTTCCGCACGGCGGCGGCGTGACTGACGCCGCTGAGTCGGCCCTTGATCGGCCTCTTCGGAATCCTCGCCGTCCTCGTCCGCGCCCTCGGCCTTGGCATGTCGAGAAACTCGACGGCCTCCGGTCGCGGCATCGACGATGACGTATCGGGCATGAGCCAGCGAAGCCAAGGTCAGCCCGAAGGCTCCGACCAAATCGGCCATGGCGGCCAAGCGGAGAGCCAGGACATCGGCCGTGATCATGAGCGGTACGACCGAGGCGGTGACCCATGCGCCAAGCGCCACTAGCAACAATGTCATCGATGGACGATGTTCGCGCATTTCCCAAGCGAGTCGACCGCCCAAAAGAATCGCGAAGGCAACACGCGGAGCGAGCGACAACCCGCCACTGGCGAGCGAACCGCCGTACTGCTGTAACAGCAACGAGCTCAAACCTTGGCTCAACGAGGCCGCCGCGTCCGCGGAACCAGCCACCCAGGCCAAGGCGGCCCAAAGCCAAATCGCGTAATGACCTCGGTAGTCGTCGCGGCGATGTCGACGAACCAAATAAATCTGAAAGCAAACCACCGCGCTCGCCATCATGAGTGCGGCGGATACCCACTGAGTGAATCGAGCGACTAGGCCAAAGTAGTTTTGTTGGAATGCCGGCAACGAGTCAGTCGTGCCGAGCTCGGCGGTCACCCAAACGGCCGAACCGACCAGAAGTGCCAACGTGCAGAGGAGCGTTACCGCTCCCCAAAAACGTCGGCCGGTGAGCGGAAGCAGATCGACGATCGTGGGCTGATGTCGACGACGAGCGGCCGAGCCATACCGTGACTTACGCCGACGAGCTTGCCGACGCCCTTGAGCCTCGCCTTGCTCCTCGTCGGCGGTACGTTCATCGCGCAGCACGCGTCTGCGGCGATCATCCCGTTTTCGGCTGACTCCAATCGGCATGGCACTCAATGTCACCCTGGCGGGCGACTCACCTCCCTGTGGTACCTGCTTTCGCGAGTGGCTCCGCCACCTAGGACTCGTTGGTCCCTGTTGCCGTCACGCGTCCGAAACGTGGGTGATACGGACGGTGATGCGAGTTTCGTCCAGACTTAATGATTCCGGCCACCGAGCCCTCGTGGTCCCACCGCGAGTGAATCGACGACCTGTCGCCTGGACGAAACACCTGAGGGGTTGTTCGGCCAACCGTCTTGTCGTGGATTAGTTGCTCCCCGCCGAGACGACTGGATTCGCGAGAACCCCCAAACCCCCAATCTCGACCTCCACGCGGTCTCCGTGTTTTAGGAAGACCGGCGGCTTGCGAGCCACGCCAACTCCCGGTGGAGTTCCGGTGAACAACAGATCGCCCGGCTCCAGCGTAAAGACGTGTGACAGATGCGAGATCAGAAAATCGATTTGGAAAATGAACTGTCGAGTGTTGGAGTCCTGCATGGTTTCGCCATTGAGCCGTAGCTTCACATCGAGCTGATGGGGATCGGCGATTTCATCGCGAGTCACGATCGCTGGGCCCAGTGGAGCGAACGTATCGAACGTCTTGCCCAGGAGCCATTGGCCACCTGGTCGCCCCTTTTGCCAATCGCGGGCGGAGATGTCGTTCCCGCAGGTGTAACCGAAGACACAGTCCATCGCCTCGGTTGGCGCGATTCGTTTCGCTCGCCGTCCGATCACGACCACCAGTTCCGCCTCGTAGTCGACTTGGCTACTAATCGGCGGCAACTCCACGGCGTCGTCGGGCCCGATGACGGCCGTGGGGAACTTGTTGAACACCACGGGCTCGGTGGGGACCGCCGCTCCCGTTTCGGCGGCGTGGTCCGCGTAATTCAGGCCGATGCAGATTACCTTGCGCGGGTCGGCGAGCGGAGCAAGTATGCGGGCGTCGGCGGTCGGAACCGAGTCGGGACCGCTGGCAACGAACTCAGTGATGCGGTTCGACCACGCCTCCCAAGCTTCGATCAATTCGCGCATTCCCGTTTCGGGTCCGATCAGAGTCCGCAAACTTATCAGGCGGTCACCCTGTTGGACTCCAATTTCAGCGGCATCCGTCGAGCTCGAATTCGGGGTGAGGTATCGCAGAAGTTGCATGGCTGGACCGTGGCATGAAGGAACATCGAGGCAAAATCCGATGTGGCCCAAAGCATTGTCTGGGCTGAGCGGCTTTTTGGTTGTCGGCGATTGAAAACACCGGGCCAACGCCACCGCGAATCAGCGCCGCTCCCCGATCGCGGGAGGGTCAACGCAAATCGTCCGCCCGACCGGCGAACCATGTCCGATCCCGTCGGTACGGTCGCGAGGTCGGGTGTAACGAAACGCCCAGTCTGGAGCAAGATGGTTCAAGCGAAATCGGCGGTCGGTAGTCTTCGTTCGCTCTCTTTTGACGTCGCGATTTTCTGGCTTCGCCCCAGTCGACCGAGTCATTCACTTGGAAAACCAAAGGAAACCCGAAGCGTGAGCGGCTGTTGATTTGATCAGTCGCGCCGCATCGTGCGGCCGTGAGACGCCCATCGAGGTCGTCTCACGGATTGGAATTGGGGTTGGGTGCACGTTGACCTAGGGCTGCGTCGCCTCGCGCTTCGCTTGGGCTCCTGACCCTAGGCTGTGGTGCGGCGCCCCCTTTGGGGGCTTAGTCACCCGTTGGGAACTCTCTCGCACGCAAAACGCCGGTTGCTTGGCCACGAATCACTACGCTTCGGGCTTAAATCGACAGCCCAGTGAGCGAGGGACTCTTCGAATTCTCGGCCCAGCCAACAACTCTTTTCGCGGCGAACACCGCGGTCCAGCTCCATCCCTCGCGGCGGAACATCAACTCTCACTCCCGAGAACCGCGCGGTGGCGAGCGACTCGCGGCGAGGCGTCCCCTAAACCCTGGGGAAGCGCCTCTTGTAACGACCGTGACATGATCCAACGAGACGCGTCCGCTCGATCAGGTTGCCCGACGGGCGCGACGACCTATGGTTCGACAGTTCCTGCCTAAATCACAGTGGATCCATTCCAGGTCGAGCCATGTTGGAATCGTCACACACAAACGTTTCTGCCCCCAATTCCAACGGCATGCAGTCCTCACATGCCGCCGAACACGGGCTCCACAGAGTTACGTCCCTGTTGTCCAACGTCGACGAAGCGCGCTCCTTGGGTGTGATGGCCGACGATGGGGGCATGCGTTTGGCCGAAGACCAATTGGCATTCAATCGGCTGGGAATCGCGGGGGGGCTCTTCGCCAGCCTGCGCGCGAAACACTCTCCCACCGCGTCGCACTGTCTGCGCGTCGCCCTGGGGCTCTCGAGTTGGGCGCGAGCCATCGGGCTCGAGGACCCTCACTTGCAAACGCTCGAAACCGCCGCGTTGATGCACGACATCGGCAAGATCGGCGTACCTGATTCGATTCTCACCAAACCGGGCAAACTGGACGCCGACGAGATCAGTGTGCTGGATCGCTATCGTTTGCACGGACTCGACATTCTCTCGTCCTGCTGCTTGAGCGACGAGATCATCGACATGGTTCGCTTCGCGGGCACCTGGTACGACGGCTCTCGGGGCGACAGCGAGCGACAACGCGACCAACTCCCGATCGGCTCGCGCATGCTTTCGATCGTCGATGCCTACGATTCGATGACGACCGATCACGTCTACCGACGAGCCATGACGCCCGAGCGAGCGGTCGCCGAGTTGACCTCGTATTCGGGGACTCAATTCGATCCCAAGCTTGTCGAGAACTACCGGCGATTGCTGGAAGCCGATCAGATCCGCATGGATGGCTCTCGGTCGGAACGTTGGCTGACCCGTATGGACGCGAGCCAGGCTCGTACGTTCTGGGGTCTTGGTCGGATGACGAAGACGACCGGCGGCACGGGAGTCGATCAGCTCTTCCAACAAAAGCTCGTCAACTCGATGGTGGATGGCGTCGTGTTTGTCGACAGCCAATGCAACATCTTGTTGTGGAACCGAGCCTTCGAGCGAATCACGGGCATCGCATCCGGAAGCGTCTTCCAGAAACAGTGGCTCCCCTCGATGCTCGACATGCGTGAGCCCGACGGCAGCCGCATCACTGATCAAGGCTGTCCGATCGCGGAGACGATTCGATCGCGCTCGCCATTTTCGGGGCGATTCTCGTTCCAAGGCCGCAGTGGCAATCGAACGCTCGTCGAAGCCCACGTGCACCCGGTCACCAACATCGAAAGCGTGGTGTTTGGAGCGGTGATCATCGCTCGAGACGTTTCGAGCGAAGCAACGCTGGAAGCCGCGATCGAGAACCTGCACACCAAGGCGACCCAAGACCCGCTCACCAAGGTCTCGAATCGCGCCGAGTTTGATCGTGTGCACGAGCTCTTCGTCAAGGAACATCTGGCCAAGTCCACGCCGTGCAGTTTGATCATCTGTGACCTCGACTTCTTCAAGCGAGTCAACGATGACTTCGGGCATCAGGCGGGCGACGACGCGTTGATGATCTTCGCATCGATCCTCAAGCGATTCCGGCGTCAGGGTGACCTGGTGGCTCGCTATGGTGGCGAGGAATTCGTCATCCTCTGTGCCTCGTGCGATGGCCAAGGAGCGGTCGATATCGCGGAGGAAATCCGCCAGACACTCGAGCGAACTCCCCAGCCGTTGCTGAAGGGGAAGTGCTGCACCTCGAGTTTTGGCGTGACCGAAATTCAAGATGGCGACACGGCCGAGACCATGTTGCGGCGAGCGGACCGGGCACTCATGCAAGCCAAGGAAGCGGGGCGAAACCGAGTGCTGCAACTTGGCAACGGCTTGACTCCGGGCGCCAAGCCAGCCAAGAGCGAGACGAAGAAGGGTCTGCTCAACTGGTTCCGCAGTTCGGACCAAACGGAAACCCACGATCGCGAGCTGTTGACCACCGTGCCGCTAGAAATCGCGGTTGAAAAACTGCGTGGGTTCATTTCCGATCAGCACGGCCAAATCACCAAGGTCGATGGCGACACCGTGGTCGTGAAGGTCGACGCGAAATCGAGCAACGTTCCCAAACGCGGAGAACGCTCGGTTCCCATGACCGTCGAGATGACTCTGACGGAAGTGGACGCCGGTAGCGGATTGCTGCCCGACGGGGTGATCTTCGGAACCTTGATCAAGGCCAGCATCGAACCGATTCGAACACGCGATCGCCGTCGCACCGATCTCGATCTGTTCATTACTCAGTTGGTCTCGAGCATGAAGAGCTACTTCATGGCCTTCGAGCCGAAGAAGGAGACTTCGCCAGCCTTGGAACGAGCCGTCACGCGGCCTGGAGAAGGTCGCTGAGACAGGCTCGCTGGTGATCCCAACTGATTCGATTCCAAGCCGCTCGACGAGGTGATTCGCGAGCGGCTTTTTTCGTGGAGTGGCGAGTTCTTTTGCGGACGGGCGTTTGCGAGCCGTTCGTCGCTCCCCCTATACTCGGCTCGTCCTCGATCGGCCCAAGCAATGGGCCTCGACATTCACTTGCCCGACTTAAGCGGCACCGGAGACTGCGCTCATGGCTCGCTACGACCTAACGGAATTCTTGCAGAAGACTCAAGAGCAGGACCATCAAGAGGGACTGTTTGAACTCGAGAGCGATCGCATGCTCGAGATCAATCTGAATGGGGAAGTTTGGACGAAGACCGGTTCGATGGTCGCTTACGTCGGCGGCATCAAGTTTGAACGCGAGGGCATTCTCGAGCAGGGCGTGGGCAAGCTACTCAAGAAGGCATTCACCGGCGAAGGGACGAAGCTGACGCGAGCGACGGGACAAGGCAAGCTCTACCTGGCCGACAGCGGCAAGTGCATTCAGATACTCAAGCTCAACGGCGAGGCGATCTTCGTCAACGGCAACGACTTGCTCGCGTTCGAACCCCAGATCTCCTGGGACATCAAGATGATGAAGAAGGTCGGCGCCATGGTCGCGGGCGGACTCTTCAACGTGCGACTCGAGGGACATGGGTATGTCGCGATCAGCACTCACTTCGAGCCGCTCACGCTGATCTGTCGAGCGGGCCAACCGGTCCGAACCGATCCGAACGCCACCGTTTGCTGGTCCGGCAACCTGCAACCGGAATTCAAGATCGAAGCCTCGTTGAAGACGTTCTTTGGCCGGGGAAGCGGTGAGACGTTCCAAATGGAATTCAACGGAGATGGGTTCGTCGTGATCCAACCGTTTGAAGAAGTCGCCTTCCAACAGGCGGGTGGTTGATCGGGGCTCGGCTACTCTTGTGAAACCGAACCGCGCGAGCGGAGAAGCACTGCCAAGGCGGCGTTTCTCCGCTTCGCTATTTCTTGTCGGCGCAGCGAACCTTTGGCGGTGAGCGTGCCTTCCTCCATCGAGAACGGCTCAAACGTCAGCACGACTCGCCACGGCCAGGAGTATTTCGGGAGGTCGTCCGTGGCCGCGAGCAATTGGCTGGCTAATCGCCTCGTCTCCTCGTCGGCGACAGGCCCTGGATCATTTCCCTCGATGGTATCCCACTGGGATGATTCGGACGAACCGTTCGAGCTCCAAGCATGCACGTCCAAGATGAAGCGATCGACCGAGCGAGGCGATGAGGCCTCCAGGTCGGCTTGAGCCCGGGAAAGCTGCTCGGCCCACCGAGGCGCAAGGTTCTCGAGCGCGGCTTGCTGGACAACCAACAAACCACAAGGCCGACCGTCGACGTCACCAGTGAAATACGCTTGTGAAACCCACTCAAGGTCAACCAATCGCCGCTCGATTTCCGAGGGGACGATCTTCAGTCCACCGGGAGTCACGATGAGTTCCTTCTTGCGCCCGACGAGCGTTAGGAACCCATCGGAATCGAGGCGTCCCAGGTCGCCGGTCGAGAACCAACCGTCGTCGAGTACTTCGCGGGTCATCTCTTCTTGACGGTAGTAACCCAACATGATGCTGGGCCCACGAGCCATGACTTCGCCGTCGTCGGCCAGGCGGACTTCGACGTTCGACAAGGGGCGCCCCACGGCCCCGC
Source organism: Planctomycetales bacterium (assembly GCA_020426595.1). GTDB lineage: Bacteria > Planctomycetota > Planctomycetia > Pirellulales > Pirellulaceae > UBA11682. The sequence continues at coordinate 15,209 of JAGQPS010000003.1, forward strand.
GTTTCATACGGCCGGGCGAACTCGACGTGATCACGGGTGATGTTTCCGTGAGACCATAACCGGTGATCAACGTGACTTGTTGTTCGACGAACCAGTCGTACACGGCGTCCGGCAAAGGGGCTCCGCCGCAATTACAGACGCGGATTCGATCTCCCAGGATCGCGCGAAGCGAGCCGGGTTCATGCAGCGCGTCGCGTGCCGCTGCTTGCCGCCAACACCACTGATAAAAGAGTGGTACCGCATTGATGTAGGTGGGACGCGTTTCCCGAATCTCATCGAACCAATGTTCCTTACCCGAACCGACGATCAATCGGCAGCCCGCCGCGACCCAGGTCGCGAGATCACAAGTCCGCGCGAAGATGTGGGTCATCGGTAGTAGGGCGTAGCGAATGTCATGCGGGAAGAGTTCGATCGCCGCGAGCTTGCCCTCGACGTTCGCGACCAAGTTGGTCTGACTGAGCATCACTCCCTTGGGTTCACCCGTGGTCCCCGAGGTGTAGAGCAGCGTCGTCATTTCGTCGGGCGATGTTTGGCGTTCGCGCCAACCGCGAAAACGCGAGAACAACGCCTCGGTGGTAGCCGGCGCTTCACGGTCCCTGGCCGGAAGTGAGATATCCCAAGTCCAGCCGCTCGGGAGTAGCTCAAGAACCTGGCCATCCGCGTGCGCCGACCGAGCGCCATCCACGTTCGGCGATACAAGCAAGCCGCGACACCCCGCATGGTCAAGCAAACGAGCGACTTGCGGCGGTGGCAGGGCGGCGTGCAGCGGCACGTGCACGCCACCCACACCTTGCAAGGCCCAATCCCAGACGATCCACTCCCACCGATTCTCGGACCACGTCGCCACCCGGTCTCCAGTTTCGATACCGGCGTCGATCAATCGCTGGCCCGCGTGATCAACCGCAATCGCTAATTGCCGCCATGTCCAATCGTGCCATGTCCCGTCGACGCTTGCCGTCAGCGCGATCCTCTCCGGCTCCGCTCGCAAACGACGTTCCAGGTAGTCCCATAGCCGCGTGGGTGTCTCGGCGGATTGGTTCACATCGTTCGTCACGCACTCATCCTCGAACTCGCTGATGGACCACGGCCAGACTCTCGACCGTCTCCCGTCTCGATGACTCCCCGCACGGGGGCAAACCGAATCACCGACCGCCGGTGGCTTGGATCGACCGTGATCCGCTTGATCGCGTTCCATTGTGCCGGGACGATCGGCTAACAGAAGTCCCCTGTCTCATCCCAAGCCCTCGGCTGGAGATCCGCTCGACGCGAGCCCCTGAAACGACGACGGAGCCTCGATCGAACAGGCGGGCCGCGGCGCGGCGACTCGCCGACCGTTGGCAGCTCGGGGCTCGGGTGATAGAGTGGTCGGGAGTTTGGCGTAGTCGTGTTGCCGCGAGAACAGGTGATCGATCAATGGGTGACAAGCGGTCGTTTTTCGGCCTCGGTATCGTATTGATGACCATCTTTTGCGGGACATGGGTTTCCCAGCCGGTGCGAGGTCAAGGGCCCGAGCCACCGTCTTCGGCGGCCGTGGCGCCCGCCGCCGCCGAGGATGCCGTGGAGGTCCCCGCCAACGAAGTGCATGTGGAAGTCAAGATCGGTGATGAACTGATTCGGTTCGAGCCGTTGATGCTCGCCGAACCTGGGCGAAAGCAATCGGTCGAGCAATGGATGAAGCTGCTGGACGAGCAGGACGAGTCCTTCCGGTTCGAGGCTAACGGCACCGGAGCGACCTTCTTCGTGATCGAAGTTCAAGGTCAGCGCAATGAAGGACGCGGTGGCAAGAACTGGTTTCTGCTGATCGATGGCAAGATGTCGATGCGAGGCGCCGGCTCGACCGAAGTCGGTGGCGGATCGACGATCACCTGGCTCTACCGAGCCGGCGGGCTGAGATGACTCGCCCGACAAGAAACGGTTCGCTCGAGTGCCAAGCACCGGCCCATTACCATCCCTAGTCGTCTAAACAAGACCAACGAATGACCCGCGATAGCTCTCAACACGATCCGTCTCGAATTGTCGATCGCTCGGAAAACGCTTCCCGCGATGGGGCACTCGCCTCCTCGAGCTCGTTGGCATGGAGTCTTCGGGGACTCGGCTTCGTCGCACTTGTCGGCCTCGGTGTGTTGCTCCGTTGGTCGTGGGCGGACTGGCCCAATTTCTCGCCCGTCGCCGGACTCGCGTTGACCGCCGGAGTCCTGTTGCGGTCGCGCGTGTTGGCGATCGCGGTACCGCTCATCACGATGCTGCTGAGCGATTTGGTGCTAGGCGGATACGACTTGCCGGTCATGTTGACCGTCTACGCCTGCCTGATGGTTCCCGGCTTGATGGGCGATCGGTATGCGGCGTGGCAGCTCTCGACGCCGACGCGCCCGGTTTGGCGATCGGCGCTGTTGGGCGGAGTCGCCGGTGTCGCGTTGGGAGTCGTATCGGCGACGCTCTTCTTCGTCGTCACCAATGCCGCGTACTGGCTTTTCATGACGCGGGGCGCTGGGTCGTTGTGGGACGCCTACCTCGCCGCGGTGCCTTTCTATCGGGCTTCGCTCACCAGCGACATCCTCGTGGGTGCGAGCGGCGTCATGCTGGCGTCGGGCCTGCGAGCCGCTTGGCGAACGGCCTCGCGATCGTCCGCGGTGGCGGTCGTGGAGAATTAGTCGCTCGGTTCCTCGAGCGATCTCGGCGCGAGCCCCAGGATCAGTAGGCGTTTTGTCGTTTCATGACGACGAGAACGGTCCGCAGCATGATCTTGATATCGAGCCAGATCGACCATTCACGAATGTAGCGATGGTCGCATTCGATGCGGCCCTTCATCTTTTCCAATGTTTCGGTTTCGCCGCGCCAACCGTTGACCTGTGCCAAGCCGGTAATGCCGGGCTTCACCTTGTGTCGCAGCATGTACCCGTTGATCTTCGTGCGGTATTCCTCGTTGTGAGCCGTGGCATGAGGCCGTGGTCCTACGAGCGACATCGTCCCTTGCAACACATTGATCAACTGTGGCAGCTCATCGAGGCTCGATTTGCGGAGGAAGCCTCCGATCGGCGTGAGACGGCTGTCGTTCTTCGTGGCTTGCGTGACTTTCGCTCCATTCTCGCATACGCGCATCGAGCGGAACTTCCACACCAGGATTTCCTTGCCATCGAGCCCGTAACGTTTCTGCTTGAAAATGGCCGGACCACGCGACGTGAGTTTGACGGCCAGCGCGATCAGCGCCATCGGCACGCTGAGTAGCACGAGCATCGCACAGGCGGCGGCGACGTCGAACGTACGCTTGAGGATTCCGTCGACTCCATAAAACGGATTCTCAAAGATGCTGACAGCCGGAATTCCTTGGATGTCGGTCCATCTCGAGTGCAACAACTCGAACACGAAGAAGTCGGGCACGACGTAGACACTCGCGGTGGAGTCGCTGAGTTGTTCCAACACGTCGCGAATTCGTTTCTCGGCCCGCATGGGAAGCGTGATGAAAACCTTGGCGACCTTGCCGGATCTCGCGTGCTCGACGAGCTCCTGGATCTTGCCGAGACGGCGATCCATCTCGTCCGGTAACGACGACGTGCGAGGCGCCGGGCGATCGTCGTAGAACCCCATGAACTTGAGGCCCATCTCGGGTGAGTCGTTGATGTTGTGTACGAGTTGGATGCCCAACTCGTTGACTCCCACCACCGCGTAACCGGTTCCGACGAGTCCACGATCGATGAGTAGACGATTGATCTGCCGCAACAGATAGCGACCGACGATGGCGATGACGGGGGTGGTGAGGAACCACAAGGACAAGGCGCCGGGGGTGATCTCGGTCGTGTATTCGCTAACGCGTCCCACGATCGCTAGGACGACCAGCGTGATGAACCAAGTCGCGGAAGCGCAGGTCAATTCGCGCCGCAGCGAAACGGCTTGCCAATCTCGATACATCGCCGTGAACTCGGCGACGACGCTGAAGACTCCGATGGCCGCCATGCAGGTGATGATGGTCGCCTTGCTATCGAAATCGGGGACCAGGTTCACGGCCAGCGCGAGACCGAGCAAGATGGCGGCGGCGTCCAGCAGGCGATAGGTCGCGTTGCGAAGGCTCTGTCGCTGCGTGATGACTCGGTGACGCACGCTCATGGAGCTGCCCTTCCCATGGATCCCAGACGGTTGACTCGGAGTGATTGGTCAACGTTAGGCCATGGAACCGTCGCGGAGGGCGGAGGGGCGAGGAGTTCGCGCGATCTTCGCCAGGGACTCACCGGCTCAATGGGGTCGAACGGAAGTGTTGGTGGCGGAACGAGTGGTTGGGCTGTTCGATAAGGCGAAGAGTCCCTCGCTGACGCTCTTGGAAGTTGCGCTTTCAGGGATACCGCTAGTCGGAAGGACTGGTGGCGTAACGGGTTGATGGCTTGTTCGAGAAGTCGAAGAATCCCTCGCTGACGCTTCGGGTTTCCTTTGGTTTTCCACGCTTTTGGGCATGGTTGACTGGGGCGGAGCATGAAAAGGGCTGCATACAACCGCGGGCGCGAGGGAAACCTCACTCTCGCGAATCATGGGGCGGTTCGAGCCGCTCATGGTCCCGGCCCGTCGCCATGGAGGACGACCGCGCAGCTTTTGCAGGCGAGAGATTCGCGGGGGCGTCTAGCCGTCGAAGCGGCGCACGAGAACGGCGGCCGCTTGGCCTTGAGGCGTCACATTGACGTTGATGAAGCTGGCTCCTGGATCGGCCCCCGAGGCTTGATTCACCGTCACCGGGCACTCGGGATCGGGAGTCCGGTAGCTGGGAATCCCAAACAACTTTCCGTGACGCAGGGCCAAGAGGCTGCCAATCGCCTCCACCACGCCGCTCCCAGCGCCCAGGTTTCCGTGAAACGCCTTCATCGCCACGACGGGAACTCCCTGAGGCCCAAACACATCGGCGATCGCTTGAGCCTCTTCTTGGTCGCAGCGCGAAGTGCCAAGACCGTGGGCATTGACGTGCCCCACGTCGCTGGGCTTGAGCCCCGCGCGTTCGATCGTCTTTTGCAGCACATTGCGAATCGCCGTGCGATAGTCCGCCACTCCTTGGGCATCGACCGCGGCCGATGAAGCGGAGCTGAGTACCTCGCCAAATACTTCCGCTCCCCGGGCCTGAGCCGACTCCAGCGTCTCGAGGACCAGCGCGCCGGCTCCCTCACCCACGACCATGCCTTGACGGTTGAGATCGAAGGGACGGCAACTCTCACCCGGCGGATCCTCGCCCGGCGCGATCTGCTCTTGCAGCAGCACGTGGAGGGTTCGCAATTGATGCAAACGAGTCCCCGTGGCTCCAGCCAGCATGATGTCGGCACGGCCTCGTTGGAGAGTCGTCACGGCCTCGGCGATCGCGGCGTTGCTCGACGCCTCGCGCAACGTGAGTGAATTGCTCGCGCCGCGCAAGTCATTGAAGATCGCGATATGACTGGCCGGCATGTTGGGTAGGTACTTGAGCAACCACAACGGCTCGACCTTGGGCATGCCTTGCTCGGCCCACTGCTCAAAGTGAAACTCGCCGGCCTCGTCGAGGCACTTGAGAATGCCGGCCCGGTACTCGTCGGGATTGGTCAGCAAGTAATCGCAACCGAACACCACGCCGACTCGATCGGGATTGTGACCGAGTTCGTAAAAACCGGTACCCGAGAGCGCGAGTTGGGCGGCCGCCGTGCCCATGTAGATTTCGCGGCACATCATCCGGAGGCTCTTTTTGATCTGCCTCGAAAGAGTTTTTTCCAAGGGACCGAAGTCACCGATTTCCCCTTGGAAGTCACGGGCCTCGCCGGCGACTCGAGTCGGAAGATGGTCGACCGGCAGCATCTCCATGGGCACGATCCCACTGACGCCCTGATCCAGCCGATCCCAGACCTGCTCGATCGCACCGCCAAGAGGGCTCACTACGCCCATGCCGGTAATCACGATGCGCCGTGGTCCGTTCACCATTCTCTCAAGCCTCGTCCAAAGTCCGTCTCAGCCGACCAAGCTGCCAGTCCCCGTCAAGAACGGGACAAGATGGCCGAAATTCAAAGGTTCTCATTCTAGTTTTCCGGCTCGCCGCGTCGAGTCACCCAGGCGCGTTGCGGGCAAACGAACCGAGAAACTCGCGAAATGCTCCCCGACACGCGACACGCGACACGCCATCAGCCTCGGAAGCCCGCTTCCGTGCCTGGGGGGACAGTCGAGACCGCTCACCAGTCACCGGTGGGCCCCTGCGAAGAATGGGGAGGGCCGCGGGCTCCGTGCCCCGCCTCCACCCAACCTTTCCGGATGTCGGCCTCGTCGGGCCGGCTGCCTAGTAGCGGTTGTAGTTGTTGACGCCAGGCCGAGCGGCGGTGGGGATCTGCCCGGCCGCGGCACCCGGCAAGGCATTGAGCTCGTTAGTGGCTTTGACCTCCAGGAACAGCAAGGCCTCTCCCCGGTTGTCCTGACCACCTAGACCGGGAAGGAGCCCGGGACCGAGCAGGCCATTGTTTTGCTGCCCACCAGGAGTCGCGACGACTCCACACGAGAGCACGAGCACATGGTCCACCGGCCATTTGAATCGCTCGTGAAGACGCCAGGTCACCAACTGGGGCACCTGAATGTCGACCCGTTGCACCGACCCCGTGACGGTCGGCACGTTCACGTTGACGTCGAGCATTCGCTCGATCTGGTTGATGTTGCACCGCACCACCGCCTCCATGTGGACTCGGTCGCGGTCCTTCAGAGCACTCATCTCAAGGGAAAACCCTTCGTTGATCTGGCGGTACAGATAGCCGTAGTTGTTATTGGCGTCGTACCCCAAACCGGAGACGTAGTTGCGAGGCTGGGTGCGAGTGAGCACCTTGGTCTGCCCGCTCTCGAGATACAGATTTTGGCCTTGGAGTAAGCGAAAATCGTTGCGTCGACTGAGGTCGCCGTAGAGCCGCCCGGCGACTTCCTTGGACATCAACCAACCTTGAACCCCTTCCGAACGCACCTCGACGGGAACGAGCTGGTTCTTCTGAATCGCCTCGGCTCGCCATGACGGATTGCCGACTTGGACCAGGTAGAAGGTCAGAACGTGGGTTCGCGAGTTGGGATCGACGAACCGGTCCACGATGTTGTGGACCAAGGCTTGGACGCCGGGTTCGTGATAGACGTGAAGTTTGTCGTAGTCAGCGCTGAGAATGCCGAGCGGTTCTCCGAACCACAAGTCGGTTCCCGTTTCGCGCAAGATCCAATCGATGATCTCTTGCTGAGGCCGTTCCTCTCGGGCGAACCGATGAGTAAACGGGGAAATGTCGTAGGTTCGCCACTGTTGGTTGGCCGTCCGAGGCAGCACGTCGACGCCCGGTGTGACCTGAGCGACGTGGGCCAGCGGTTGCTGGGAGGCGGGGGCGGAAATCGGCGAAACCGATCCCGTTGTTGGATTGGGGGCGTAGGCGGTCGACTGAGGTGAGTACGTGGTGGTTCCACGAATCGGAGCGGAAACGCCGGAGCCCGGAGTAGCCCCGCTTGGCACCTGCGAACGCCAGCCATCCTGAGCCATCAAGGTCAAGGGCGCGACCCAAAGGGCGAAGAGCAACGGAAGGATGTAGGCACGCATGAAAAGGCTCCGCCTCGACAAGATAAAGGCCCCGTCCAGCTCGCTTCGAAGCCAGCGTCGTCGCAACTGCGCCGCGCGGGAAACAAGGGTCGAGCCAAGGGTGGTAGGTCGTATAGCGGGATCACGGAAACCACACAAGACGAACCGCCGAGAGGACCGGAATCGGGCGGAGCCAACGGCGCGAGGTCGGGCAGGGGCCCTCGGGCGAACAGCGCCCTCGGGGGAAAGCGTCGGCCGGGGACCGCGCTGGAACCTCGGAGTGGTTCTTATCGCTCGCCACCGGGCAGGCCTAATGACTTCCAGGACCGAGTCTTGTGCGGGATCGACGAGAAAAACCAGGCAACTTAGGTCAACCAACACTCTCGCCAACCTTGCCCGCACAAGCTGAGAAAGTCGAAGGTTTTTGGTCGTTCACCGCATCGACGCGGCAATCCTAACTCTCTTTCAAAACAAGACTTAGGATCACGGACGGGAATGTCAGGCGGGACTCTCTCGCCAAACCCGTCCCCAAGGAGGACTCGCCCCTAGTTGACGCAACCGGCAAAGTCGCCGTAACGTCTCGTCTTTCGCGGTGAACCGAGGCCTGCTTAATCGCAGTTGTCGCCTCGGTGGGAAACGAGGTGATTCGCTCAGACTCCATGGACTCGGAGTAGCGCGAATCCTCAGGATGGTCAGGCGGGGCAGTCTGGCCCAGTTAACCGTAGGGACACGGTCCTCATTTTCCCTCCTGCGGCCTCTCGGCCGCACGCTGTTGGACATCCGCACACCATGACCGTCGATCCGTCGCGGATCGCGGAGTGTCGCCAGTGCGGATGATTGAACGTCTCTAAGGGAGTGTCTCTGTATGTCGAGGATGCTAGGTGTGCGTACTTGGGGAATGATCTTTCTTTGGTCGGCCCTTGGGCTGGTTTCGAGCTCGCCCAGCTCGGCTCAAGATTCCGCGGGGGACCAAGAGCTAATTTCGGAGGCTGATCCGTCGCGAAGCGTGATTGAATGGCATACGCGCTATTCGTCCGCCATGGAGCAAGCCAAGGACGAGGGGAAGATGCTGTTCGTCTTCTTCCACGAAGCGGGTGAGCCGGATCTTAGTCCGTTCGATCGTTGGCTGAACGATACCCAGGATGGTCCCACGTTGGCCAAGACCATGGTGTTCTGCCACGTGCCTCGCGACTTGAAGGTCGTGACGGAAGGCAAGGAGATCGAGTTGATCGACCACCCCGCCTTCCAGCATATGGAAGGGCGACCGGGAGTCGCGATGATTGACTACGTCGATAGCGAGGATCCGTTCCATGGCCGTGTGGTCAGCGTGTATCCGCTAACCCGGCAGCGACAGCTCCATACCAGCGCGATCGCGAATCTCTGCCGCATCCCCCGTGGCACGCTGACTCAGCGGTCGTTGGTGCTCGCGGTTTGCCTCCATCGTGATCGACCGCGCAGCGTGACTGGACGGTGGAATCCGATCCTCGCCGAGGAATCGCAATCTCATTCGCTCCATCAAGCTCGGATCCGAGTCCAAGGTCACCACAACTGGGACAGCCGATTCCATCGCATCATCGGCCGACTCGGTGGATCGCTGGGGGCTCAAGAGGTCTGTGCGGAAAGCTGGCCCGGCCAACCCCTGATGGATGCCGCCGAGGAATGCGTCTCGAGCTGGCGTGGCTCGTCGGGGCACTGGCAAGCGGTTTCCTCGCCGCAGGAGTCCTTTGCTTATGACATGAAGCGAGGTTCCAACGGCGTTTGGTATGCCACCGGGCTATTCGCTCGGTAGGCCCCCAATCCGCTCCGAAGCGGGCGTTATTTGGGTGACGGTCCATGACGGCTGGAGAGACCTGTGTTCTCTTCAGCCGTTTGTCTTTGGGTAGCCGTCCCATGGCGAGGCGAGCGACTTCCTAGGTCTCTAGGCAACCTGTCGGTCGTCCCGTAGCATGTCCACCGGGCGGATGGGAGTTTCCAGCCCATTCCCGGCGTTCAATTCGGCCGGATCACCTTTGGATCGCAACCAGCAATAGCCCCGGCTCGGGCATTTTGACGGGAGGAGAGTTCGAGGATGTCGAACGATGATTTCAGCTCACGTGGCCAGGCCCTGGAAGACGCGTTCTTCTATCAAAAAGATCAGCAGTTGCTCGAACGTCTCAAGGTGGAAATTCAAGCGAAGGAAGCGAAGGAGCAGCTCGCCGCCGTTTCTGGGCTCACCGACGAGCATCTCTTGTCGGCTTTGATCGCGGCCGGAATTCGCGCCGAGACTTTGGCCTGCGTTTCCTTGATCCCTCTGGTCGCGGTCGCTTGGGCGGATGGAAAATTGGAATCCGCCGAGAAGCAAGCGATTGAGCGGGCTCTTCATGAAAAGGGACTGCCCAACAATCCGGTGGCCGTCGAGCTCGTCGGGGCTTGGCTAGGCCAGCCTCCCGCCGAGGCTTTGATGAACACCTGGGAAGAGTACGTGGGAGTCCTGAGTTCGACGCTCGAAGCGACTCAATTCTCGCTCTTGCGGGATGACGTGCTTTCCCGAGCCGAAGCGGTCGCCAAGGCGGCGGGCGGTTTTCTCAACGTCGTCAACACGATTTCCCGCTCGGAGCAGTTGGTCCTCGACCGACTCAAGGCCGCGTTTTCCGCCTAACTGGTCATCGCCCTCGGCGTAATCGCGAATCTTTCACGACGCTGGATGCTCGACTTAGTGTAGTCGGGTGCCCAGCGTTTTTCTTTGCGCGAGCCTACGGTATCCGCGGGCGAGCCGGAGGATTGAACGTGGTATCTCGGCTACACTCCCGCGGATTCCGCGGTGCCCGAATGGCCGAATACTCCACATTCTCGGGGCCCGCACTGGGTGGCTCCACGCCAACGATTGTGGTGGATGGTTTCCCGCCAGAAACGGGAGCGTCGCGCGGGTCAAACGGTTGACAATCGTGGTGGGCGTAACAGAGTTGGACCGAGTCGCGTTGCTTCAATCTCTCTGCCTCCCGATCCTGGGAAAAGCAACGTCCACCCCAGAGACCGTCGTCATGTCAACTGCCCAAAAGTCACGACCACGTCGAGGAGCGTCCGCGGTTGAATTCGCGGTCGTCCTCCCCATTTTCATCACATTCCTATTCGGCATTATCGAATTTGGCCGCGCCATCATGGTGCAGCAGGTCTTGATCAATGCCTCGCGTGAAGGCAATCGGACCGGGGTCGTCGAGAACCTCTCCCCCGCCGAGATCAACACGGTCGTGCAGAACTACTGCACGGCGGCCGGCCTACCGCCGGTCAATGTCGCGGTGAGCCCCAACCCGCAGTCGGTTGATTCGGGAACTCCGATCCGCTGCGTCGTCACGATTCCCTACGGTGACGTGAGCTGGGTGGCTCCCCAGTGGCTGGCCGGAGATTTTCAACTCGTCGGCTCCAGCACCATGCGCAAGGAAGCCATTTTCTAGCAGCAAGCCATGACTATTGAGAACGCTCGCGTTTCGGAGGGCAGGCCGAGACGCGGGCGTTTCTCTTTTCTTGCCATCTCTCCCCCGCGAATCTCGTCTCTCCGCTCTCGTCTCTACTCACTACTCACTACTCACTACCCTCTACCACCCACCGAGCTCGTCCCAAGAAGGCGAACTCCCAAGACCAATTGTTGGCGTGGCAAAGGATCTCGACTTCCACCTCTTTTCCGGCCATCGGAGTCAGATCCACCGTCACCTCGGTCCAACCTTGGGGCGCGACTTCCTGATCGATCGCTCGACGCTCAAGCGTGGCGCCGTCGACCTTGATCTCAAGCTCCCAATCTCCTCGCATGTCGCGCCCGACAGGTAGCACCCAAGCCACGGAATCTCCCGCGGGAACAAACACGCGTCCGAAGACTCGGCAAGGCTCCTCTTCGGAAATGGGATGAACGCGGACCGCTCCACGTCGCCCCTGGGACTCGGCCAACAACTCGAGTTCGCCTTCTCCGACCTTGTCGCATTCGAAACCGGGCAAGACGCACGATAACAAGGCCTTCATTCGCCGAGGATCGTGCGAGCGTCCCGCCATCGACTCTAGCGAACCCGCGATATGCGTGCTGTTGGGATCGTCCGCCGGACCGTCGAGCACGAGCAACGCGAACAAATCGCGGAGCTCCTGCTCGGTAACGCTGCTTTCCAGATTCTCGGGCATGAGCGACAACGGACTGACTCGCCGCTCCAAGATCTGGTCGGGCCTCAAGGTGATCACGGCATCGCCCTGGGTTTTGAGGACGAGACGGTTGGGCGAGTCCTCGATCACCAATCCCGTGACGACTTGGCCGTCATCGGTTTCCACGAGAGTCGCCTGATACGACGCGCCAATCACGAGACTCGGATCCAGTACGTTGGACAGTAGTTGATCGAAGGCGCCGCGGCCGTTGCCCGTGAGTTCTGGACCCACTTGGGCACCGGTCCCATGCAGTTGGTGGCATGTGCCACAGACTCGGTCAAACACCAATCGTCCCGCGACTGGGTCGCCCCATCCCGCTTGGAGCAAGCTTCGGGTTTGGGCGATGACGGCCTCGCGTCGCGGATCGCGTTCATCTCGCAACGTCCCCCAGACCGAAGCGATCCGTTCGCGCCAAGCATCGTCGCCTGTCGCCATGAGCTTGCGCACCTGATTGACGTTTAGCGCCGAGGGTGGGAGCTGTTCGCTTTCGATCGCGCTAAGCACGGTCTCGCCCCAGGCCTGACGCCCCGTGAGCACTTCCATGATGGCGGGGCGATCCGCCGCCGCGGCTTCGTGCCAAGCCGTCAATAGGCTCGGTCCCAAAGCGGGATCGCTCAATGACGAGACCCAAGCCAAGCCCGCTTGCCGCATTTCGGGATTCTCGTCCGATAGGGCATTGGCGATCCAGGCGTGAGCCCAGGTCGCGGCCCGCGCGGGAGAGCGTTTCGCGACCGATCGAATCGCTCGCATGCGTTCGGGCACCGATCGGTCGCGATCGGTCGCGCGGGCCAAGACGGCGTCCCAGCTCTCCGTCTCGAGTCCCTCCGCCAATTCCCCGAAGTCCGCCAGCTCACCGCGTTCCGCGGCGGCGGCGCGGCAAAGCTCGACCACCACCGACTGCCACGCATCGTTGGTACCAGAGTCCGCTGTTAGCCAGCGATCGACCAGATTGGTCAGAGCATCGCGCGCGGTCGCGGCATCCGCGTCACTATCAAGCACCGCCGATACGCTTACCGCGGCGTCCGCCGGCGTGGTCGTGGGCAACTGCAAGATCCAGCGGTAGGCTCGCGCCACGACTTCTCGCGCATGCGGCGGTACATCCGTCGCCTGTATCGCCTCGACATAGGCCGAGCCGTGTTGATCAAGTAACGGACGCAGATGAGCCCAGACGAGGCGGGCCGTCAGGCCATCATCCGGCGCCTGTCGGAGCAGTTCGACCAGAGCCGGCATACTCGCCTCGGCCGACACATCGCCTCGTTGAGTCCATTTGCTGATCGCGACGACCAGCTGGGCCCGAGCCGCCGCATCGGGTTCGGTTCCCGCGAGTCCGATGAGACTCGTCGCGAGTCCTGGTCGCGGATGGTCGCCGAGGTGCCGGTAGACCCACGAGCGAAGCACGGGATCCGGCAACTGACACCAGCGAGCCGCCACATCAGTGGCGAGGGGGCCGCGTGAAATACGAGTCCACAGCGCCTCGCGGCGCTGAGTCTCATCGGCGGATTCGTTCTCGACACAAGCCTCGAGCTTCGCGTCGATCGTCGCATCGGCGTCGCCAGCGTCGATCAGCAAACGACGACAGGTGGCTCGCTCGTAAACACTCTCGCTCGCCAAGCCTTCGATCCATCCTTCGACTCCCCAGCTCCCCAAGTCCACGCGATAGTCCGCCAGCGCCGCGCCGTAGCGCACTCGGTAGAGCCGGCCCTTGAGCCGATCGATGCCATCGGGATCGCGACGAGCATCCTGGTAGCAGTGGTACCGATCGTACCAGTCCAACAAATACAGCGATCCATCGGGACCGGTTTGCTGCGCGACCGGCATGAACCACGCATCGTTGGCCTGCACGAAGTCTGGCTCACCCGTACCGCGATAGGTCGCTCCGTGGCGAGTCACGCTGTCGACATTGATGCAATTGCCGTGAATGTTCCCCATGTACAACCGTCGTCGGTACGGCTCGGGATAGGCGGGACTATCGAAATAATGAATGCCGCAGTAAGCCGCCTTTTGGTGGCGATGGTCGACGATCGACTCGATCTTCCAAGTCCCTGCGGGATACGCCCCAGCCTGGCGATGGTAGTAGCCGCCTTCGGTCAGGTGCCACAAGTGATCAATCACGCAGGCGCTGAGGAAGGCGTCGCCTTCGGAGTTCCAAGCGATGCCCCACGGATTGCTCGTCCCCTCGGCGAAAAGCTCGAAGCGATGAGTGCGTGGGTCGATGCGGAACATGGCGCAGGTGAATTCAAAAACGCGCCCGTCCTGTTCGACGCGGCTACGGTTAAACACGCCATTGAGACCATAAAGGAATCCGTCCGGTCCCCAAGTCAGCGAGTTGGGAAGTTCGTGCGTGTCATCGCGTCCGAATCCGGTCACGACGACTTGCCGCTCATCGGCCACATCATCGCCATCGGTATCGCGAAGGAACAAAATGTCCGGCGCGTTGGCCACCCAAACGCCGCCGTAACCCAAAGCGATTCCGCTGGGGATGTTGAGCCCCTCCGCGAAAATCTTGACCGAGTCGACCGCGCCATCACCGTCGGTGTCCTCCAGGATCTTGATGCGATCCTGTCCCTCACCTGGCTCGGAGCGTGGGTACTCGACGCTTTCACAAACCCAGAAACGCCCCCGCTCATCGATGGTCATCGCCACCGGATTGACCAAGTGCGGTTCGCAGGCGACGACGTCGACGACAAACCCGTCCGGCACGGTCATCCGCGCGGCGGCTTCGGCCGCGGGGTAGGGGTCGTTCGGCGGCTGACTTTGATTGTGAGGAATCTGGCGCTCTTGGGCTCCGGCGAACGGCAGCCCGGCCGACAGCACCAGCACCGCGACACAGCAACGGACGAAGGTGTGGCGAAAGCTCGGTCCCCACTTCATCAAGAAACGGATGGGTCGAAAGTAGGCGTGTTGGCTCTCAAGTCGCTGGTGAACATGTGGGTGATTCGACGGGGCGACTCGACCTCGCGGCAGGTTCATGCTCGGACCTCGACACGAATGAAGTGGTGGGCAGCTGGTATCGGATGCGACTCGTGAAGGAAAGCCGAACGAAAGCCAGAACGCTTTCCCATCCAAGCAAGTCGAGCCGCAGAATAACAGATCGCGGTACGAGCCGCCGCCCGCGGAGCCCAAGACGGGGGTTACACGGTGTGGCTTGGCCTCGCGCGGTAGGGCTTGCGATCCATGACGGCGAGAAAGCCGAGTGCGGCGAACGTTGCTTGGTTCTCGCGATTTCATGTCGTGGCTTGTTGGATGCCACGAACGAAAGTCGCTAGCGGTGTGACGAGCGGGAGCCGCGTAAGCGAAGTCGAAAACGCCCGTCGCTCATACGCTCTTAGATGTTTCGCTTGAAGGGACGGGGCGAAGTGAGAGTGTTGATGGCGCGACGAGTTGTTGGCTGGTTTGAGAATGCGAAGAATCCCTCGCTCACGCTTCGGGTTTCCTTTGGTTTTCCACGCTACTTAATTGGTCGACTGGGGCGGAGCGTGAAATGTGCGATATCCGGAAACGCGTCAAACGGAGTTCCGCGACGGACGTCGTTGCCCGGTCAGACGGGACCACCATTGGCGTGTCCACCGAGTCCAGGAACGACGCTGCAATTGGCGGGGAGTCAATCGCGATTCCAATTCGTCGACGATGCGCTGCATCGAATCGGGGCGGTCCGTGGGACGAAACGCCAAGCACGCGTGCACGAGTTCGCCGATCGCCGGGTCGAGGTCGGGGTTCAGATCCGAGATCGGTCGCGCTCCCATCCGCTGTCGCTCGAGCAACGTGCAAGTCGCTTCGGCCCGCGATAGGTCGGTGCGCACCCAGCCAAACGGAAACCGCCCGGTGATCAACAGATAGGCGGTGGCCCCAAAGGAAAAGACATCCATCCGCGTGTCGACTTGGGCCAAACGCCGAGACTCGGGTTCGGCGGACAACCGCGCCAGATGCTCCGGCGCGGTGAACTGGGGCGTTCCTCCCCAACGCTGGAATTCGCCCTCGAGGGCGTGAGTCAAATCGAAATCAAAGATGCGGATCAAGCCATCATCGCCGATGAGCAAATTAGCGGGCTTCACGTCGCCGTGCATGTATCCGCCGCGATGCAGCACCGAAAGAGCCCGAGCCACTTGCAGCAACGCGATCAACAGGAATTCCGAAAACGCCAGCGGAGCCCTCTCGAAACCTTCGGCTCGAGCAACCGCATCGGCTTGTTCCTCGAGCCCTTCGATCGATTCTGGAAGACGATGCTCTCGCCAGGCTCTTTCGTAGAAATCCTGCAACGTCGCTCGTCCCAGTATGGGCATCGGCAATCCGACCAAGCTCCATCGCGGATCCCGAAAGGGGCCTTCGATGGGAACGATCCGAGGCGAACGCACCGCCGCTCGTACCGCGATTTCCGGCCCCGCCGCTCGAGTCACCTTGATGATGCGGGCCTCGCCAGACTTCGCGTGCACCGCCCGAAACACTCGGCTCTCGGGGCCTCCGCCCAGCGGGCTTTCCAATTGAAAAGGGCCAAACCGACACGGGCATTCAGGCCAAGAGGCCACGGGTTGTTCGTGGGTCAAGAACAGCGAATCATCGGACTCGCGCAAGACCATCAACAACTCCAAGTCCTCGCGTAGACGCGGGCCCACTTCAGGAAATCGCTGGACATAGGATTCGATTTCCGGGGACTCTCCCGCTTCAACCGCCTGGGAAAACTCCTCCAAGGCCAACCGCACGACGGCGTTGTGATTCGAAGCCAACACGGGATGCTGCTCGAGGACCGCCCGAGCATTGGTTCGTTTGCCCGGCTCCAAGGACGACAATACCCAACTGGCGACCCGAGCCCAGGCTTGGTCGGTCAGAGTCTCGGCATACGGAATGTTCGCGTTGCCGTTGTCGGAAAATTCGGAAGGGAAGGGAGGCTTCATCGACCGAACAGCTTTGCTTTCAACGACGAGAAGCGGCGACGAATCGTGCGCTCGTTCAATCCAAAGTGACTGGCGATGCGTCGAAAACTCCAACCTCGGTGACGTTTCTCCAACATCGCCTCGAGCTTGGAATCGCCCGCGCTGAGTTGCTCGATCATCTCCCAACCCACCACGACTTGGCTGGGCGTCGGATCGGAGCTTTTTGATTCAACCACGTCGCTATCCGCATCGATCGAAACCATCGGTCGTCGACACTCGCTGGCGACCTGATTCCTTGCGATGGCGAGAAGATAGCGCATGAACCGCCGCGGGTCCTCGAGCTCGATTTCGTGACGGCGTTCGTACAGCGCGGCCCACACCACCTGCTGGAAATCGGCGGTGTCCCACATACGCCGAGCGACGTGACCGATTTTTTCGCGGATCACGACTCGCAGCAAGGAATCGTAGCGATCGACGAGCTCCACGAACGCATCCTCGTCGTCCGCCTGGACGCGCTCCCAAACCTGTTGGAACGCGAACCCTCGCGCCTCGGATTCCAGCGAGTCGTAAGTTGTCGTTTTGCCGGAGGCAATCATGCGGATCCCCTTTCCGCGTTCCGTCCTGGAAACGCTCGCGAGCCAAGACGTTAACCGAGCCTCGATGTCACGCGTGTTCGCGGAATTCAAGGATGCCGAAGGGGGAAGCCGGAGGACTCCCCACGAACCACCTCCCTACGCGCCCCACCAGCTCCCAGCACCATGACAGGAGGACAAGTCGGCTCGTTGGAGAACAAGCTCTGATTCGGTCATAAGTCTGTTCGCAAGCCCAGTCCCCGCCAACGGAACTGCTACCTACTTCCCACTCGCCCGCGACCGTCGATCAACCGCGACCACGAAGGTTCGCATTAATCAAGTGAGGCGAATTAGGGTTGGCGGGGAGTTTAGCCCATCCTGGGGCTCAACTGCAAACTCACTTGCCATTCACCGCCACCCAACCCCTCTCATAGCGGACAACACAAAACAACGGTTCCGTCGCGGTGAGCCTGATGCCGTGGGGTAGGCAATCGCCCCGGAGCGCGCCACATTGAATCCGGGTGACGAACGTTGATCGGAACGAGTCGAGTGGTTCACCTCGAGACTCGTGATTGCCGGTCGGCGAAGTGATTTCGCACCCACCGTATTTCTCCCAGCGGCGGCTCCAAGACCGCCGCCATCGTAAAGGAATCCCGCCATGGCGACCGCGACTCGCGAGGAAGTCATTCAACTGCTTGAACAAGCGTATTGCATGGAGTTGGAAACCGTCACGAACTACATCGCCAACAGTGTCAACCTGGACGGCGTCCGTGCGGAAGAGATCAAGAAGAGTTTGGCGGCCGACGTCACCGAGGAGTTAACGCACGCTCAGCAGTTGGCTCAGCGCATCAAGCAACTCGGCGGCCGCGTGCCTGGATCGGCGAGCATCAAACTGGGCACCCAAGTCCAACCATCCGAGGACACGACCGATGTCGTCGCCGTGATCCATGGGGTGATCGAGGCCGAGCAAGCCGCTTGCACTCACTACATGCGGATCATCCGCGCGTGTGATGGCGAGGACTATGTCACGCAGGATCTCTGCATTCGATTGCTCGCCGCCGAGGAAGAACACTTGGTGCTGTTCCGAGGATTCCTCAAGGAGTACGCCAAGTCGTGAGCCTCACGGGTGTCGCCATCGTCGTTGGGGGAACCTCGGGCATCGGCGCGGCCATCGTGGACCGTCTGATTCGCCGAGACCTGTATGTCGTGGCGCTCGGTTTGGAAGCCGCTCCCCAAACGAGCGCCGCGGGCGAGGCGAGCGGCTCCGTCGCGTCGCGACGACCGCACGAGACGCTCATCGGCGACGCGCGCGACCAAGACCAATTGGAGTCGCTCGCGGGACAAGCCATGGAGGCCGCCGCGCGCCTTGACGTTCCGTTCGTCGGAGCGGTTCATGTCGCGGGTGGGTCGGGACGTCGGTTTGGCGATGGCCCGCTTGACCAAATCTCGCTCGAGGCGTGGCGCCAGACGGTCGAGTGGAATCTCGAATCGGTATTCCTGTCGAATCGTGCCGTGCTCAAACGATTGCTGGAGCAAGACCGCGGTGGCTCGATCGTCAACCTTTCGTCGGTCCTCGCGACTCATCCCGCTCCCGCTCATTTCAACACGCATGCCTATGCCGCGGCCAAAGGGGGCATCACGGCGCTGACGCTGGCGGCCGCCGCGCACTACGCGCGAAACAACATCCGGCTCAATGTGATCGCTCCCGGCCTCATTGACACACCGATGGCGGCACGAGCGATGAGTGACGCCTCGATTCAAGACTACCTGCGGAACAAACAGCCGCTCAATGGAGGCGGAGCAGGGGAGGCGACGGATGTCGCCGCCGCGGCCGCGTGGCTCTTGTCGGACGAAGCCAAGTGGATCACCGGTCAATGCTTGGCCGTCGACGGAGGCTGGTCGGTCAGCGAGCCGGGCTGAGCTCCAGCAAACAACAACACGTCCGCCTGAACCTGGGTGAACGTCTTCGGGAGGGGCCGCGTCCCTGGGTGCGTGCCAAGGAAAGCCGTGTCCACTCGATGAAGATGCTCCTTGCCTGGCGGTCAACGCCACGCACTTACGAACTTCCAAGTCAATTCCATCGTCCTCGTTTAGTCGCGAAAGCCACGTTGATGTCCGCCATCCCAGAATCAGACTCGTCGCGTGCTCCGATCGATCAATGGTTCGATCTGTCTCGAGCCATCCTCGAACGAGTCGCCGAGCAACGGGAAGCGATCGAGACCGCCGCGAAGTGGTTCGCCGATTCGATCCTCGCGGACCGAGTCGTCCATTTGTTTGGCGCCGGACATAGCCGCATCATGGTCGAGGAAATGTGGCCACGTTACGGATCGTTTCCTGGCTTCAACCCGATCGTGGAACTCTCGATGACGTTCCATCACCCTGTCGTTGGCTGCAATGGTCAACGTCAAGCGATGTTCATCGAGCACTGCCCAGGATTGGCCGAGCGAATCCTGCGCAATTTCGTCATCACGGACCAAGACTCGGCGTTGCTGGTCTCGTCGAGCGGTGGATCACGAGTCGCGATCGAAATGGCGGAACAGTTTCGCGCTCGAGGCGTGCGCGTCGTCGCCATGGTTTCGACTCGTCATGCCGCGACGAGTCCCTCGCGCATGCCGGATGGAAAACGGTTGATGGATCACGCCGATCTCGTGCTCGATACCGGTGCTCCCGAAGGAGACGCGGGTGTCTCGATTGACGGGCTTGAGGCTCCGGTCGCTCCCGGATCAACGATCGGCGGCTGCTTGCTGGTCAATGCGATCAAGGCGGAAGTCGCGGCTCGGTTGACCGCGGCTGGAAAGCCGCCGTTGGTCCTGGCGGCCAGCAACGTCGTCGGCTCCGAACGCGCCACCGAGATGTTCGAGGCGGCGTACGACGAGCACGCGCGGCGCGTGGCGCGGCTGTTTGCCCACCCCACACCGCCAAGCTGAGCCGGCGCGGTATTCTGATCGTGTGGAGTCGCCGACGAATCGTACCGATGCTCGCGCGCGATCCCACGCGAAATGGACCGAATGCCATCAGGTCGCGAGTTGGTTCGGTTCCACTTCATTTCCATTAGCTCTTTTTTCCCGTGGCTCCCCGCCACGCTTCGCCCGCCCACCGCTGCGAGGAGCAGGAACATGCAACCGATCCCACTGCGAACCACGGTGATTGGCAGCTATCCGTTTCCCGGCTGGCTGGAATATGCCTCCCAAAATCTCGAGGTGTTCGGCTCGGACGATCTCGCCGAGATCCAACGCGACGCCGTGATCGCCGCCGTGCACGACCAGTTGGCCGCGGGACTCGACGTGATCACCGACGGTGAACAAACGCGGCTCGATTTCAATCTCTCGTTCTACGGTTACCTCACCGGACTCGATCTCGAAGCCAAGTCACCTCGGTGTTTCGGTCCGCCGGCTCACGATCAACGAGGCAAGCACCGAATCATCGGTCCGCTCGGCGCGCCACGAGGGCTCGGAGCGGTCGAGGAGTTCGAGCGATTGAAATCGGTGGCCCAAGTCTTGGCTCCCGAGGCCGGCACGGAACTGGCAGGTTCGTCACCGGTGCTCAAGGCGAGTGTTCCAGGACCATTCACGCTCAGCGGACGCTTGCTTCCCAATGATTCGCTTGAGGATCGCTGGGCCATCGCCGAGGAGCTACGAGGCATCGTGGCGCGGGAATTGGAGCGACTGGTCGCGGCGGGTTGCCGAGAATTGACGGTCGACGAACCTTCGATGAGCTGTTACGCGTATCGCCTGGATCCCGACCGCTTGGTCGATCTCTTCAATCGCACGGTGGAGTCGGTCGCGGGCCGCTGCCGACTGTCGACCCATCTTTGCTTTGGCAACTTCAAGGGACGAGCCGTGGGACCTCGTCGCTACGCTCCGATGTTCCCCGCGTTTCTGGAGATGCGAGTCGATGAGATCCACGTCGAGATGGCGAGCCGTCAGTACGCCGAACTGGAACTGATCGCGACGATCGCGGAACGCAAGGATGTCGCGGTCGGCGTGGTCGACGTCAAGAGCTACCACATCGAGACTCCCGATGAGATCGCCGATGCGGTCCGTCAATGTCTTCGGTTCGCGCCCGCGGAACGCTTGGCCTTCGCGCCCGATTGTGGATTGAGCCAAACAGCGAGGTGGGCCGCGCGACAAAAGCTGGCCAACATGGTCGCCGGCGTGCGCCAAGTTCGCGAGGAGATGGGGCAATGATCGAACCGGTCCTGAGTGACGAAGCACTGTTGGCCGACATCGCGGCCGCGAACCGGCTCGATGGCGGTTTTCGACTTTGGTGGCTGGGGCAGAGCGGTTTCCTGCTGCAGTATCAAGAGTCGCATTGGTTGTTCGATCCCTACCTCAGCGATTCGCTAACCGCCAAGTACGCCGATTCCGATCGGCCGCATCTGCGGATGACACGCTGTCCAATCGCTCCTGAAAAGCTGAGCATGGTGCGAGTCGTGACGAGTAGTCATCACCATACCGATCACCTCGATGGCCCCACGCTGCGCGGCATTATCGCGGCCAACGAACAGGTGCGAATCGTCGCGCCTCGGGCCCATCAACATTTGGTCTCGGAACGGACAGGGCGTGCGGTCGATCAGATCGATTGGATCGACGCTCATCATTCCTTGAACATCGACGACTTTCGTGTCCACGCCATCACGGCGGCGCACGACCTACCGGAAACCGACGTCAACGGGCAATGGATCCACTTGGGATACGTGGTGCGATTCGGCCCATGGACGGTTTACCATTCGGGCGATTGCGTGCCTCACGACGGCCTCGCCGAACAGCTTGGCGAATACGCGATCGATGTCGCCATCCTGCCGATCAATGGCACCGCTCCGTCGCGACGCGTATCGGGAAACTTCTGGGGTGACGAGGCCGCCGCGTTGGGCAAGGCGATCGGCGCGCGGTTGGTTATTCCTTGCCATTACCAGATGTTCAGTTTCAACTCGGTGACTCCCGACGCCTTCGTGCGGGCTTGCCATGAGATCGGCCAGCCGTATGCCGTATTACGAGCCGGCGAGCGATGGGACAGCGCCAATCTGCGCTAGCCGAGCAAGCGAACTCCACGGTTCACGGGACTAGCCGCCGCGGCGCATGCCCTTTGCCCTCCAGCGAGACGAGACGGACATCGATGGCGATTTGGATTTTCGAGGACACGATCGGCGGCGGCCGTTTCGCGCGGCCGGGAGCGGAACCGGCCGATGCCTCGCTGCGGCGAGAAGGACGAGCCATGGTGCGAGCCTTGGTCGAGTCGTTTTCACCTCGCTTGAAACGGGAACTCCGAGTCGCCTGGGACTCCGCCGCTGGAGAAATACCACACGGCGTCGCCGTCGATTGGATCGATCACTCCACGGCGTTGGACCGCTGGTTCCGACAAGCGTGCGATTCCTCAAGCTCCGCCGGCGAGGGTCCCACGGGTCTGCTAATCATCGCGCCCGAGTCGGACCTTTGCCTGCTTCATTGGGTCGAATTGGCTGAACGGTTCGGAGCTTCGCTCCTGTCACCCGACTCGAGGTTCATCGCGTTGGCGGGCGATAAGACCGCGACGCGCCAGTGGTTGATCGACCGCGAGGTCCCCGTGCCTCGACATTCGGCGTCTGGCGCGGACGGCGATGAAGCATGGATCATCAAGCCGCGCGATGGTTGCGGTTCGCAGCAGGTCCTACGACATCGCGGCGCTCGGGACGAGGAGCCATCCGCGGAGCAGTGGCCGCGTGATCGCTGGCATGTCGAGCCTCTTGTGGCGGGACAGGCGGTGAGCGTTGCTTGCCTCGGCTCACGGCACGGTTTTCGATTGTTGCCTCCGGTGACGCAATCGATCGATACGCGACAAGGCTTCGCGTACGGAGGCGGTACCTACCCATTGCCGAACGACCTGGCGGCCCGAGCCACTCATCTGGCTCGCTTGGCCGTCGCGGCTCTTCCAAGTACGCAAGGATATTTCGGGCTCGACTTGATGCTCGGCGCGACCGAGGCTGACGATGTCGTCATCGAGGTCAACCCGCGTCTAACGACTTCCTATGTCGCGCTCGCGCGGCGCGTCGGACCTTGGCTTGGCGATTCGATGTGCGGATCGATTGGCCGGGGCGAGGGTGAAGGGCGAACCTTTGTTCCGGAGCTCACGGTCGATGCGCGCCCGTTGTCATTCGAGCCTACTGGGTTGGTGAAAGAGTGACACGTATTGGGTTCGATCGTTCCGCGAGTGGCTTGGAATCTGTACGAGGAGCCTGGGTTGATGGCACGGACTGAGTCGAGTTTGGTTCCGCGAGGGGCGACACCGTATACGCCGGTGTGGCTCGGGATCGATGTGGGTGGAGCGAACTGCAAGTTTGCTTCGCACACCGGCCGCGTCGCCGCTTGGCCTTTCCCGCTCTGGAAATCGCCCCAGGAATTGGGCCCGCGACTGCAAGCGGAGCTTGAACGATGGGAGTCGACCCAAGCCGAATCGCTCGTCGGGCTCGCTGTCACGATGACCGGGGAACTCGCCGATTGTTTTTGGACTCGGCGCGAAGGTGTGCTGGAAATCGTCCGACAAGTCGAGCGATTATCGGCCTCACTGCCAGTTCACTATTGGGGGACGGACGGTCGTTTTCACTCGGGCGCGGAAGCGGCTGAGCATTGGCTCGAGTTCGCCGCATCGAACTGGCACGCATCCAGCACTTGGGTCGCTCAAGGCGAATTGCCCGACTCGATTCAGTCGGGCTGGGCCTTGATGCTGGACGTGGGCTCCACGACCACGGATATCATTCCGCACGAACCCGGCGGAGTCGTCTCGAATGGACGAACGGACTCGGCCCGTTTGAGCAGTGGCGAATTGGTCTACACGGGACTTCAGCGCTCGACGATCGCGTCCATCCTTCGCTCGGTCGTGGTCGATGGGCGACGCTACCGAGTCGCTTCGGAAACCTTCGCGACCGCGGAGGATGCCCACCTCGTCCTTGGTCATCTCGCTGAAGCTCCCGAGCGAACCGACACCGCCGACGGGCGACCGGCGACCGTGGTCCATGCCCATGGTCGCTTGGCCCGCATGATCGGTGAGGATGCCGAGACGTTACGGGGCGAACAAACTCGGCAGATCGCCGAGCAAGTGCTCGCCCGGCAGATCAACTTGATTCGCCGAGGCATCGATCAAGTTTGTGCGAGTCGCCCGGAAGCACCGACTAAGGTGTTTGTGACGGGGCACGGCGGGGTCTTGGCGCGAGAGGCGCTGCGTCGCTCCCGAGCCGCCGCATGTGAGTCCGTGG
This sequence comes from Planctomycetales bacterium, assembly GCA_020426595.1. Taxonomy (GTDB): domain Bacteria; phylum Planctomycetota; class Planctomycetia; order Pirellulales; family Pirellulaceae; genus UBA11682. The sequence goes on from JAGQPS010000003.1 coordinate 39,560, forward strand.
ACCTTGAGGCGAAGCTAGGGCGGAACATCGCTCGTGCGTTTCCGGCCTTCGCTCTGGCTCGCATGGCCGCGCGGATCTGGGCTCCCTCGCCCGCGAAGGAACTTGAACCGATCCACGAGCTGCTTCTCGAAGACTCAGCCCATGGCTCGTCCGATTCGATTGCCTTCACCCAACTGCGGGACGCCTCTTGAATAGCCAGACCGAGCATTGCGTGATCAAGGTGGGAGGTAGCCTCCTGGACTGGCCGGAGCTCGCGCCGACGCTCGTGTCGTGGCTGGATCGTCGGGTCGTGTCGAGTTGTGACGTGGTCGTCGGAGGCGGCAGGGAGGTCGACCGTATTCGCCGCGATCAGCCGCTCCGGGGCTGGTCGGATGAGGAATGTCATTGGCGGGCGATCGAAGTGATGTCGGCGACGAGCCGGCAACTTGCTCAAGAGACCGGGCTGCCCACGGTTTGCCTCGACAACGCAAGGTCCGCCTGCGAGAGTCGTCCGAGTCGGTGCATTGTCGATCTGGGCGGTTGGCTGCGGCGCGAGGAACGAATCCCACGATGCTGGCAATTCACGAGTGATTCCATCGCGGCGTGGTATGCGAGCGAGATCAAGGCCGCCCGGCTTGTTCTTCTCAAAAGTCGTTCGCCGCGAACCCACGAGCGGCGAGACGTTTCCTTGCATTCACGCTCGGGCGAAGCCTCGGCTTCCAGCAAGTACGGCGATGCGATCGTCGACCCGCTCTTTTGGAATTGGGTGGCCGCGGAGACTCGTGTGGAGCTGGTGAACCTGCGGCTCGAGTCCTAAGCCCGAGACAGGTACACCCGCTTGGCTTGGTCTGGGTGACTGTCCGGGATCTTCGTGGCCGTGCGGGGGAAGTCTCGACCGAGTTTTCGCCTCGGCGGACGGAGCGGCGATCTGGCTCGGTTTGCCAACCTTCGCGCGTTGGGTGCCCCGGTCTAGAATGCCGGGTTTCCTGCGTCCTCATGGGGAAGGTTCCCGCAGACGTCAGGGCTGGAATTTCGTTAAGGGGATACGGTCGTGCTACGGACTCATACCTGTGGCGAATTGCGACAAAGTCATGTCGGCGAAACAGTAACCCTCTGTGGCTGGGTCGATCGGACTCGCGACCACGGCCAGGGAATGTTTCTCGACGTGCGCGACCGGTACGGGCTCACCCAAGTGGTGGTCTCCCCCGACTCCAGCCCCGCGGACATCGCGTTGTCCAAGCAATTACGGGGCGAGTTCGTTATCCAGGTGCGGGGAACCGTTCATCAGCGGCCCGACGGGCAACACAACCCGAAGCTCGCGACGGGCGACATCGAGGTCCATGTCACGGAGCTCACGCTGCTCAACCGTGCCTCGACGCCCCCATTTCTCCCGTCGCAAAAGGAATTGCCGGGCGAGGACCTGCGGCTCAAGTACCGCTACCTCGATCTGCGTCGCCAGCGCATGCAACAGACGTTGGTTTTGCGCAGTGCGTTGATCAAGGCGATGCGTGACTACTTCGAGACGCATCAGTTCATCGACGTGGAGACCCCGATCCTCGGTCGCAGTACCCCCGAGGGAGCTCGTGACTACTTGGTGCCTAGTCGTGTGCACCAAGGCACGTTTTACGCGTTGCCCCAAAGCCCCCAGTTGTACAAGCAGCTGATGATGGTCGCGGGATACGACCGCTATGTGCAAGTCGCGCGTTGTTTCCGCGACGAGGACCTGCGAGCCGATCGGCAGCCGGAATTCACGCAGCTCGATGTCGAGATGTCGTTCGTCGACACCGAGGACATGCTGACGATGATCGATGGCCTGATGGTCAAATTGATGAAGGAATTCAAGGGAGTCGAGCTCACCACGCCGCTGCCGCGCATGACGTATGACGAGGCGATGCGGAGGTTTGGCCACGATGCGCCGGACTTGAGGTACGGCATGGAGTTGGTTGACTTGACCGACCTGGCGAAGGAAACCGAATTCCGCGTTTTCCGCGGGACCGCGGATAGCGGAGGTTTCGTGCGAGGGTTGTGCGCCGTGGGCGCGGCGGAGCGTTATTCCCGCAAGGGGATCGACGAGTTGACCGAGTTCGTCAAGAACGATCACGGCACGAAGGGGTTGGCTTGGTTCAAGGTGGACGCCGACGGCTCGCTCAATTCGCCGATCGCCAAGAATTTCCAGCCGACCGAGCTTGCGCGAATTACCGAACGATTCGAGGCGAAGCCGGGCGACTTGTTGCTGATCGTGGCGGACGAATGGAACACGTCGTGTCGAGCGTTGAATGGCCTGCGCCGGCGGCTCGCCGCGGAACTGAAGCTCTATGATCCCGACCAGATGCATCTCTCGTGGATCGTCGAATTCCCAATGTTCGATTGGGACGCCGAGGATCAACGATGGGTGGCGATGCACCATCCGTTCACGGCTCCGCGCGACCAAGACCTGGCTCTCTTGGCGGAAAACCCGAGTGCTTGTCGGGCCAAGGCCTATGACTTGGTGATCAACGGGTGTGAAGCGGGAGGAGGCACGATTCGTATTCACGACAGTGCAACGCAGCAGCAAGTCTTTGGCTTGCTCGGGCTGGATCAGGAAGAAGCGAATCGTCGGTTTGGATTCTTGCTCGACGCGCTCCGCTTCGGCGCTCCTCCGCATGGCGGCATCGCCCTGGGCATTGATCGTTTGGTCATGCTGTTTGCTGGGCTGGACAACATCCGGGATTGCATCGCCTTTCCGAAGACACAGCGGGCGATGGACCTCATGACCGAAGCTCCGAACACGGTCGACGCGCGGCAATTGGCGGACTTGGCGATCGCCACGCTCAAGCCTCGCGGTTAGGGCGAGTCTAGCGGGCCGGAAAAGTCTCGTTTGTTCGTTAACGTCTCCCCAGTTTCGTTAAAGGTGTGGGCGTCTTGTCTCGGTTTGTGACAGAGACGGACTGTTCGATCATTCTCACTAAAGAGAACACCCTTGTCTTAACGAAATTGAGATCCGTAAGGGGTGCCATGCCCCTTCACTGCGCATGATGCACGGTGAGGGAACTCATGGAACTGCTTGCAAGGGGGGATGAATCTTCGGCATGCTTGCCGAGCTGCGGATCGCACGCTGACCCGGGGTGCGATCCAACGGTGTGTTCGTCTCTTGTATCGACGCCGTCAGTTACGAGTCCGAGCTTTCGAGCTTCACCTCTTGGATTACCAGCCGCCGGAAATCCAAGTCGCGCGGCTCATTGAGTTTGGACTCACCGATTTCGATCTTTGTGGCGCGGATCAGAGGGACCTGAGCCCAACCCACCAGAAGCAAACAAACGCCCCATACCCAGATGCCACGCCTGGCTGCTTGATCATCATGCGGCTGAAGGATCGACCGGACGCAAACGGCCGACGCGGCAAAGGGGCACGGCCCCTCGAGACTCGAGTTTCGAGGGGTTGAGACGAGTCACGAAGATGTTCATGGAGAGCCTGCGATGAAGGTGTTCACGACTGGACAGGTCGCCAAGATCTGTAAAGTGGCCCCGCGCACGGTCAGCAAATGGTTTGATTCGGGTCGCCTGAAGGGTTACCGCATTCCTGGGTCCCAGGACCGTCGTATCCCTCGCGAGTATCTCATTAAGTTCCTCAAGGAACATGGGATGCCTTTGGGGGACCTCGAAGACGAGGCCATGGCGAAGGTGCTGATCGTTGCCCAGGACCAAGTCCTCATTGAGAACTTGAAGCGAGAACTTCCGCCTGAGAAGTCGTTCCGAGTGGCTGTTGCCTCGAGCGGTTTCGAAGCTGGAATTCAGGCCGAGAGTTTCCATCCGGATTCGATCATCTGCGACTTTTCGATCGGCAAGGTCGAAGCGTTGCAGATCTGTCAGAACCTGCGAAAGAACGCGGATTTCGCCGATACGATTCTCATCGCCCTGTTGCCGGACGACGGCAGCCCGATGAGCTTCGATCGTTCCGCGATCAACGAAACGTTCAAGAAGCCGTTCGACGCGAGCCTCCTGGCTCAACGTCTGCGGACCTTGATCGGAGCACGCAAGGAACTGGTCTGATCTGATCGGTCATCGTCGAAAATCAAAGGCCGCCACGACGACCCTCGTGGCGGCTTTTTTCGTGCGCCGACTCGATCGACTCGGCGATCGCTCTCGCTGGGAAACCGGTCGTCGGCGCGCGGCGCAGGATTGCAACCTTGGGCTCGACGGCGAATACTCGAGACAGCCAAGTCATTCGGCTCGGCGATCACCTCCGGCTCCTCAGCGGTGACCTTTCATGAGCGAAGCGCCTCGACGGTCCTCACATTTCAACGAGCAAGGTTCGGCCCACATGGTGGATGTGAGCCAGAAGCCGATCACGGCGCGCTCGGCTCGCGCGGGTGGCTGGGTCCGCATGGCTCCGGAAACCCTTCAAGTGATCACCTCGGGGAACGCGCGCAAGGGAGACGTCCTGGGAATCGCCCGCATCTCCGGGATCCAAGCGGCCAAGCGAACCGGTGACTGGATACCGCTCTGCCATCCCTTGCCGCTGGACGGCGTGGAAGTCTCACTCGAACCCGCCGGAGTCGATTTGCTTCGTATCGAGGCAACGGTGCGCGTGACCGCCCGCACCGGAGTCGAAATGGAGGCATTGACCGCAGTTTCCGCCGCGGCTCTCACCGTCTACGACATGTGCAAGAGCATGGATCGCGCGATGACGATTGAAAGAATCGAGTTGCTAGAAAAATCGGGCGGGCGGAGCGGCCATTATCGGGCAAACGATTCCGCCGCGCGGAGTGAGGAGCGAGTAGAAAGTCGTGAAGAGGGCGGAGAGCGGTCGGCGATGTGACGAGCGTCGGCGGGCGATCGGGGCGACGCGGAGGTCACACTGACCAGGACCTTGCCTGGACCCGCGCGGTCTTGCCTCAAGGCGCCCCATTGGGTTCGGGACGTCGCAGCATCGGACTCAGTTCGTCAACGAAGTCGCGCACATCCTTGAACTCGCGATAGACGCTGGCGAATCGCACATAAGCCACTTGATCGACGTCCGAGAGGAACTTCATCACGATCTCACCGAGCTCATCGCTGGGGATCTCGTTGTCGTATCGTGCCGACACTTCTTGTTGGACCTTGAGCAGGACGTTGGAAAGTTGTTCCTCGCTCACCGCCCGCTTCCAACAAGCCTTCTGCAATCCCGAGCGGATCTTCTCGGGCTGAAACGGTTCGCGCTCACCGTTCTTCTTGATGACTCGCAAATCGAATTCGGCCAACCGTTCGTACGTCGTGTAGCGTCGGTCACAACCGAGACACTGTCGGCGACGACGTATGGTGTTGCCATCCTCGGCCGCACGAGTATCGATCACCTTGTCGTCGTCTTGATTGCAATAAGGACAGCGCATCGCTTCGCCTTGTCGGTAACGCCGGCCGGTTTCCTCGTGCTTCCTGTCTTGCACGAGTCCTAGGTTTCCAGATCCAACCGACTCGAGGAAAGCCAGATCCGGCCAACTTGAGGTAAGACGGTGGTCGACCCTCCCAGCTCTCGACTATTGGCCCAACCGTGGTCCAATCGGGAGCGTCTCGATAACCTTGGCCAGTGCATGTCGCGGAGTCGCGAGTGGTCGGTTCGCGGTGAAAACCCGGAGCTCGGAAACCAAGAGCACGAGAACCGCCAGCCAACAAATCTTCCGTCCGTGCTAGGGGTCGATTAGTGTAGCGTGAATTGTTGATGATCGGGATGGTCGACCCAAGCGAATTCAAGAGTGCAGGCGATTCAAGGGCAGGGAGGGCGGAAGAGTACGAGAGGCGTCGCCCGTTTACACGGATGTCACGACTCGCCCACAATAAGGACGCCACGCACGGACCTCCGATGATCTGGCTTGTACGATATCAACGCGAAGCAACTAAGGTCGCCGCATCGGCGACGAATGGTTGGAAACACGCTCGACTGCCTTTACTCGAGAACCTGGACCCCGCGCGGCTTGGTTCGTACCGGCAACTTCGAATTCGACTCTCTTTAGAAGCGAGACCTTCCGAGATGGATAAGCCTCAAGGCCTAATGCCCAACGGCGCGCCCGATGAACCCGAGCAAACCTTGTGGACCGGGAGTTACTCCGGAAAGGCCATGGTGGGGCATTGGGCGTTGGTCAGCGTGATCACCCTGGTCCTGATTGTCGTCGCGGTGATGCTCGCCGGCCCCGTGTCGATTTTCGTCGGGATCCTGATCGGTCTTATCTGGCTTTTCTCCTTGGGCTTGTGGGGAGTCCGGAAACTCGGCTTCAAATACGAACTCACCACCCAGCGGCTCAAGCATCGAGCCGGCATCTTGACTCTCACCAATGACCGCATCGAACTGATCGACGTGGATGACGTGCTGTACAAGCAGGGATTGGTTCAAGCGATGCTCGGCGTGGGAAACATCACGATCAAATCGAGCGATGTTAGTAATCCGGAATTGGTTTTGGTTGGTATCGATCAAGTGCGTCAGGTCGCCGACATGATCGATAACGCGAGGCGGACCGAGCGGCGCAAGCGCGGACTGTTCGTCGAGACGGTTTGACCTCACGCCGGACGCCGTGAGTTGGAGCAAATCCACCGACCTCCTTGACCGCATGAAGAGGGAACGAAGCATGGTGACCGCCGAGTCGATTCGCGAAATGCAGGGGCCACTGAAAAAGGAGTTCCGTGAGAATCCAGCGGCCGCCCAACGGACGTTGGTCGCGGAGGGAGTCCTGGGGGAGAACCGGACGGTCTGCGAAATCGGCTCGCACCACGGCACGATCGCCGCGGGACTCCATCCCTTGACCGGAGGTGATGGCACGTTCGCTTGCTCGGCCAACATGCTGCTGGAGGCCTTGGTCGGTTGCGCGGGCGTCACCTTGGGTGTCGTCTCGACCGCCTTGGGTATCGAACTCGTCGACCCCAGGATTCGGGCGGAGGGAGACCTGGATTTCCGTGGGACGCTCGCGGTCGAGAGGTCGGTACCGGTTGGATTCCAGGCCATTCGCTTGATCATTTCCTTTGAAACCACGGCGGACGATGACCAAGTCGCCAAACTGCTCGAGCTAACGGAGCGGTACTGCGTGGTGCACCAAACCCTGGCCAAAGGGGTCGATTGTTCGATCCAGCGAGGCTAGGAGCACTCGCTCGGATCGGCACTAGCCCTTTCGCGTTGCGGCCTCAAGGGCCAAGACGATCTCCTTGACTCTCCAAGAGGTGGGGAGGGGTAACCGAGTTGGATCCCGTTGGACGGTCTTGTCTCGGTCGATTTTCACTCTTGCCGGCTGTCGGCCGGGTGGGGCGGTGGACCGCCGCACGCCCCCTATTCAGTGACCGGTGACCTGTTAACGTGTGGGGTTGCGGAAACTGTAGGGGTACCTAGCATCGGTCCGCGACCGGAGGCGTGTCGCTGGTCGATCTTTCGTTGATTGCCTTGAGTTTCGCTTCGTGCGATTGGCGTGGCTCTTGTCCCCTTCGTCCCATCCTCAATACATAACTGTACGCTCATGTCCGTCGTCACGATCTCCAGCTCCGCCGCGCAGCGCCCCATTTTCGCGGGTGTCGATGTTGGTGGAACCAGCATAAAGATCGGTTTGGTCGACGATCGGGGACGTACGATCGGCGCGACCAAGATCGTGACTCGGGCCGACGACGCGGTTTCGGTCGCGATCGCCGAGGTGAATCAGGCCTTGCGATCTCTCTGCGAAGAGCATCGCGTGAGTTACGATGAGGTCATGGCCGTCGGATTGGGAACTCCTGGCACGATGGATATTCCCGGTGGGATGATCCTCGAGCCACCGAACTTGCCGGGCTGGCGACACTTCCCGATTCGGGATGCGCTGGCGACCGCCTGTGAACGACCGGTCACGTTCGCCAACGACGCCGGCGCGGCGGCGTACGGCGAGTTTTGGGTGGGAGCGGGACACGCGTTCGAACTCGTCTGCGTGTTCACGCTAGGTACGGGAGTGGGCGGAGGAGTCATCCTCGGCGATGTTTCGCTCGACGGAGCTCATAGTCACGGCGCGGAGTTCGGTCATATCGTGATCGATACGACTCCCACGGCTCGCATGTGCTCGTGTGGCAAACCTGGGCACCTCGAGGCGTATGCCAGCGCCACGGGACTCGTCGGTCAAGCGGTGGAACGGCTGGCCGAGCACCCCACGTCGGCATTGGCCGCTTTCGCCCCCGAGGCGTTGACCGCGTACGAGGTGGCTCAAGCGGCGGAGCGTGGCGACACGTTGGCCCTCGAACTCGTCGACGAAGTGGCGAGTCGCTTGGCCATGGGTGTCTTGGCGGTGACGCATGTGATCGATCCGCAGGCGGTGATCCTCGGCGGAGCGATGAACTTCGGCGGTAACGACGCGGAATTGGGACGCCGTTTCATCGAAGGAGTTCGCTCGCGGTTTCGCGAGCTGACGTTCCCCGTTCAAGCCGAACAAACCGTGATTGAGTTCGCATCGTTGGGTGGGAGCGCCGGGTACATCGGCGCCGCGGGACTGGCCCGTCTGGCGATGAGCAAACGATCGGAAGGAAACTAAGCCGTGGCAACGGTTGAGTGAACACGATCCGCGCGCGAACACGTGCCTGGTAGGCCGCGATTCGCGCCAGCTTCCCGCTTCGGGAGCCTGGCCCCACAGTCTCGTTCGAGGGATCAACCGGAACCGAGTTGAACTCTCGCCGCTCCAGCAACAGACCTAAAAGAGGCCGTCACCAAGATGACGATCCGTAACGAAGACATTCGCAACTTCTGCATCATCGCCCACATCGATCACGGCAAAAGCACGCTCGCGGACCGTTTGCTCGAAAGCACCGGAACCGTGAGCTCGCGTGAAATGAAGACGCAGTTGCTCGACGACATGGCGCTCGAACGCGAACGCGGCATCACGATCAAGGCGCGGGCCGTGGCGATGAACTGCGTGCACGAAGGGCATCGTTATGAACTCAATTTGATCGACACGCCGGGCCACGTCGACTTCGCCTACGAAGTCTCGCGATCGCTCGCCTGCTGCGAGGGAGCCCTGTTGGTCGTCGATGCGTTTCAAGGGGTCGAGGCCCAAACGCTCGCCAATGTTTACGCGGCGATGGAACACGACCTCGTGATCGTGCCGGTCATCAACAAGATCGACCTGCAACACCAGCGAGCCGACGAAGTGGCTCATGAGATGGAGCAGTCGCTGGGTATCGATCCCGATACCGTCGTCCGCGTCAGCGCGAAGAGTGGCATCGGTATTCCCGACCTGATCGACGCGATCATCAAGCGAATCCCGCCTCCAAAGGGAGATCCCGAGGCGACGTTGCAGGCGATGGTGTTCGATTCCCACTACGACGACTACCGCGGCGCGATCACCTACGTGCGCGTGATGCAAGGGTCGATCAAGAAGGGACAGCGCATTCGCTTCCTCCAAACCGGCTACACCCACGAAGCGTTGGAAATCGGACAGTTCGCGCCGCGCATGAAGCCTTGTGAGGAATTGCGGGCCGGCGAGGTGGGCTACCTCGTCTGCAACATCAAGAGCTTGGACAACGTCAAGATCGGTGACACCGTCAGTATCCCGGGTGACAAGGCCGCGCCCCCCTTGGCCGGATACAAGGAACCTCGTCGGATGGTTTACTGCGGACTCTATCCGTCCGACGGCCAGGACTTCGAGGAGCTGCGCGACGCGTTGACCAAGCTGTCGATCAACGATCCAAGTTTCGAATTCATGCCGGAGTCGAGCGAGGCGTTGGGCTTTGGTTTTCGTTGCGGCTTCCTCGGCCTGCTGCATATGGAGATCATCCAGCAGCGACTCGAGGGCGAGGCCAATATCGACCTCGTGCAAACCGCGCCGAACGTGACCTACGAGATCTTGACGCACACCGGGGAGGTACTGGAAATCCACCGCCCCCAGGAAGTGCCCGACTCGGGTCAAATCGCCGAGTTCCGTCAACCGATCGTGCGAGTCAATGTGATCGTCCCCGAGGAATTCGTGGGGGCCGTCATGAAACTCGCCAACGACCGACGCGGAGTCCAAATCGGTCAGGAGTATCTTTCGCCAACGCGGGTGATGCTGACCTACGATCTCCCCTTGGCCGATGTCATCTACGACATGCACGACAAGCTCAAGAGCATGACTCGTGGCTATGGCACGATGGACTACGAGCTGCAGGGGTATCAGACCGCCGACCTGGTGAAGATGGACATCCTGGTCAACGGCAAGCAAGTCGATGCCTTGAGTGTGGTTTGTCACCGTGGTGACGCCGACCGCCGAGGGCGAGCGGTTTGCAAGAAGTTGAAGGAAGAGATCGATCGGCACATGTTCGAGGTGGCGGTGCAGGCCGCGATCGGCTCCCGCATCATCGCTCGCGAGACCGTGAAGGCGCTCCGCAAGAACGTGACGGCCAAGTGTTACGGCGGCGATATCTCGCGGAAGAAGAAGCTGTGGGCCAAGCAGCGTGAAGGCAAGAAGCGGATGAAGAGCGTCGGCAGTGTCGACATCCCGCAAAAGGCCTTCATGGCGGTGCTCCATACGGGTGAGGAACGCGAGTAGGTTCCGATTCAGGCGCCACGTGTTCGCGCTGGCCGGCCGGTGGGAACTTCTCCTATAATCGAAGCGTCCATCCCGAGTGGGCCGCGTGCGGTCGTTGGCGGTCCCGTCGTTCCCGGCTGGGTCGGCGTAGCGACGTCGCCGGTTTGAACAAGATTCTGTGAGGCATGCGATGTCACCGGTCCAAGCACGCGTTCATTCCGCGGCTCAACGGCTCGACGCCCAGCGACGCGTCCAACTTCTCCCTTGGACCTTGGGGCTCGGCGTGTTGCTCGCGACCGCCGCGATCGTCGTCCCCAAGATCTGGTACTGGGAGCGACCTTCCTCGTTGCTTTCTTGGTGGACTACCGGCTGGTTGCTGTTGGCGGCCGCGATTGGCGTCGTCGCCGCGGAGGTATTCGTCCGAGTCCGTCGGACCGCCACTCTGCGAGCCGCCATTGAGATCGATCGTCGCCTGGGACTGCGTGAACGAGTCTCGACCGCTTGCAGTTTGCCACCCAACGTGGCCGAAAGCGAAATCGGACAGTTGATCGAGGCGGACGCCGCTCGGCATTTGGAAGGGATCGATCTGAGACCTTCCTTCCCCGTCAAGCCACCTCGCTCGTTGGTCATCGTCGTCGTGTTTTTTCTTCTGGCCGCCGGACTGGGATGGCTCCTACCCGACGCCTCGTCGCAGGTAGCCGAAGCCGCGGAGGTGAACGGTGAAGTCGTCTCACCCGAGACTCGCGAAGCGATCGTGAAGGAACTCGAAGCGACTCTCGAACAGACCCAGGAGCTCGGCGAGCGACTCGATCTCGAGGAAGCCACGGAACTCAATGACGCGTTCCGCGCGGCGATGGAGGAAATGCGGAACGACGAACAGCTCGAACCGGAAAACGCGCTGGCTCGATTGAATGATCTCAAGGAGTTGCTCGAACGCCGAGCTCAGGACCTAGGGGATGCCGATTCGATTCGAGACGCGCTCGAGAAGCTCGGTGAGATCGAATCCGGCCCCGCGGATGAGTTCATTCGAGCGATGCAGAACGGCGATTTGGAATCGGCGATCGACGCGCTCGATAACTTGGCCGACGCGATGAACGACCTCTCCGATCCGGCCGCGAGCAACGAGGCGAAGCAAGCCGCCGCGCGTCAGCTCGCCGAGCTCGGCGAGAAACTCGCCCAACAAGCGGAACAGGCTCGGCAACAACGAGAAGAGCTAGAGCGTCGGTTGGAACGGGCTCGCGAGGAAGGAGACCTCGAACAAGCGGCTCAACTCGAGCAGCAACTCGAGAACCAAGGAGAGGCGAGCGACCTCCAAGAGCTGGCCGAGCAAATTCAACAGGCCGCCCAAGCCGAGCAACAGGCGGCCGCCGCGGAGGCCGCTGCCCAGGCGGCCGAGGCTCAGGCCGCGCAAGCCGAGGCGGAAGCCCAGGCCGCGGAAGAGTCGCCGCAAGCGCCCGGAGAATCACCGGCCGAACGGCAACAGCGCATCGACGAAGCCAAGCAGCGAGCCCAAGAGGCTCGTGAACAAGCCGAAGCCGCTCGTCAACAAGCCGATCAAGCCGCGCAAGAGGCCAAGGAGGCGACCGAGCAAATGCAGGAAGGGCTCCAGGAAGCTCAACAGCAAATGGAGAACCTGCAGGATATCGAAGGCGCGATCGAGCAGATCGAGGGAGCTCGTGCTCGCCTGCGACAAGGCCAACAGCAGGGTCAGCAACAAGGTCAACCGCAAGGTCGGCAAGCGGGCCAAGGTCAGGGACAAGGCGAGGGGGGCGAGGGCGACCAGCAGGGTCAAGGACAAGGACTCGGCGACGGCCAAGGGGATGGCGCCCGTCCCGAGGAAGCGACCGACGTTGGCTTTTTTGAATCCCGCAATCCCACGACGCCCATGCCTGGCGAGGTGGTGATCGGTGGGCAAGTCGGTGGAGAAAATCGCGCCGGCACGTCAA
>JAGQPS010000400.1 GCA_020426595.1 Planctomycetales bacterium
TCAGGTCAGAACAACTCGGGTCAGAACGACTCAGGTCAGAACAACTCAGGTCAGAACAACTCAGGTCAGAACAACTCAGGTCAGAACAACTCGGGGCAGAACGACTCAGGGCGGAACAGTGCCGCGAGCGGCTCCACCTCGGGTTCTCGTAGCAGTGCTTCGTCGTCTCGGGGAAGCGGGTCAACGTCGCAAGGTCAATCGTCGAGCGGCATGGGCTCGGGAGCGAGTTCATGGAGTTCCGCACTTCCGACACAGTTGCTTGACGGAGTTGGTGGCATCTTCAAGTTCTTGGCGTTGGTGGCTCTGGCCATCGTCGGGATTTTTGCGGCCATCTGGTACGGCCCTCAAATCCTCGCGGCGCTACAGCGATTTCTTGAGAACCTGCGCCGATGGTTCGGTCCACGCGAGAAACCCCAATCGCCAAAACCTTCGACCGAGCCGGAAATTGTCATACCTCCGAAGCCGTTTCACGCTTACTCCAATCCGTTCCAATCCGGCATGGCTCAAAAGGCCTCGTTGACCGAACTCGTTGCCTACTCGTATGCCGCCTTGGAAGCCTGGGGATTCGATGCCGGAGTACCGCGTGATTCCAATCAAACGCCACTGGAGTTCGCCCGACGGCTCGGCGAGCAGTATCCGGAAGTGAGGCCGGTGGTTGGAAGTTTCACGGAGTTGGTGACGTGGGTCGCCTACGCGCCTGGCCAGGCTCCCGCATCGAGTTTGGATGTCTTAAGGGACTTCTGGACGAAAATGAGGCAACCAGCCGCTCCTAGCGCCGCCGCCGCCACCTAGTTCAATCCGAGGCCGGCAAACCCCTCGAACGCTAGGGTTCGGGAAACTCGCTCCGCCGAATGGATTGAGGATGGAGCGAGAAAACTGGCGACTCCTGTGAAACGTCTCGCGAAAGTGTCGGTTCAATCTTGGGGAGCCGAGCCCGAATTCGGGGCTCTGGGAAAGCTGTGGTTTTCGAGAGAAAGCCACGTTCGGAGGCTCGATTTCACGCGAAAGATGGGGAAAGACCGCCTTCTTGTTTTCCTGTTCTCGCTCAATTTGCCGAATCCGACTTAGGCGAAAAGATGCAGGATCGGTTAGCGTGGGGTTACGATAATTAGGAAGCCGACGCGAAACATTCTGGTCCTAGGCGACTAGGTAGCGCGCGGTGACTCGCGTCGCAGTCCCACCTGCGATGATGTTGTCCGACGAAAAGATACGAGCATGAGGCTGGGGGCGGCTCAATCGCCATCACCACGCGGCTCGTTGGGTCGAAAGGGGATCCATGGCGATGACGATCAGACGATTCGGTACACGTCAGCGATCGCATGAGACGGCTGGCGTTCAACCGGCAGCTTGGACCATTCTCGGTGCATGCTTGATCGCCCTTCTGTTGTTACCCGGCTTGAGCTTACAGGCCCAAGACCAACCGCCGACGACGGAAGCAACCGCCAGTGATGACGGAGCGGGAACACCACCCGCCGATGACGACACGCCGCTCCCCGCGGAACAAGATCCGGCCGCGAACAGCGACGAGAGCTCGACGAACGAAACGCCCGCGGACGAATCCGCTTCCGCCGCCGAGTCGCCCGCGTCGCCACTTCAATCGCTGATCGATAGCGTCTCGCCGGATCGCCTCCGTGAGATCTTCTCGGGCGATGACCCCCAAACGGTCGCCGAATTGGCGGCCATGCAAGCGCACATCCAAAAGATCGTCCGTCAAGTGTCGCCGAGTGTCGTCAACATCGAGGTCGGCCCGAGTCAGGGTTCGGGCGTCATGGTGACGAGTGATGGCTTCATCTTGACCGCCGGTCACGTGATCATGCGGCCCGAGATCGATGCCAAGATTCGCTTTCGCGACGGAGCCTCGCATCCGGCCCGTACCTTGGGAATCAACCGAGACATCGATTCGGGGCTCATGCGCATGAGCCAAGAGGAGAATTGGTCGTACGCGGAGATGGGTGATTCGGCCACGCTCAAGCCGGGTCAGTGGGTTCTGACCATCGCGCATCCCGGAGGCTTTCAACCCGATCGCGGATTGGTCGTCCGGTTAGGGCGAGTTCAAAGCGTTGCATCGACCGGCATCCGCACCGACTGCGCCTTGGTCGGTGGCGACAGCGGCGGCCCGCTGTTCGACATGGACGGACGCGTGGTCGGCATCAATAGCCGCATCGGCGATCAGATCGTCAAGAACATCCACGTGCCGGTCAACACATTCGCCGAGACCTGGGATCGGCTCGAGAAGGCCGAAGCATGGGGAAACATGCGCAACCTCGCGCGAAGCTCGTGGCTCGGCCTGACGCTCGAAGCCGAGAGTGATGTCGTCATCATCGCGGCGATCGTACCGGGCGGCCCAGCCGACTTGGCCGGTCTCGAAGTGGGTGACCACATCATCGAATTCAACGGAGCCAAGATCACGAATCGTGGGTCGCTCGGCTCCGCCATCTCGCGAGTCCCAGCCTACGAACTCGTCACGCTGGTGATTCGACGTGGCGATCGCCAGATCGCCTTGGAACTCGAAACCGGCGAGCGGTAGGCGCGACAGAAGGCTGTCTTGGCGCCACGAAGTGGTCGTTGCGTTTCCCGAGTCCCATCAACGCGGCTCGCCCGCCCCAAACGCGAGTCGCGAACGAAAATCATCGCCGAGTCATCCGTGACTCGAAAACGGTCAAGGAGCACTGCATGAGTCATCATCGAGAGCCCAGCCTCGGACTCGTTCGCGGAGTCACTCGTCACTCGGAACAAGGCGTCTCCACGGCCTGGCAAAGGCTGCACTGGCTGACTCGAGCCTGCTCGTCGGCCGCGCTGGTCGCCGCGCTGGTCGCCCCGGTTCCGTTGCGAGCCGACGACGACATGACTCCGGCGACCACCGAGACCCAGGAGTCGGGTACCGAAGTGCTGCGTGTGCGGCGGACCTTCGAGCGCGACAACTCTCAAGTGCTCAGCGCGTTCCAGGCGGTCATCGGAAGCGCTCCCAACTGCACGGTCGAAATTACCGATGGGCAAAAACGCATCGCGCTCGGAACCATCGTTTCGAACGATGGAGAAGTGCTGACGAAGGCCAGCTTGCTGAGTGGACTTCCGACCATCGTCCTCCCCTCGGGAGAACATTTGGAAGCCTCTATTCTCGGCATCGATGTCGTGGAGGATCTCGCTTTACTCAAGGTTGAGCATCAAGACCTCCAACCGGTGAGATGGCGAGACGGAGATCTGCCCGAACTGGGCTCATGGGTCATCACCGCGGATTATGGGCAGCAAGTTCAGAGCATTGGCGTGATCAGTGTTCTGCCTCGCTCGATCCCTAAGGAACGCGGTGCGTTGGGAATTCGCATGGATCCCGATGCGGAAGGAGTCGTCATCGCCGCGTATAGCGGAGACGACACGCCCGCCGAGAAAGCCGGCATTCGCATCGGCGATCGAGTGATCGAGGTCAATGACGAGCCGGTCGAGAGCATGGTCGATTTGCAGACCGCCATCGCTCAAGCCTCACCGGGTGACGCGGTCATTCTGACGGTCGAACGGGACGGCAACACCTTGGCCATCCAGGTCATTCTCGCGAACCTCGCTTTGATCGATCCCAACGCTCGACAGCGCGAGATGCAAGAGACGCTGGGCGCCGATCTGAGCATCGTACGGACCGGCTTCTCGCAAGCGCTGCAACATGACACGCCGCTGAGCCCGATGAATTGCGGCGGTCCACTATTCGATCTGCAAGGCAACGCGGTCGGGCTGAACATCGCCCGCGCTGGACGAGTCAACAGCTACTCGCTCACGCCAAGTCTCGTGCAAGAGCGGCTCACGAGTCTCCGGTCGGGTGAACTGACGCCGGAAACCGTCTTCGCCGAACGGATCACCCGTCTCACCACCGCCGTGACTCGCCTCACGTCGCGCATCGCCGAGGAACTCGAGCCCAAGTTGTCGGAGGTCGATTCCGAGCTCAAGACACTTCAAGAGTCCGAACCGATGCGGGAAGCGGCCTTGGAAGAAGCCGAGAAACTGCTCGAGGAATTGCGCAAGCAGATCTCGGCTCTCAATGATTCTCGGCAGGAATTGGATGGTCGCATCCAAGCCATCAAGGAGCGTCAATCGGAATACGAGCGACAAATCGAGCAACTCCGCCGCGGCGTCCTCCCTCGCTAACGCTCGACACGGCGGCCTCGGTGGGAACTTTTGATGTCGCGATTTTCACGCGTCGCCCCAGTCGACCAAGTCAAAAGCGTGGGAAAACCAAAGGAAACCCGAAGCGTCAGCGAGGGATTCTTCGAATTCCCATGCAACCCATCACCTCGCTGCGCCACGAACCTTCACGCTTGGCCCCAGCCGACCATCAATGTGCGAGGAAAACCAAAGGAAACCCGAAGCGTGACGGGCTGTTGAACTAAGCACGACGGATGCGATTCGTGC
>JAGQPS010000401.1 GCA_020426595.1 Planctomycetales bacterium
TCTCGTTGTTGAAATCGGCCTCGATCGCGCCGATCACGCCGGGTTGCGGGAAGATCTGGCCATTGGCCAGCTTGAGCTCGATGCTTAACTGATGGGCATTCGAGTTGGCCGCGTCGAGGTCCGCCTTGTATTGCAGGTACCGGGCTTCGGGAACGTTGAAGTAAACCCACATCACGCTGTTGTCGGACAAGGTGGTGAGTACGTCTCCCTCTTCCACAAGACTGCCGAGCTGCTGCATTTGTCGATCGACGATGCCGTCGAACGGAGCGGTTACATTGGTGAAGCCGAGTTCGGCCTCGGCCAGCGAGACCTGGGCCTCGGCGCGAGCCAGTTCGGCTTGCTTCAGGGCGATGGCCTGGCCCGACAAGATGTTCTTGTCCCGGAGTGACTCGGCATTCGTCAGCTCGATGCGAATGCGCTCCGCCTCGGCTCGCTCCGCCGCCAAGCGGGCCTGATAGATCGTGGGGAGCAATTGAAAGAGCATGTCACCCTTGCTGACCAACTGCCCTTCCTTGATTCCCACTTGCTCGAGATAGCCACGCTCGAGCGCTCGCACCTCGATATGGCGGCACGAGTGGATCAAGCAGACATACTGCTGAGTGTTGATCACGTCCTGGCGGACGGCGCTCGTCACGACGATCTTGTGAACCGCGTGCTCGTGTCCCCCTTCTCCATGGCCTTCCCCGTCGGCCGACGGTTCGCCATGGGCATCGTGCTCGGGGGTGCTGGAGAAGGCCTCGGAAATGCAGCCCGATTGCGCGATGGCAAGCAGTGCGATGATCAGCGATGCGATAGCGGACAGTTTCATCTCTCGGCACCTTCGTGTTTGAGATCCTAGGGGCGGACGTCCTCGCGGAACGTCGAGCGGGCGTCGCGAATGGCGACAGCCGCCCGCGAGTCCAGTGAGCTTGGTGTCCCGTGGTGGGAGGGAAGGGAGTCAAGGAGTTCGCGGTTGAGCGCGTCTCACCGCTTGGGGTGGATCGCGCGAACGCGGCCTTGGGAGGGCGGTCGACGCAAGGGAGCGTTTTCCTCATCGCGACGGGGGCGCCGCGGCGGGAATGCGCGTCTCGGTGGCGGGAAGCAGGGAGAAATCCGTCGAGAAATCGCAGGGTTCCGGCGATCATGACGGACGGTTAGACACCGCTCGGGGGCGGTCCACGAAGCATCACGCTCGAGACCAACTTGCCGCCTAGGGTGGCCTGCATCATGGTCTCGCAAGGAACTGAATGTTCGTTCTCGTCGACTTCGCGCGGCAGGATGATCGCGACGAACTCGATCGTGATTCGCTGTCCCACACTCTCTTCATTGACTTCGCAGATCGCGACGGTGGAGTGCTGGCGCGCGGCATGCATCGCCGCGCCGGTCTTGGCGGCGAGCATCAACAGAACCGCGACCAGCAACATGGCCGAGATAACGCGAAAGTAATGAAGACGTATCATTCGCGAAGTAGGTTTCGCTAATCTGGGGGTGCCAAAAGGCGGGTGCCAGGTCATTCTGCCATCCGCCTTCCGATGTTCCGCGCCTCGCGTAACCGGCCAGCGAGGTCGGGAACGAAATCGCGAGAGTTCCGATTGGGCGAGCGTGTGCTTGGTTTGCTTACGGAGCAACCGAGACCACGTCGACTACCGAAAACATCATATCTTTCTCGGCTGAATTGGTAGACGTTAAACAGATTGCAATTCCGCAAGCTTCGCGTCGCGTTCCCCCAGCGCGAATGGAAGAGCCACTCGCTCGTGTTGATGCGCGTCGGCGCGCGGCGAACGCCGTATCGTGTCGTGGAGCCTCCTTAGGAAGAACCGGAGGCTCGATTCAGCGCCATGGCGATGAAGTTGGCCCACCGCAAGTGATTGGCTCGCGGCGGGCCTGAATTCAACCTCGATTGCGAGGCTGACTGTCGCCAGTGGATTTTCGGTGCAGCCGAATCGCCTTGCGATAATCCGGGGCGTCGGCTCCATCGACCTGAATGCTGTCGGCGGAAGTTACGATCCAACCATCGACCCACTGGTCCGATTCGTCTCGGAGCTTCAGGCAACGTCCGAGGATCGCGAATTGCCGCGGAATGAAGGTCGTGGTCCACGCCACGCCAGCACGCGTGACCCGCTTGAGCGTGCACTGAACGTATTGAGTCGTTTTCGTCATGGCCGCCACCTCCGGGGCTGTCATCCACTAGGCGGTCAAGGGCGACGCTCGCTCCGAACGATCGTCCACCCTGAACCAACGGAACTTGAATTCCGTTTCGACACATTCCAAAGCAAGAGGTTCGCCAAGTGGCGCCCTAGATCGTACGGAAAGAGGACAAGCCGTCATCACGATCCAATCAAGTAGCCTTCGGAAACTTGCGTGCCATGCCCCTAGGAGATGAGGTACCGTGTTCGGTTAAACCTGGACGTCCAGCAACTGATTTCAAAACGAAGGACCCTACGGTACGCCTCCCGCAACACTCATTTTCATGGCAAGGGAAGACAAGCGTTTTTGTGGTTGACGGGCGCGGACCGGGTTCCCAATGTGGGTAAGCTTGGAGTGGTAAGCTGCTCGCCGCCGACGATGTCAATTCGTCTCGCCTGCTGTCTTCCACCGCGCGCCAAGTGAGACGACAGGCGAACAGAGAGTCCCGGAAGGCGTCTCCGGCCCGCGGCTATTACGATTTCGAAAACGGGAGCTGGATCATGTTGGAATCCAAACGACCGAGGCGAGCGATCCATCGCGGTGGTCCCGTCGCGCTATTGCTCGTCTGTTTGGCGACGTTCATCGCGCCGGTTCGTGGTGACGAGCGGCCTAATATCTTGATCATCCTGGCCGATGACTGGGGGTGGGAGGATCTGAGCTGTCATGGCCATCCCTATGTGCGGACTCCGAATATCGATCGGCTTGCCCACGAAGGGACCGATTATTATCGGTTCACGGTGGCGAGCGGAGTCTGCTCGCCCAGTCGAGCCGCGCTGATGACGGGCCACTTTCCCGCTCGATACAACATCGACGGACACTTTGCCTGGGTGCCCCAGAACGAACGTCGCAACATGCCGGATTGGCTGAGCCCCGATGTGCCGTTGCTGCCACGCATGCTACGGACGGCTGGCTATGCGACGGCTCATTTTGGCAAGTGGCATCTATCGAACGATATGATTCCCGATTCGCCGCTTCCGAGCGCTTATGGCTATGATCGCTATGGAGCGTTCAATTGCGCGGGGGAGCAAATGCCGGTCCATGAGGACGCTCGCCAAACAATCGAGTTCATCCAACAGTGTCATGACCAGGACCAACCGTTCTTCATCAATCTCTGGATCCACGAGCCGCATACGCCATTTCACACCGTGCCCAAGTATGAGTGGCGATTTCGAGATCTTGACCGACCGGATCAAATCTATGCCTCGGTCCTGTCTCACGCCGACGACCGCATTGGCGCGGTGCTCGACACGCTCGATCGACTCGAGCTCACCGATCGGACTCTGGTCATCTTCACATCGGACAATGGTCCTGCTCGAGCCGTTGGGCCGACCGAACTCGCGCTGCAATACGATACGGCGACCGGCGCGGGATGGGGGCTCGGAGCCGCGCGCGGACTCACCGGAGGCCGCAAGGGATACAAGGCATGTCTCTTTGAAGGAGGGATTGGAGTTCCCTTCATCGCTCGTTGGCCCGGCAAGATCGCGGCCGGCGCCGTGGATCGAACCACGATGCTCTCCGCGGTCGACCTCGTGCCGACACTCTGTGATCTAGCCAATGTTCCCCTGCCCGATCGCTATGAACCCGACGGCGTTAGTCAGTGGCAGGTCATGAACGGCACGACCGCTCCCGTGATGGAACGATCGAAGCCACTGTTTTGGAAGATTCAAGCGACTTGGCCGGCGCGTCCCTCGCAGCCCGATCATTGGGCGACGTTCGCCGTCGTCGACCAGCGTTGGAAGCTTCTTTGCAGCGCCGACGCGGCTCACTGCGAACTCTACGATTTGACCGTGGATCCCCTCGAGCAAACGGACCTCGCCGAGCGGCAACCGGATCAGGTCGGTCGACTGGTGGAGCTGCTCGACGCTTGGCGAGCGACACTTCCCGCCGCACCAAGCGGTGATGTGTTCTCCGAAGAGAGGCAGCGACCCGACACCGACGATTCGGACGAGTAGTTCAACCGAGTCCGACGCCATATATGGCCCACCCATCGGTTACGACTCGGCGGCCCTTGGCCTCGGTTCCAAGCCCAACCTCGGGCGTCGGCTTTGCCATCGCGCTGGCACGAATATCGCGAGCCGGAAGTGTTGGTGGTGCAACGAGTGGTTGGCTTGTTCGGGAATTCGAAGAATCCCTCGCTCACCGGACTGTTGATTTAAGCCCGAAGTATTGCGATTCGTGCCCAAGCAACCGACGTTTTGGGTGCAAGAGTGTTGAGCAACT
>JAGQPS010000402.1 GCA_020426595.1 Planctomycetales bacterium
GGCTTAGCAAACCGTGGTTCGACTCTTTTGCACCCAAATCGCCTTTTGCTTGGGCGCGAGTCGCATCCGTTAAATCAACAGCCTGTCACGCTGCGGGTTTCGTTTGATTTCCCGTGCTCTGAACTTGGTCGCTGGGGCCTAGTCGCGCTCGCGCGGCGGAAGCGGTGGAGCGACGAGTCGCGCGAACTTGCCTCCGTTGTCATACCAACCATGGCGATTGAAGCGGCACCAAGTCAGATGCAGGACGAACGCCAGCCACTCGCCCTCGGGAATGGGAAACGAGGCGATCACGTATCGATCGGTAACCGGCTGATACGTGTAGAAGTCGACTCCGCTGCTGGAAACATTGCGACCGATCACGGAGAACGAGCGATCGGTCAGCGGAGCTCCATTTTCATCGACCGGAGTCAGGAACAACGGCTCGGAGTAGGGTCGACGGGATTCCCGACGGCGCTCCTCGACACCGAGGGGGCGCTCACGCTCCTCGCAGTTCGCTTCCGCCAAGGACATCTCAATCAAGTCGAGCCAATCCGTGGGGCTCGCCAACGATTGAAATATGGGTGAGGAGGACAAGTCTGAAGTCGGCAACATGCGAACAGCACCGGGAGCATCGCAGGACAAACCAGTTTTGGATGAGAACCGCTCAACGGGCGACTTGGCTGGAGCCTGCGGGCTGGGAAGAGGTCGATCAAGGTTGTATTGGTCATCTACTTCGATTCGGAACTCGGGTCAAATCGGGATCGCCGGACGACTTTCCGGCGAGAAGGTTTGCCCAGGTGCAAGTCGTTTCCGTTGGAATGTTCGCTCCAATCGGTCGTCCAGGTCGGCGCTCGGTTCGCGGCGGTTAAGCTGAAGTGAGGGTGTTTGATCGGCGCCCTTCGGACGACTCGTTGTTCATGTGAATAAGCCGGTTCCCGGCGGGAAAATCGAGATGTGTGGCAGGTTCACGCTCAGGACTCCGATGTCGGTGCTTCTGGAACAGTTCGGAATTCCGCTCGAGCCGCCTTGGCGACCGCGATACAACATCGCCCCCACTCAGTTGGTCGCGGCTCTTCGTTTCGCGGAAGCCGATGACCAACGTTTGGCATCGGGATGGGGTTTGGCTCGGCTGCGTTGGGGGCTCATTCCCTCTTGGGCGAAGGATCCGTCGATTGGGAGCCGGATGATCAACGCGCGGGGCGAAACAGTGCATGAGAAGCCCTCATTTCGAGCCGCGTTCCGGCGGCGTCCCTGCCTGATCCTGGCGGATGGTTATTACGAGTGGCAAGCGCGCAAGGGTGCTAAGCAGCCGTTTCACATTCGCCTTGCATCCCAAGGTCCGATGACGTTCGCCGGGCTCTGGGAGCACTGGAAATCGGGTACCGATGTGATCGAATCGTGCACGATCATCACGACGGAGGCCAACTCGCTGACTCGGCCCATTCACGATCGGATGCCGGTCATCATCGGGCCCGAGGATCGGTCCGAGTGGCTCTCGACCGAGACGGCGGTGGAGCAACGGCTCGCCCTGATCCAGCCGTGGGACGCGGCGACCATGGAGGCGGTTCCGGTGTCGACGCATGTGAACCGCCCAGGGAATGATGATCCGAGTTGCTTGGATGAAGTCTCGGTGGAACCCGATTGAGAGGTCTGGCTCCGAGGCTCCCGTGGGTCGGTCACGACGCCCGGACCGAAAGCGGCAGAGGAATCCCGCGGGCTTCGGCTATAATCAGTCTCTTGGACATTGCCGATCGCCGTCTTCCATACACACAGGAGTCCGCCGAGCGTGGATTGGCTGACCCGCGTTACCATCAGCTGTTTCGGGCTGAGCTATGCCATTGCTTGGGGGCTCGAGGTCGCGCGCCTCCTGTTTCGGGCACCGGTGAAGCTGGGCATCAGCGTCGCGGTTCTCGTCGCCGGACTGCTGGCTCATACGCTCTTCCTGTTCTTCCAGGCGCGCATCGACCTGTCCCAAGGGACGGGGCTCGCGAGCTGGCACGCTTGGTGTTTGATCGTCGCTTGGCTCCTCGCCCTAGCGACCGTGTTCCTCATCGTGCGTTCGCCGAAGCTGGCCTATAGCCCGTTCTTGCTGCCGATCGTATTGCTGTTGATTGGCGTGGCCGGTCGAGTCCGGGACTTGGCTCCCTTCTCTCGCCAAGGCGCGCTGTCGCTCT
Source organism: Planctomycetales bacterium (assembly GCA_020426595.1). Taxonomy (GTDB): domain Bacteria; phylum Planctomycetota; class Planctomycetia; order Pirellulales; family Pirellulaceae; genus UBA11682. The sequence continues at coordinate 2,154 of JAGQPS010000402.1, forward strand.
GGGGAACCATGCATGGACTCGCGCTGTTGCTGGGAACGGTCGGAGTCTCGATTGGGTTCCTGGCCGGTGTCATGTATCTGGTGCATGCCTACCAACTCAAGAAGAAGCGGGGTCCCGGTCGCAGCATTCCGCTGCCGAGTCTCGAGTTGCTGCAGAGTCTCGGGGAACGATCACTCTTGGTGTCGACCGCGTTGCTGATCGTTGGATTGGTTTCGGGCATCGTGCTGAATCTGCTTCGTTCCACTGGGCCTCGGCCGGCGATCGAATGGAGCGACCCGGTGATTTGGACCAGTAGCGTCTTGTCGGTGTGGCTGTTGGGAACCGTGATTTTTCAAGGCTTCTACAAGCCCGCCCGACATGGTCGAAAAGTCGCCTACCTAGTGGTCGCGTCGTTTCTGTTTTTAGTCCTGGAGTTGCTGCTCGTTGTATCCGTCAACCATGGTTCGGCGGAAACCGGCACTCCCACTGACGGCTCCTCGCCCGCCCTCGCCTCGCCTACTCCGGATGGCCCATCGGCCACCGCGGATCCTCCCGAGCCCGTGGAGGGATCCGAATGAAGATCTTGATGGTGGGCTGTAGCCATAAGGATGCCTCGATCGCGGTGCGCGAGCGGTTGGCGTTCTCGCCCGAACAGGTGCGCGACGCGCTCAAGCTTTTTCGCGATCGCTATCGGGATCGCGAAGCGGTGTTGCTTTCCACATGCAACCGCACCGAGCTCTACATCGCCGCGGCGGATGAACAGCAATCGCTGACCGCCGATGACGCGATTGCCTTCCTCGCCGAATGCCGTTCGATTGAACCAGCGGCCATCGCGGGCGAGCTGATGGAACGACATCAGGAGCAAGCGATCGCCCACCTTTTCTCGGTGGCGGCGAGCGTCGACAGCATGGTCGTCGGCGAGGCCCAGATTCTCTCTCAAGTGAAACAAGCCTACGAACTCGCGACGGAATTCGAGGCATCGCTACCGATCACTCATGGCATTTTTCAGCGGGCGATTCGCGTCGCGAAACGTGTCGCCACCGAGACTCGTATCCACGAGCGGCGCGTGAGCGTACCGAGCGTGGCGATCAGCGAATTGGCCACGCAGATCTTCGAGCGATTCGACGACAAATCGATCCTCGTGATCGGCGCGGGGGAGATGGCCGAGGAGACTCTGACCTATCTCATTTCGCACGGCGCCCAGGAGATTCGCATCGTCAATCGGACTCGGGAACGAGCCGAACGGCTGGCCGAGAAGTTTGGCGCGACGGTCCATGATTGGTCCGAATTGCGGCAGCTGCTCGTCGGAGCCGACATGGTGATCTCGACCACCGGCGCGACCGAGCCAATCGTGACGATGTCGGAATACCGGGATATCGAACGGCTTCGGGAACAACGAATCCTGTTCGTGCTCGACCTAGCCATTCCACGCGACTTCGCACCCGACATTGGTGATTGCCTGAACGTCTTCTTGTATTCGGTCGACGACCTCAAGGCTCTTTGCGATCGCAACTTGTTGGCTCGGCAGAAGGAACTCCCCAAGGCCGACCGGATCATCCAGTCCGAGGCTCAAAAGTTCATTCGCGACATTCGCCATCGCTCGAGCGTGCCCATCATTCTGCAGCTCAAGGAGAAGGCCGAGGAGATCAAACAGAAGGAACTCGAACGTCTGCTCAATCGATTGGAGTTGAGTGACGAGCGAGCCAAGGATGAGATCCGATACGCGTTTGATCGTTTGGTGAATAAGATCCTCCATCCGCCGCTGGAATCACTTCGCGGCGAGGCCGATCCTGGCACGACTCGTTCGTTGGTCGACGCCGTCAAACGACTCTTTCAGTTGCGAGAGGGAAGTTCCTAGTCGGCGGGGCGTCTCATTGGTGGGAACCACGGAGGCGGAGGAGAGCACGGAGGAAGACCGTGACCATCATCAGGCCTAAGCGACCCGCCCATTGCTTGGAACAAAGCAAAGGAAACCCGAAGCGTCAGTTTTGATGTCGCGCTTTTCACGCTTCGCCTCAGTCGACCAATTCAAAAGCGTGGCAATCCCAAAGGAAACCCGAAGCGTGAGCGAGGGATTCTTCGCATTCTCAAACCAGCCGCCAGCTCGTTACCCCACCAACACTTCCGTCTAGCCCCATGCCTGAAAGCGCAACATCTAAGAGCGTGAGCGAGGGACTCTTCGCTTTCCGATACAAGCCAAGGACGCTCGACACAGTCGACACTCTTCCGGTTCGTACCGCGGGTCAAACCCGG
>JAGQPS010000403.1 GCA_020426595.1 Planctomycetales bacterium
TCCGACGGACGTCGCTCAGACGGAGCGACAGACCTTCCGCGACGCGATTTGAAATCTCCTCGAGAACTCGTTGCCGAGCGGTCGGAACAAATGGCCTGTTGCGCTCTGGTGGTTTGATCCCCGCGGCAAGTAGCGCGGTCCGCCAAGTGCCGAACGCCCGTCGAACCGATAAGTAGAAATCGTGGTCTTGTCGGTCTTGGTAGGTCGCACGCATGTCCTCGCCCACCGCGTTCTTTTCGCGGAGTCGGTTGATGATGCCGACCGAGTTAAGATTCCATTTCAGATCCAGTCTGCGCAAACTCACGCCGGCATATCGCAACGCGGTTTCCCAAGTGCCAAAGACCTGTGTCGCGATCCTTAGTAAATCAGGATCCGTCTGTTCGATGGCTGTTGAAGCCAGGGCGGCCCCTCGATTCTCCAGGTCGATGATCTGCTTGATGATCGTTTCTCGACTTGTCATTTTGGTTCACCCCACATTCCGATTGGAAACAGCATTCATCGGAGGTTCGGAAAGGCCGGCCGCGTCGAGGGCGGATTTCCACGTGCCAAAGTACCGATACGCCGCCGTCACCAAGGGAGGGTCATGTTTACCGAAGTCCCTTGACGAAACCGAACCATGCCGCGCGTGGAGCTTTCGCATGCTCTCGGCGATGCGAGCTCTGCTCCATCTTCGCCGCGTTATCGGAATCCCAGCTGCTCGCAGGGCCTTGCTCCAATTCCCGAAGTGTTTTTTCGCGACGGAGTAAAGGCCTTGGTCTTGGTGCCAAATCCCCCTGAGATTCCCGTGCTGTGCATGCCACGCACGGATCGCCTGGATCACTTCCTCCGGACCCCAAGATCTGAGGTTTTCGCGAACCGAGTATCGACCGGCCAAGCCAGCCGCTTCCATGGCGTCTTTCCAAGAGCCGAACTTGCGTTTCGCGACGTAGTAGAGCCGTACGTTGCCCAGACCAATGAGCCTGGCTGGCTCGCCCTGCAAATAGAGTGACTGGATGGTGTCAATCACTTTCTTGCGCGTCCAGTTGCGCCCCTTCACGTCAATGTCCAGCAGTTCCAAGGCCTCCTCGACGCTACCAAAGTATTTCTTCGCGGCGATCGCCAGGCCGGAATCGTGTTGGGATAGACAGCCGGCGAAAGGGTCGGCGGACCAAGCTAGGATCTCCTTGATCACTCTCGCCTCGGACCACCGCCGGCGAATTCGCGGTTCATACCCCGCCGCCTCGACTGCTGACTTCCAATTGCCGAAGTGATTTACCCCCGCGCGATACAAGGGTCGATTCTCACGAAGGATTCGCGAGATCGGCCGTCCGGAACTCACCCATCGTTGGATGGCGGCGACGACCTTGTCTTGATTCCATTTTTGCTGTCTCATCACTCAGCTCTCGGTGCTATTGATGATTTGTTCGAAGGCCTCCTTGAGTTCTCGATGGTGCTCGTCCAGGTGAGCAGCGACGCGAGGATTGGCAACTATCTGCCTGACATAGATGACCAGTTTCAACAGGTTGGTCGTGTACTGACGGTAGAGGCCCGAGTAGAAATCCTGTTGTTGTTCCGCCTCCCGCAGTCTCTTGAGTAAGTCGGACTTCCGTTCGTCGGCCTTGGTCCACGGTGTCTTCTTCGCCGCGGTCTTGACTCGCTTCGATACCGGGGTCTTGAGCACCAAACCTCGGGCGAATGTCACGCTGAAGTCGTTACACGACTCCATTAACTTCAGGATCTCGAGCTGCCGTTCTGGCTTGACGTGCGCGAATTCCTTCGCGCATTGCAGCAGCATCTTTCCACTTTCAAAACTGCGAATCACCTCCGGAGCGAGCTTCTTGTTGAGAGTCGTATTGAGCCGATGGGCGAGATTGCTGATGCCGAGCGCGTTGGCGATGGTCTTCTCGTCCAACTCCTCCAGGGACTTGCGGAGCATTCGCATCTCCTGCGAGGCCGAAAGCTGGTTCACCATGCGGTTGCCAGTGAATGCCTCGCGTTCGGTACCTAACAGACACGGTACCGATTCGACTCCCATCTCGAGCAAGATCCGATATCGGAGACAGCCGTCGAGAATCTCGTAGTTGTCCTCGACCGCGAACACGATCAGCGGTTCGATGAGTCCCACTGCCCGAATACTGGCCTCGATTCGTTTGAAGTACTTCTTGCTTACCTTGCGCTCGTTTCGAGGAACGAGCTTCACGATGGGGACGTCGATCCCCTTCACCAATCGAGCATGGTCGATCATTGAGCGTCTCCGTTAAGGCGTCTCATAATGGAAATCTCCCTTGAGGGTGGGCCGCGGTGGCAGCTTTTCCTCGTCCAACAACTTGCGTAGTGACTCGTCGTGCCAAAGCTCGTTGAGGCCGTTGAAAAGCGTCATGAATCGGTTCTCCTTGGTTTTGGCTTCGCGGACATACGACGCCTTCGTCTTGGTGGCATCGACGATGTCCTTGCGAAGCTGCGACACCGAGTACTGATCGGGCAGGACTTTCGAGCGAGTGCTTCGGGCGCGGGCCGCGAGCAACTGCCTGGCTTGCGCGAAGCTCGTCGAGGTTACGAGGCCTTCATCGAAGGCATCCATCAGAATGTTCTGGAGTTTGCCGTCGTCGGAGGACGCGACCTGGGTCGCGAATTTGATGGGAAAGACCCCTTGCTCAACGCCTTGAATGAGACGTTCCTCACCCTGTTCGACGAGGCGAATGTATTCGCGAATGTACTGTTCGCTCTTCAATGTGATTCGCCCGATGCGCTTGCAGTCCCATCCCTCGTCATGCAAGCGTTTCAGCTCCCGCGCGAAGTCCATGCTGTCGGGCTTGGTTCGGGCGATGTTCTCAATCAACGATTGAAGGTAGGCCTCCTTGCGAGTGCAATTGATGACCTCGGCCTTCACGACCTCGCGACCAAGTCGTCTATGGGCGAGCAGCCGCCCTTCCCCACAAATCAGCTCGTACATCCCGGACTTTTCAAGGAATCGATCGTTGACTCGAATCGGTTTGAGTAGGCCGACTTGGTCGATGCTTTCAACGTTCATGTCGAACTGCTCGTCATCACGATTCCGACTGTTGATGACCTTTACCTTTTCGATCGGAATCTCCTCGTAACGTCGCTTCTTGATCGGGACGATATCAGGGACGAAGTCCATTGCTGGCTCTCCTCTAAAGAAGGCTTTGAAGAAAAGTGAGGTCCGATCGCCCGAACAACTCGGTGCGTGTCGATGCCGATCCGAATCGCACGACTTTTGGCCCAGCTAGCCAGCGTGGTAGCGCGACGTAGCCGAGAATGTCGGTCGTTCCAGCGTCGGCCAGGAGAACGCCCAGAGTGATGTCGATCACCGATCTGGAATCGGGGCGAACCGGCCAGTACGCGCCGTAGCCGTGAGGCACGGGCAGAGTCGGCTCGATTGAAACCGTCAGCTTTTGGTCAAGGACGTAGAAGTCGGAGTAGGAAAGCACCTCGGGGACATGCTGCCGGAGTTGCTCGTGGACCGCGATCTTGGTTTGCTCAAGCTGCTCTTGGTAGATTTGTTGGAATGCTCGGTCGAGCGAGCCGAATTGCCGCGAGTAGCTGCCAGACTTCGGTAGGGATTCGTCGGATCGAAGCAGCGAGGGTCGGACGAAACCGTAGTCGTCATAGAGTTGATGAAGCTGCTTCAGCATCACCGCTGGGTCATACCGTTCGCGGCGTTTCTCGAGTAGCTCTTGGGCCCGAATGAAGGCATCAAGGCTGACTAGGCCATCGAAGGCCTCGGGGCTCTTCACCCATTCATCGGGCGGATTGTCGCGTCGCGGTGTCTTGAGTTTCTGGCTCGTCTTGTTGTAGACGATCGTGCCGATGTACGTTTCGTTACGCAGGCGAGACACTACGCTCCCGGCCCGCCATTGGCGCCCCGAAGGAGAAAGAATCCCCTCGTCATTCAATCCTTCAGCGATACGGTACTCCGAGTAACCCAGGTCAACGAATTCGTGAAAGATGCGGCGAATGACGGCAACCTCGTCAGGGTCGCCTTTGATCAACGTGACTCGCTGGTTTTGAATCCCCTTACGCTGCCCGACGTCGAGGGTATGAAGTGGTTCGCGTTTCTCGTCGAGCAATAGGCGGCGTGTGCCGAAGGGTGGTGATCCGCCCGCCCAATACCCTTGCTCCACGATCTTGGCGCAGCCACGCCAGACCTTGTCGCTCAGTTCGCGACTGTACTGCGCGGCCCGGAAGCGTTCGAACTGCACATACACCGGATAGAGAGGATCGTCCTCGCGCGGCTTGCCGATCGTGGTGTAGATAACTTGCTTGCCGTGCTTCTTACAGATCGCGCTGAACTGTGCCGACAAGTCGATGTCTTGAAAGCGCCCCCAGCGACTGACGTCCAGACACAGGATGTACTGGAAGTCGTTTCGCTTCGTGACC
>JAGQPS010000404.1 GCA_020426595.1 Planctomycetales bacterium
CCTTCGGTGCTTGCCGCCTCAGGGTTCTCGATCGTCAAAGTGAGTGGTGGCGGCTCGATCGTGGAACGAATCGCAGCGTTCGATTGCTCGGGGCGAGGAGAAGCCGCGTCGCGACTCCGCGTTTGGCCGCTGCTTGGTAGCGAAGTGACGGGGTTTTGGCTCTCGCTGGGAGAGGTCGACGCGAGTCGAATCTCCGAATTGAGGGGAGTGGGCGGATTTCCGAGTGGGGGCGCGAACCAGGAACGCACCGCTCCTAGCAATAGGATGGTGGAAACAACCGCGGTCGCAATAAGACGAATTCGACCCACGTTGTTGGTGCCTAGTTGGATTCCCCTCGCCTTGAGAGCCCCTATCGCCGACCGCGCACCGGGGAAAAAAGTGCGTGACCACAATTCATCGAATCGGAATAGCCCGATCCGTCAGAGCTCTTGGCGAAACGCGACCGCTAGAGCCGCAATCCCCCTCCCGTTGTGCCTGCCAGTGAAACTCTGACGGTCAGGGAAGGCTTGACCGAAATCTCGACTCCGCGAACTTCGGAAGCATTGCGGCCACCACGACCGCGGAGACCGACGGTCGCCGTCGTCTCGGCCCGCCACTTGGAGGAGCGACATCGCGCCAACGAGCATCTCCTAGGACCACACGGATTCAAACCGCTTCTCTCATAGGATTCGTGAGGCATGGCACTTCTGTTCCGGAGCTACCTTTCCGGCGGACGTCTGTTTCGCTCGTTGATCCTGTCTCCCCATTCGGGCCTCGCCAGACTCGCTTCCAATGACTAGCCCTCACGCTTCCAACCCGAATTCGCTCGTGGCCAAGCTGCAAGAGTTACTGACTCGCGCTGGGCTGCTGACGCCCGACTCGGTACCGCTTCAAGCCGAGCTTCTCGAAGACCGCGTGTTGATGAGCGCTACGCCGCTACCCGTTGAAGGGGCGGAGGGAGATGTGTCGGGCGATCCCGCACTCGATGGGACCGGCATCGCGATCGATGTGACTCTCGATGAGATCGATGCCTGGATGACCGTCGCCACCTTTGGCGACGAGCAAGAGACGACAAGCGATGTGGCTTCGACGGGCGAGTCTACGGTCGACGCATCAACGCGTGATGGGGGAAGCGACTCGGCACTGGTCGAGGCCGGGACAAGCGACGGAGATTCGGAAGTCGAGTGGGTCGACCTCGGTCCAACCGACGACGGCGACTCGACGACCAACCTGATGAGCGACTCGTCGCAAGACCCGGATTCATCGGTTTCGCAGGTAACGTCGATCATCTTCGTCGACGGTGCCTTGCAAGACATCGACCAGCTTGTGGAGTCCTTTTCGGGATCCCTGCCCGCGGGTTCCTACGAGGTAATCATCCTCGACTCGTCACGTTCTGGCATCGATCAAATCACGGAGACGCTCGGCGCACGCGCGGAGGTCAACCAACTCCACATTCTCTCGCACGGTTCGACCGGCCAAGTGACCTTGGGGAATACGGTACTGGCCGCCGAGAATATCGATCAGTTTCAAGCGGACCTTGCCGCTTGGGGACAATCCCTCTCCGCCGATGCCGACATTCTGTTTTACGGTTGCGATCTGGCCGCGGATGAACGTGGACGAACGCTGATCGAGACGATCGCGTCGCGGACCCAAGCCGATGTGGCGGCCTCGGATGATCTCACCGGCCATCAAGACTTGGGTGGCGACTGGGAATTGGAATTCGTCGTTGGTGAGGTGGAGACATCGGTGGTCGTCTCCGCGGAATTCCAGAACCGCTGGATGACGGTGCTGGACATCAACAGTGGCTTGCTTCTGCACAACACCTTCGACAGTGACGCGAGCGACAGTAGCGGCAACAACTACGACGGCACGCTGATAAATGCCTCGATCAATACTTCGTCGGGAACGAACCAGGTTGGAGACGGCAAGGTTAGCCTCAACGGGAGCAATGACTACGTCGACCTCTCAACTCATGTCGCGAATTTCGACAATCTAGGTGAAGGAACGATCGCCGTCTGGGTTTACGCGGATACGACATCGGGTAGTCAGGTGATCTTCCAAGCCTCGGACAGCGGCGACAATGATTCAAGAGTGGCGATTTGGCGAAACGCGGACGAGTTCACATTCTTCGTGCGTGAGGGAAGTACGACTCAGCTGAGCATGACCACATCGGCCGCCAACATCACCCAGGGCTCTTGGAACCATATCGCGGTCACCGTGGGAGCGGATGGCAACAAGTTCTACGTCAATGGAGTTCAGCAAGGGGTTTCGTACAGCACTGGAAACTCATCGACCAATAAGTTCTTCGACGATGTTTCCGAGTTGGACTTCCTGGGCTGGGGCGTCGACAAATACAACGGAACCTCTTTCGGTGGCTACTTCGATGGTTTCATCGACGATGGCCGCGTCTACGATCGCGTCCTGTCTCAGCAGGACATCACCCAGCTCGTCGGCTACCACGACACGATCATCGTCGATGGCTTCGCCGACACCGTCGATGGCAATACGTCCGATGTCGCCTCGTTGTTGGCGAGTCGCGGAGCGGATGGAAAGATCTCGTTGCGCGAGGCGATCATCGCGACCAACAACGATTCCGACTCTGGTTGGTCGCTGCAACTCAGCGCCGGGACTTACAGTCTCTCGACCACCGGTGATGCCGAGGATTGGGGTTTGACGGGAGACCTCGATATTCGCACGAGCTTGACGATCGTCGGCGCCGGAGCCGACCTAACGACGATCGATGGCACGGCGATGTCGGATCGGTTGATGCAGGTATTCGGCGGTAGCGAGCTTTATCTGTCCAATTTGACGCTGACCGGTGGCAGCGGCGACACGTACGCCGGTGGAGCGATTCACAACGCCGGAATGCTCGTCGCCGAGGACACGGTCTTTGATGGCAATCAGGTCGGAGTCACCGACGGAGGCACCATTTACTCGATCGGCACGGCCACTCTCGATCGAGTCGCCGTCATCAACAGCTCGGCCTACAACGGTGGAGCGATCCTAGTCAACGGAGGTACGTTCGAGCTCCTTAACAGCACGCTTAGCGGCAACACCTCGGTCTACGACGGCGCGGCACTGTCGGTGAAAGGCATCGGGACGACCGTCAACATCGAACACAGCACGATCGCCGACAATCAAGCCACGAATGGTCATGGCGGTGGCATCAAGGTCGATGCCAATTCGGTTGTCACCATGTCCTACTCGATCGTCGCCGACAACTTCGCCCAATACGGCACTCATGACTTCAATGGTGAACTCAATAGCGGTGGCTACAACATCATCGAGACGTCCACCGGACTCCTCGGTGCGGATGTCACCGACATTGTTGGCACCGACCCCGGTCTTTCCGCGTTGACGCTCGTGGGCTCGACCTACGTGCATACGATTGGCACGTCGAGTATCGCCTACGATGCCGCCACAGGGTCGACGGCGAACGTGGACCAAACAGGTTCCGACCGAGATGCATCGCCTGATATCGGCGCCTACGAATATCAGCCAGGCGGCCCACAGACGTTCGTCGTCACGAACACGCTCGATGATGGAAGCGTGGGGAGCCTCCGCTGGGCGATCACTCAGGCCAATGCCTCCGGAACGCATGACACGATCGAATTCAACATCGGCACGGGAGCCTCTGGCTACGTCGATCCCACGCCCGGTTCGCCGGGAAGTGGCGACGAGTACTGGACCATTTCGCTCATCACCGGTCTGCCAAGCATCACCGACACGGTGATCATCGATGGCACGACGCAAACCGGCTATGCCGCTGGCGTCTTCTTGCCCGTGATCATCGACGGCAACAACCATACCGGCCTCAACATCGCCTCCGCCGCGACTGGAACCGTGATTCGCGGCTTGGTCGTGCGCGATTTCAACGACGACGCCATCGACATCGCGGCCGACGACGTGTCGATCGTCGGCAACTTCATTGGTCAATTCACCAGCACTGGCGAGGATGCGGGTGATGCCGAGGCCAACACATTCTCAGGTGTCCGCATTAACAACGCCGACAATGTGATCGTGGGTGGCTCGACCTTCGCCGATCGCAACGTCATCTCGGGCAATGAGTTCGGTGTACTCCTGCGAGGCACATCGACGAACGCCGTTGTCTCGGGCAACTACATCGGGCTCAACGCCACCGGAACCTCCCTTGTCGGCGCGGCCAATGACTATGGCGTCTACTTCATGGAATCCACCGCGGCCTCGACGGTCGGAGGTGCGACGACCGCCGAAGGAAATGTGATCGCTGGAGTCGTCCACAACGCGATCTCGACTTGGACCGAATCGAACGACGGCATCCTGATTCAACACAACTCGATCGGAATCACGGCCGATGGCTTGACGCTTTTGGACCATAACGATGGCCAAGGAAGCGCGATCTTCATCACG
>JAGQPS010000405.1 GCA_020426595.1 Planctomycetales bacterium
CGCCTCGGCGATGAGCTCACCCGCGCCGGAACCAACGATTCCGCAACCCAATACGCGTTCGGTCTCGGGATCGACAATCCACTTGGTTGAACCTTCCGGTCGAGCCAGTGCTTGAGCCCGTCCGCTGGCCGCCCAGGGGTAGGTCACGACCTCGACCGCTCGGCCCTGCTGCTTGGCCTCGGCCTCGGTGAGTCCGGCCCAAGCAATTTCCGGGTCGGTGAACACGACCGCAGGAATCGCTCGCTTTTCAAAGACGACGTCGTGTCCCGCGAGCACCTCGATGGCGAGGCGTCCTTCGTGAGTCGCCTTGTGCGCGAGCATCGGCTCACCCGCCGCGTCACCAATCACGAGGATGTGGGGATCGTCGGTCCGTTGCTGGGCGTCGTGCATGACGAAGCCCCGTTGATCCAACTTCACCTGGGTATTCTCGAGGCCGATGCCCATGGTCGCGGGGCGCCTTCCGACCGAAACCAGCACGCGGTCGTATTGCTCGGTCCCGTACTTGCCAGGCCCCTCGAAGGCGACCTCGACCTTGTCGCCACGCTCGCCGACGCTACCCACCTTGGTGTTGAGGAAGATCCGGTCACCAAAGAGAGGCTTGAGCTTTCGTTCCAGGGGCCGCACGAGGTCTCGATCGGCGCCCGGCAACAGACCGTCGGCCAACTCCACCACGCTCACCTTGGAGCCCAGGTTGGCGTAAACCGTGCCCATTTCGAGCCCAATGTAACCGCCGCCGATCACGAGCAAGGTCTCGGGGATGTCGGCCAAGGCCAACGCGCCGGTCGAGTCCATGACGCGATCGGTGCCGACGTTGAACGCTCCTGGCATGGCTGGAATGCTGCCGCACGCCAAGACACACGCCTCGAAGGTGAGCGTTCGCTCGGCGGGAATCGACTCGTGGTCTCCCTCGAGCTTGAGCGTCGTGGAATTCTCGAACGAGCCACGAGCGTGAATCACCGTCACGCCCCGCTTCTTGGCCAACTGAGCCAAACCACCGCTGAGCGTCGAGATCACCTTTTCCTTGCGGGCTCGCAGCGTTTCGAGAGCCACCCGGGGATCGCCGTAGGAGACACCCCATTCGCTCTGAAGGTGACGAACCTCGTCCATCACCTTGGCGACATGCAACAGAGCCTTCGACGGGATGCAGCCACGCAGCAGACAGGTTCCGCCCAACGCCCCTTGGGACTCCACCAACGTCACTTCCATGCCAAGATCGGCGGCCAAGAATGCGGCGGCATAGCCTCCTGGGCCGCCTCCCAAGACGACGAGCTTCGAATGCATGAATTGCTCCCAGAAAAGAAAAGCGGCAAGTCGATGAGACCTGCCGCGTTGCTGTTCGCCCGAATTGTGCGCCCCGTCAGTGGAGCCTCACGCGAGTTTATCGCGAGAGGAACTCGACGACGATGTTGACATCGACCGGCAGGCTGATGTCCTCGCGGCCCGGCAAGCCCAAGACGTTGATCGTGAGCTCTTGGGAATCGAGCTTCACCCAATCCAACGTGCCCACTTGACCGACCTGAAGCTGGAGGCCTCGGTACAGTTCGCGGATCTTCTCATTGTTGCGAACCGTGACGACATCGCCAGGGCGCAACATGATCGAAGGCTTGTCGACTCGCACGCCATTGACCAAGAAGTGGCCGTGGGATACGCCTTGGCGAGCCTGGGGACGGGTCCGAGCAAGTCCGACACGTCGCACGATGTTGTCCAGGCGACGTTCGCAGAGCAACAACAGCTGTTCGCCGGTGTTCCCCTTCATCCGCCCAGCCTTGTCGAAGTATCGACGCAGCTGGCGTTCGCCCAGCCCATAGTAATGCTTGATCTTTTGCTTCTCGTACAACGCTTGGCCGTAGTTGGACGGCCGCTTGGTTCGCGTGTGCATGCCTGGCGGCTGTTGACGCCGCTCATAGGCCTTCGAAGCGCCCGAACTCTCGTAGATCAGTCCTCCCAAACGACGATTGATGCGGGCTTTTGGTCCAGTGTATCGAGCCATCCGGCAGTCTCTCCTTACGGCCTCCAACAGAGCGTCGAGCACAAGTTCCGTCGGGCGATGACGGGCGACCCGCCGATCGACAAGCGCACCTTGCTCGTCCATTCACAGGTCGGTGAAACCGGCAATGATGACGAAAAGACCGCACGGTCGCAAGGGGGACTGGCCTCGAGAAACAAGCAAATCCTGGAAGCGTTGGAATCGCCCAAGAAGAGTCGGCCGCACCTGCGGCCGAGAAGGGGCTCCGACAAGCCGAATCGACTCGTCCCCAAGCCATGCGACTCGCAAGGTCCGCCTAGTCGCTAGACGCTTGTCGTGGCCAAGCGACACGGGTGGATCACACCCGCGAACGCGGCGGCGACGGCGAGTTCGGCGGTGGTCCTCAGTCCCAACCGAGCCCGCATCGCGTTCAGTGACTTTTCAATTGATCGCAGGGATAGCCCCAGTTCCTCGGCCGCCGATTGGTTGCTGCCACCCGCCGAGATGATCTCCAAGAGCCTCACGTCGCGTGGCTTGAGCGAACCCCAGCCCGCTTGATCTCCCCGCATACATGCGGTCGGTTCATCCCAAGCCGACGGAAGGTAACCTCGCCCCGCCGCGACCGAATCAATGGCCGCCAGAAGCTCGCGAAATCCCTCACTGGCCCGGTTGAAGAGCCCCCCTCCTGGATAGCCGCGTACCCGCCGGACGAGAAAATGATTCGCCTGGCTCCCGAGGAACAACAACGGGCTGGCTCCACCAACCGCCATCGCGAGACGGTCGGCCGTTTCAAACGGATTCGAATCGCGCGGATCCAAGTCCAGCAGGATCACATCCGGCGCGCGAGAGACGGCCTTGAGACTGGCATCTTCCGACGAATTCGCCCAGTCGATCCAGTCGACGTCCGCGACCTGAGCGAGCGCATCGACCAACAACGCGCCTCGTACCAAGTCCGAGTCGACCAACAACAGCCCGTAGCGTTTTGCAGAGCCAAGCATGATACTGCCCCTGGAACCATGAGTGCTCGAGTGCCAAAGCTACGTCGTGACTTGGGCACGCGCCGAGCAACTTGCCATGGCGGGGATCCGCGGACCTCCAGTACCGAGGGGCTTTAGTTCCGAGGAGCTCCAGCGCGCCAGCCGCTCCTACGCGGTGGACCTTTCAGCGTCTCTCAGGAATCAAAGCCTCTCGAGTCGCGATCAATGGCGGGTCGATCCAATGGTTCATCGCCCTCAACCCACGGCGCCGGCTGCATGACCTTGCTTCCTTCCATCTCTCCAGTCGAGGGGCAAAACCTGGTCGCCCGGCTCCTCGAGCATACGGGCCATGCCCTGCCCGCCGCCGACGCCCTGACTCGACTCCAGGTGATCGCCCGAGCGTTCAGTCACCTGCCGTACGAGAACTTGTCCAAGGCGGTCGCGTTCGATCGCTCCGCCGCCTCGGAATTCGAGACTCCTCGACAAGTCATCGAAAACCATCTCCAGCTTGGCTCCGGCGGCACCTGCTTCTCGCTAACCCACACCCTGGTCTGCCTGCTTCAGAGCCTTGGTATCGATGCTTGGCCAATCCTCGCCGACCGTTCCTACGGCCCCGACACCCACTCGGCCGTGCTCGTTGCCTTGCCCGCCGAGCCACCGCGGCACGAAACCGCGACGACCTGGATCGTCGATCCTGGCTTCCTTATCCATGATCCCTTGAGGCTTAACACGGGGCTCGTCACGACGCTCGTCACCCCGATCCAAGTCATCGAGTTGGTGCCGATCGCCGCCGACCGCTGGCAACTGTTTACCGCTACCGAGTCGCCGCGGCCGTCGCCTCGTGGTGGTGAAGGCCAAGCTCCCGCTCGCTCCCAACCGCCGACTTACCGCCTGACGTATCGCTCGACACCCGCGAGCCCCGAGGAGTTCGGCCGAGCGTGGCGCGCGAGCTTCGGCTGGGAAATGATGAGATACCCAGTCGTTTCGATGGCGACGACGCGGGAGCAAGTCTTCGCGTGTGGCAAGCGATGGCAAGTGCGCTCGGCCGAGGGACTCGAACGGATCGAAGTCGATCGAGCCACGTGGCGGGCTCGGCTCGTCCAACAGTTCGGACTTTCGCCCGCTCTCGTCGATGCGGCTTGGGAAGCGTTTGAAGAGAAGCCCCAATAACAGCCCGCGATCTCACGTGGGGCCGGACATTCACACGCGGCGGGCGGCGGTTCCGGAGTCGCGGTTTGCTTGCCGAGGTCGGTTGAAACAGAGGACGGTTCAAACGCGGGCGGACTCGTTCGTCGGTGCGGAGCATCACTCGCTGACGCCTTTTGGTGTTGCGCATTCAGGGATCGCGTTAGCTCGGAGCGTTGTTGGCGGAACGAGTTGTTG
>JAGQPS010000406.1 GCA_020426595.1 Planctomycetales bacterium
TGGAAGATCGACGCCGAGGATCTGATCCAAACACTTTTGTCCGTAGCCGACCAACTCGACCCACCCCTGCCCGAGACCGTAGTTGGACAGGAGTAGTCCGGTGAGATCGGCCCGACGGCGCCCCACGTTGGCCACGTGTGGGCGTTGTCTCGTGGCGGGGGACGGCCGCCGGAATCGGCGCTGCGACGCCCCAATGGCCAACATGACTCGAATGCGAGAAGTCCGAGAATCGCCTGACAATTGCCTTGAGGTCGGCGCTACCCGCTGGCTTACATGGAACACATTCACACGAGGATCGAGAGGACCAAGCATGACCGTTTACTACGTCGCGACTCTGGCCAGGTACGTCCTGGTCGAAGCACCCGATGGTGACACGGCGCGGGAACTGGGGGCCCGACAACTCGCGGAGATGTTCACACGGACGGCCAGTGCCGGCTCCATTCAAATCCGCACGGTTCGCGAGGCGACTCCCGACGAGATCGCGTTTGATCGCTTTCATCACGAAGCATCTCGACCTCGCTCCAGTCAATAACATCAGCGCTTGCCGCTCTAGGATATCGAGCATCATGTCGACCAACGCCTACCTGATTAGTCGCACATCCAATGGGATGAACATCGCGGCGAGACTTCAACTGGATGGCTACCCGGAACACGTCCTCCCGATTCTTCGGGCGCATTACATCGAACCAGAAAGTGTCGAGTCACTCATTTCACTCGGCGAGATTCGTTGTCTTGATACGAAGAGCGGTGACGCCCAAACGTATGCCAACGCCCAACCTCCACTGACCGCGCATCGGTTGGACCTGCTCGTATCGGCCGCGATCCAGCGAGTGGTAAGCCACCTCTACCTTTTCGATGGGACGACCTGGCAAAAAAATTCGAGTGTGGCCGGCAGGCAACAGTTCGCCCCGACCGCAGCGCGATAACGCGTTATCGCATTCCGCTCTCACGTGGCTTCATTGCGATCGGTGACTCTCCCGTTCGTTCCAGCACCGCGGCCTTGCCTGTGAACCGTTGGAAGCGATCGACGATGACGTCGCAGTAAAGCGTGTCGAGTTCCATGAGAAAGGCGTTACGCCCCGTTTGCTCGGCGGCAATTAGCGTCGAACCACTCCCACCAAACAGGTCCAGGACGTTTTCGCCCGCGACAGACGAGTACTGCATCGCTCTCACGGCGAGCTCCGCGGGCTTGGCAGTCAGGTGCTCCATTTGCTGCGGAGGGATCTTCTTCACGTGCCACAAGTCGGGCACGTTGTTCGGGCCGTAGAACTTGTGGGCGGCGCCTTCCTTCCAACCGTAGAAGCAATTGTGAGTCACGATTCCGTCGGCAACGTAATGGTGGTACTTCTCGACATTCAGCGAATAGACCGGGCCGTTATAGGCCTGGATGTCGACATGCCGGATGGGTTCCCAATCGTGCTTCGGGCCACCGGCCGGAATTGGGACGAGCATGACTTCCGGCAATAGGTTGCAAGCGTTGCATCGGAATGAGACGCGCCGTCCGAACTTCTCCCTCGTTTCGTCGTTACGCACAAACGGGAATTCAAAGCGTCGCCCGTGGTCCGACAATGCCCACAGCGCTCCACGATGCATCGCCATGGGATCAATCGAGTCATAGATTCGAGCGATCTCCATCGGTGAACGTCGAGATGTCTGGCACTGCTCCCAGTAAGTCGTTGGAATCCCATACTTGGCGGAGGCGATTTGCTCGGCGGTCGTCGCCGACTCGTTGGATGGATACGTGGCGAGAATCCAAACCTCGTCCGCGCGCTCTTTTTCCAATCGTTGTTTGATGCCGAGTCCCCAAGTTGTCAGGATTCTCGACTTACCGACCCTCCACCACCGGCCGCGTCGCATCAGATAGACGCACCAGATCCTCTTCGCTTCAGGGACCAACCGAACACTGAAATGATGTCCGTCGGTGCACCACGTTGTTCGCTTACCGACATTGACACCGTAAAGCGGGCCGCCGTAGTGACGTCTTCCAACCTGGATTTCGGGGCCGCTTCGATACCCGATCATCCCCGGCCAAGCCGTGGAAAACGCAAGGACTTTATCGCCGTTGCGCAGCGCAGCAATGGAACTTGTGCCTCCCGATGTCACGACTTTTGTGTCCGGCGGTTGGCAGAGCTCAAAACACCCAAGAAAGTCCTTGCGAGTCAAAACGGGGTGCAACTTGTCCCAGACAATGGCCTGCGAGAAGTACAGGCCGTGCTTTCGTAGGAAAGGCGGGTAATTGCCGAGGTTCGCGTAGCCTCCGTAGCAATAGAAACCACGTCCCGGTTCAAGCACACGAGCCATGTTGCCGAACCACGCATCGAGCAACCGATCGAATTCCTCGTCCGTCACGAAGTCATTCGCAAGTGGTCGGTCCTTCGCGCGGACCTTCTTGCCAGTTGGCTTGGACTTGCCGGGGTGGCGCTCGACGTCGAGTTTCTGGTGATGCGTGGCGTGTTGGAACGATGACAGCCCGGCCGCGATAGCGTTGTTGCTGCGAGGTTCGACCTTCACGTTGTACGGTGGGTCGGTGTTAACTAGGTGGATCGGGGCGCCCGCGATCAACCGATCGAGTTCCTCCGGCTTGGAGCTATCACCGCAGAGCAAACGGTGGTTGCCAAGAAGCCACAAGTCACCGGGCTGAGTCACGGCTTCATCGGGCGGGGCTGGTACCTCGTCCTCGTCGACCAAGCCTTGCTTCACACCCGGATCAAGCAGCTTGGCCAGTTCCTCGGTATCGAATCCAAGGAGCGAGAGTTCGATCCCGTCGGCGGCGATCGCACCTAGTTCGATGGGCAGTAGCTCGAGATCCCACTCGGCGAGTTCGGACGACTTATTGTCGGCGATGCGATAGGCGCGGATCTGTTCCGGAGTGAGGTCCTTCGCGACATGGACGGGTACTGTCTCGAGCCCAAGATGCTTAGCGGCCTTGTAGCGCGTATGGCCGCAAACGATGACTCCTTCCGTGTCCACTACGATCGGTTGGCGGAAGCCGAACGTGCGAATGGACTCGGCGACCGCACCGACCGCATCATCGTTGAGCCGCGGATTGAAGGCGTATGGAGTGATGCGGGAAAGCGGCCATTGTTCTGTCCGGAATTGAGCCTCTTTGGCGGTCATGAATGTTGCGGATTCCCTTGTTTTTATTGGGTCTCAGGGCAAAAACCGGACAGGACAACCGGACAAAACAAACTCTGCTTTCTATTGCGACTGTTCCCCGCGGCGTAGAATCTTCCCTTAGCCCGGGAAGTACCTATGGTACGGGCGTCACGCGGTCCCTTATGAGTTTTTCGGCCCTGTTAACCAGCCTGGCAACATGACCGTTTCGGCACTTGCGCTAAGCGATAGGCGATGCCTGCGTAGGAGAAATGGGACTAGATAACCCGCCGTCGTAACGGCATGACTCCGTCGATTCACACGAAAGTCATATGGAGTAACTACTCGCGAGAAGGCAAAAGCGCCGGGCCAAAACGAAAAACAATCGCGAGAAGAGGCCAAGCGTCGCCGCTCAGAGATGTTCACAGTGGTGTGCTGTCTGCCATTGAGCGGCAAGAGGCCCAAGAAACGACAACGCCCTGTGGTCCGGCTTGGCTTCAAACCGAATCACAGGGCGCGTCACGTGGGAATATCCACTGCTGCCTCAAGGCGCGTGTTCTCAATCACCCGCCACGCCTCGCGACTGCTAGTCCGTATCGGCGGGCATCGCGTCTAACCTTTTCATCCGCCCAACGAAGCCGCACAGATTCACTCGACCGCGCTACCTTGCGGACTTCGCCGTCAGCCCAGCACCGGTCCACCGCAATGGTCGAGAATCTTCCCCCAAGCATTCTCGAAGACCTCGACGGACTTGAGCGAGACATTATCCACGCCCTTGGCCGAACGTAGCGCGACTTCCTCGTACGACAGATCCAGACCGGGGGCGTTAGTCGCCATCTGCACTGGCACGATTTCAGCGTGGCTCAGCACGAAGAACCGGTGGCTCCAGTCACCCGCTTTCAAGCCGACGTGGTGAAGCACCCAGAAATCAGGATGCGGATCCTCCGGTCGGCGGTACTTCTGAAACAGCCCCGTCACGAATCGGTTCTTTTGCGACGCCTTCACTTCCACGACGGCGGCCTGCCGGTTGTTACCAATCACGTAAAGGTCGGCGCCCTTCTTGTTGCCGTAGGTGACGGTCGCGAACAGGCCTCGGAAGAGCAACTCCGACGCGACTCGATACTCACTGCCAAGGTTGAGATGGTACTTGTCGATCGACATGGGGCTAGCGCCATGGAGACTGGAAGTGATGGGTAACGAACCCGCCGTAATTGAAACGCCCCGTGGA
>JAGQPS010000407.1 GCA_020426595.1 Planctomycetales bacterium
TTCCTTTGGTTTTGCCACGCTTTTGGCATGGTCGACTTGGGCGAACCGTGAAAAGCGCAACATCAAAACTCACGCTTCGGGTTTCCTTGGGTTTTTCCTCGCTTTTGAATTGGTCGCCTTGGGCGAAGCGCGAGGATCGCATCATCAAAACTCGGGCGATGTGGTACCTGGGTATTCGAGTTCCACGACGACACGGGAACGCCGTGAGTCTTGTGGGTAGCGTCACGCGGCTCGACCGCCGACAATCGAAGAACTAGCTCCCCCGCCCCTGCCCTGTTCGATGAGGCTGGACATGCATCGCTTCTGGATTTCACCGCGCCGATCGTGGAGTTCCCTCTGCCTCGGCTTCCTGCTTTGTCTCGTGGCCATCTCGTCCTCCGCCGCCCAGGAGACCGTGAGACCGAACATCGTGCTGGTCTTCGCCGACGACCTAGGAATCTCGGATCTGGCTTGCTACGGCCGAGCCGAGCACAACACGCCGCGTCTCGACGCCTTGGCGACCGAGGGGATGCTCTTTCGCTGCGCCTACACGGCCCAGCCCATTTGTTCACCGAGCCGCGCGGCGCTGATGACCGGCAAGTATCCGGCTCGCTTGCATCTGACCAACTACCTTCCCGGTCGAGCCGACGCGAACACCCAGCGAATGTTGCAGCCCATCATCGAAGGGCAACTGCCGACCGAGGAAGTCACGATCGCCGAGCTACTTCGCGACGCGGGGTACGCGACAGGCATCTTCGGCAAGTGGCATCTCGGGGGAGGACGGTTTGGTCCAGCCGCCCAAGGCTTTGATACCGTCTTCCTGCCGCCGGGTAATTCCCAACCCACGGACACCGAAGGCGGCAAGTCCGAGATGGCGATCACGATGGCGGCCGAGGCGTTCATCGAGGCTCATCGCGACGAGCCGTTCTTCTGCTATGTGCCTCATCACACGCCCCACATTCCCCTCGGGGCTCAGCCCGAGCGAGAAGCACGCTACGGCGATCGATTTCATCCGACCTACGCGGCGATGATCGACATGCTCGACGAATGCGTCGGGCGGCTCATCGACAAGGTCGATCAACTTGGTTTGAAAGAGAACACGATCTTTATTTTCACCAGTGACAACGGCGGCTTGCACGTGCTCGAGTTCCCCGGCAATCCACCGACTCATTGCCGCCCGTTTCGCGCGGGCAAGGGTTACTTGTACGAAGGCGGATTGCGCGAGCCGTTGATCGTGCGGTGGCCGGCGACGATCGCGGCTGGGACGGAGTGCGACCAGCCGGTCGTGCTGACCGATCTCGTGCCGACCTTGTTGTTGGCGGCTGGCGTTGATCCGGCTCGTACCGTGGGACCGCTCGACGGGCGTTCGATCTTGCCGTTGTGGAAGGGTGAGCCACTCGCGGATCGCGACTTGTATTGGCATTTTCCCAACTACACGAACCAGGGCGGCTTGCCGGGCGGAGCCATTCGCTCCGGACGATGGAAGCTGATCGAATTCTTCGAGGATGATCGGCTCGAGCTTTATGACTTGCTGGCCGATCCGTCGGAGACGACCAACGTCGCCGCGGCCCAAGCCGACGTGACCGCCGACCTGCACGCGAAGCTGCGCACGTGGCGCGAGCGAGTCGGCGCTCAAATGATGCGGCCCAATCCCAACTTCGACGAGGCCGCGCATCACGCGCTCTACGTCGATCCGGATCCGTCGAGTCTGATTGCCGAAGCGACCGCCGCCGCGACCGAACCGCTCTGGCAGGAATGGCGAGCCGCGATGAACGTGGCGGTGCAAGGTCGCCGTGGGATCGTGACGCCCGCGCAAGGCGACGTGCGGCTCATGGCCAGCGAGGCCAATGTCCATGGCGAACGTTTGCGGTACGAACCCGAGTCGTTCAAGAATGTGCTCGGATATTGGACCAACGTCGACGATTGGGCCGAGTGGGATTTCGAGGTCCCCGCGGCGGGCAAATATGAAATCGAGGTTCTGCAAGGATGCGGCGATGGCAGTGGTGGAGCCGAGGTGGCGATCGAAATCAATGGCGAGCGGTTGACATTCGTCGTGCAGGAAACCGGCCACTTCCAATCGATGATCCAGCGCACCATCGGCGAAGTCGAACTGCCCGCCGGCCCGATGAATCTTGCCGTGAGGCCCCAGAGCAAACCGGGAGTCGCGGTGATGGACCTCCGCCGAGTCGTGCTGCGCCCGTTGCCTTGAGGCGAGTGAATGGCAAGGTCCTCAGTCCAACGGCTCATCCTCGCCCGCCATGCTCGATGTTTGGAATTTGACGTTGGTCGCCGCGGCATGCGCGATGGCGGTATGGCGCCCGTGTTGGCTTTCGCTCCACGAAAGCGCACGCGGTCGCGAACTGTGCGACAATGCGGCCCGACGTGGCCAGGGACTCGGCCGTAGGGCCGGTGGGCTCTTTTCTTCGTGCGAGGGTGACCATGATTTCGCGAACCGTTTCGTTTTGCCTCGGCTGGTGTTGCTTGGTGACAAGCCTTGCCGCCCAGGAAGCTCCACTGCCTCGGATTTCGGCCGCCGACTTGGAACGGATCGAGACGGAGATGCGGTCGTTGATCGCGGCCGAGATGGATCGCAAGGAGATCCCTGCCTTTTCCATCGCGTTGGTCGAAGGCGACAAGGTGATCTGGTCGGCGGGCTTTGGCACCGCGGTCGCCGAAACGCAAACGCCCGCGACCTCGAGCACGATTTACCGAGTCGGTTCGATCTCGAAATTGCTCACCGACACCGCGATCATGCAGCAAGTGGCCGCCGGGAATCTCGACCTCGACGCCGATGTGCGGGAGTATCTACCGGAGCTCCAGCCGCGCGATCCGTTTGAAACCGACGAACCGATCACGCTCCGTCGACTCATGTCCCATCGCTCGGGACTGGTGCGTGAATCACCCGTCGGCAACTACTTCGACGATACCGAGCCATCGATCAGCGCGACGGTCGCTAGTCTCAACGACACCGATCTTGTTTATCCGACCGGCACGAAAACGAAATACTCCAATGCCGGGATCGCCGTCGTCGGCGAAGTGTTGGCTCGACGCATGAACGCCGAGTTTGAAACGGTGATCGAGCGACAACTCATGCGGCCGCTTGGCATGGAGAGCTCGTTCTGGCGCCTCGGTGAATCGCGGAGCGAACAATTGGCCGAAGGCTGGATGTGGACTCACGACGGCCGCCGTTTTCTGGCTCCGGAATTCGCTCTCGGTACGCTCCCGGCCGGCAATTTGTACTCCAGTGTCGACGATCTTGCTCGGTTCCTCATCGCTGTCTGCAACGAGGGGCAACTCGAGGGGCAGGAGATTCTCGACGCGGAGCTGGTGCGGACGATGCTCACGCCGTTCGATGCGAGTGACGCGGTTCCTTACGGAGTCGGTTTTCGACTCTCGGAATTCGATGGCTGTCGCGCGTTTAGCCATGGGGGAGCCGTCTATGGTTTCTCGACTCAGATTCGCGGTCTCCCCGATCAGAATCTCGCCGTCGCCGCCGTGGCCAATCTCGATGGTTCCAACGGAGTCGTGTTGCGCCTCTCGGATCATGCCCTGCACTTGTTGCTCGCGGCACAGCGAGGCACCGAGCCTCCGACCTATGCGTTGACCGAATCGATTCCGCTAGAACGTGCGCGTCGGATCGCCGGCGGTTTCAAGGGGTTGGAGCTTGGCTCGCGGATCGAACTCGAGGAACGCAACGGGCGGCTCATGCTGCGTGAAGGGAGCCTGCTTAGCGAAGTCCGGCAACTCGACGATCGTTGGGTGGTGGACGACGTGGTTTCGTTCGGCGCGGAACTCGAGGTCGTGTCGGTTGATGAGCTGATTTGGAAGGGACGCCAATACACCCGCGAGCCGAATGAACTGCCTTCCCCCTGCCCCGATCATTGGACCGGTCTAATCGGCGAATACGGTTGGGATCACAACACGCTCTACATCCTCGAGGATCGAGGTCAGCTGGTCGCGCTCATCGAGTGGTTTTACTTCTATCCGCTCACCGAAGTCACGCCCGACGTGTACGCGTTTCCCGACTACGGGCTCTATCACGGCGAGCAACTGATCTTCGAACGCAATGACGCGGGCCAGGCGACTCATGTCGTCGCGGCCAGCGTCGACTTTGTTCGCCGCGAACTCAACGCCGAAGGAGAGACGTTCCAGATCACTCCGCTGAAGCCGATCGAGCAGCTCCGCGCGGACGCACTGGCCGCCCAGCCTCCGGCGGAAACAGGCGAGCGGCGAGCGAGTGAGCTCGTGGAAGTCGTCAAGCTCGAGCCCGGCATTCAGCTCGACATTCGCTACGCCACCGACAACAACTTCATGGGGACGCCCTTTTA
>JAGQPS010000408.1 GCA_020426595.1 Planctomycetales bacterium
ACCCGAATCGAGATCGAGATGCTGTTTGATCACCGGGTGCAGACTCGCCGGATGCTCGATCACTTCGCGATACATGTCGACGATGTACAAGCCACCTTCCGGCCCGACCGAGAATTGCACGGGACGAAACCAGATGTCCGACGACGCGACGAACTCGCGCTCGGCGTCGATCCGTTCGCCAACGTACGAGTTGCCTTCACGAGTCAACCGTTTGCGATGCACGAGGTTGCTGCCCACGTCCGCCACGATCGCCCATTCGGTCTCCTGCTCGCCGGGCCATGGCTGATAAAGCGTGACTCCGGTCGCGCCGGTGAAATAGCCAGCGGCTCGGCCGCCTCCCTCGACGGGACCCGGCACGATGCCTTGGCGGCGAAGTCGCGTGCGCACGATGCGCCAAGGCTCGACCGGACTGATGCGAAAGACATCCGCTTGAGGCCCATCGGCGGCGATCGACACCGTGCCAGCGGGAGCGGCGAACCAAGGATTGCGCGAAAGGTAACGATCCTCGTATCGCACGTAACGCAAGTGATCGCTGTTCGAGCAAACAAACCGGTCTCCCCAGCGATCAAAATCGGCTCCGTGTTGCCCGCCTCCCGCGGTCGCCGACAGCTCGCGAGTCCGCCAGTCGATCGCGAAGTCACGTCCACGCAGCTCCAAGGGTTCCGAGCTCTCCACGTCGGCCCAACGGAGGGACGCTCCCGAGGAACTCACGGCTCCATGAATGCGGTGATCGAGCCCATACCGCAGGCTGTTCATGAGGCCTTGGACGTTCGATCGCCCAAACCCGGTCATGAGCACTCGGCGCTCATCAGCGACTCCATCGGAGTCGGTGTCGCGGAGGAAGATCAGCTCCGGCGGAGCTCCGACTAGCACGCCCTGGTCGACGCACAGGATCGCAGTCGGCCAGGAGAGTCGATCGGCGAATACTTGGCTCTCGTCGTAAACGCCATCCCCATCGGTATCGATCAAACGACGCACTTGCCCCAGCGACTCGTCGGGATGTTCCGAGTAGTCCCGCATCTCGATCGCGTAGAGCACGCCATCGGGATCGAAGTCGATCGCGACCGGATCGGTCACCAGCGGTTCGGATGCGACGAGCTCAATGCGGAATCCCTCGGCGACGGCGAACGTCGCCAACGCGTCGGCCGGTTCGACCGGATCGATGCGAGGCAATTCGTTTTCGTAGTCTCGTTCGAGCGAATCCTCTTGGTCACCCGAGGTCGAGTCCTGAGCCCACAGTCCCGCGGCACCACTCGTGAGCAGCAGCCCCAGGCACGCGGCGCGAAGAACCCACGCCCACGACCCGATCGAGTCGCGCCGCCGGACAGCCGGACACCGCAGGGTTCGAGCGGCGGGTCGGCGACTCGTGGCGCGAGCCAGCAGCGGAAGGGGATTCAACCGCGGAATCGAAGGGTCATGTCGCATTGTGTTACACCTCGTCGTCGACCGTTGCCGAGCCGAATATCCGTTGCCCCGCCGCGGCGATCCTCGTGATGAAAATCGCCGTCGCCGATCGCTCATTCCCGAATCGCCGGGGAAGGGCAATAATCTAGGGCGGTCTTGGCCCAGCGAATCACCGCGCTGCTTGAGAGCCAGTTAGCCTGTCATGACCCTCCAGTTGACTCAAGTGAGTCGGCCCAATCAATCCAACGCCGCGCCGGTCGTCTCGCCCAGGCACCCGCGCGGCGGAGTCCGCCGGGATACCGCCATGTTGATGTTCGACAAAGCTGTTGGCCTCATTCGACAAGTCACCGACGAGGGACCACTCTGGCTCGTGCGGTTCAATCCGGCCACGGAATGTTCCGAGTTCATCGAAAGTGAACGGTTGGAACAGGAGTCGTATCGAGACTCGCTCTACCGCGAGATCGATTGGCGGTTGGGGCTCGATCGCAAACGCGACTATCTCCTCTCGAGCGTCCCGCGGCTGCACTTGGAGATCAGCCCTTGTGGACGAGTCCACCCGCCTCACACGTTCCATCCGGCGGCCAATAACTATGGCCGCTTGGAACTGTACGCGGCCGAGGTCTACCGCGAGGCGACGCTCGACGCGATCGCGGCGGATCCGCTCAACTGTTGGACTCGTCCCGTGGAAATCTATGCGGGAGTCGACGGGGTAGGGCGAGCCCTGAGACTCGATCAGTTCCAATGGATCGAACAAAGCGAGCCATTCGCGAAGTCGGTGTGAGGCGACACCCGAACCGATGAGTCGCGTGCGTCGCGGATCCCGTCATCATTAATGAAAGCCGAGTCGATGCGAGTGAGCGAACGAGCCGAGTTGATCGCCGAGACGTTGGAAGGGCTCTATCCCGATCCACCGATTCCGCTCGATCATGCCGATCCGTTCACCTTGCTCGTGGCGGTGGTGCTCAGCGCTCAGTGCACGGACAAGAAGGTCAATGAGGTGACTCCCGGGTTGTTCGCGCTCGCTCGCACGCCCGATGCGATGTCACGCTTGCCGGTCGCCAAGGTGGAGCGGCAGATTCGGCAGCTCGGACTCGCGCCTCGCAAGGCCAAGGCGCTCGTCGAACTTTCGCGCATCTTGGTCGAGCAACACAACGGCCAAGTGCCCGCCGACTTCGAGGCTCTGGAAGCGTTGCCGGGAGTCGGGCACAAGACGGCCAGCGTTGTCATGTCGCAAGCCTTCGGCGTTCCCGCCTTTCCCGTCGACACCCACATCCACCGACTCGCTCAACGCTGGAAGTTGAGCGACGGCCGCAACGTCGAACAAACCGAACGCGACCTCAAACGCCTCTTCCCACGCGATCGCTGGAATCAGCTCCACATTCAAATCATTCTTTACGGTCGCGAACACTGCACGGCGCGAGGCTGTGACGGCACGCGCTGCGGCATCTGCCGAGCCTGCTTCCCCAACCGCAAGAAGGCGGTAGTGACGCGAAAGTGATCAACCCGCCGCCGGTTACGAAGCGACAAGCCGGGCTCCAGGTCCCGCCAGGGACCGACCGATAAGAGCCCCGCGATTCATCGCGGGGTTGCGAGCCCCCGCGCTAATCCCGTTCGTCCTAGGAATGCATGCGAGGCAGCGGGTCGGTCTCCCGCAGAATCTCGGCCTCGAGCTGCATGAGTTCCTCGAGCCGTTGTTTCACGGCCGCCTCGGGCCGAAACATTTTCGCCATCCGCACGTAAGTCGAATAGTGTCGCGCTTCCGACTCGAACAGACCGCCGTAGAACTCAGAGAGTTCCTCGTCTTGCACATGGCGGCGCAGCAAATCGAATCGTTCGCACGAGCGAGCCTCGATGATGCCGGCCACGAGGAGCCGATCGACGGCTCGGTCCGGCTCGAACTTGCGCACGAGGTCATTGAGCGCTCGACCATAACGACTCGGCTTGAGCCGCCGGAACGGAATGCCTCGGCGCTGTAGCAGATCGAGCACCTGCCCAAAGTGCTCGAGCTCCTCGTTGACGATCTCGCTCAACTCTCGACAGAGCGGTTGCAACTCGACGTATTGAAACATCAAGTTCATCGCGCAGCCCGCCGCCTTCTTCTCGCAATGGGCGTGGTCGATCAGGATCTCGTCGAGATGCTTGTCGACCATTTCCAGCCAGCGCTCGCTGGTGTCACTTTGCAAGTTCAACATATTCGGCTTTCCACTCACCCATGATCGCTGAGGTTGAAGCGACGCATTGTAGTCCAACGAACTCGGTCGTTAAGCAAGGCACGAGTCTTCCTTCAGCTCCGTGGCGCTCGGGTCGCCAGGAAGTCCAGAAGCGGTTTCAGTTGTTCGCGTGTGTGCGCCGCGGAAAGGCTTATGCGTAGCAGGCTTTCGCCCTCGGGCACGGCGGGCGGCCGAATGGCCGGCACGTAGAAACCATGTTCCGCCAGGTCGCGACTGAGCTCGACGGCCAAGCTCGGATCGCCGACTCGCAGCGGAATAATTTGAGTCGAACCGAGTCGTTGCCAACCAAGCTGTCGCAGCTCGCCGCGCAGCCACTGAGCCAAATCGGCGAGCTCGGTTCGCCGCCGCGGCTCTTGTCGCACGACGTCCAAGGCCGCCAGCGCGGCGGCGCAGGTCGCTTCGGGTACGGCGGTCGAGAACATGTAGGCACGAGCCCGGTTGAGCACGAGTTCGATGGCTCGCGAGTTACCCGCGACGAAACCGCCACTCGCGCCGAGCGCCTTGCTGAGCGTCCCGACGATGACCCAGCGATCCGACCGCGTCGCGCACTGCTCGTGCAGGCCTCGGCCCGAGGCACCCAGGACGCCGGTCGCATGTGCCTCGTCGAGCAACATGAACGCGTCGAACCGTTCGGCCAAGGCGGCGATTCGATCGAGGTCGGCCGTGTCA
>JAGQPS010000409.1 GCA_020426595.1 Planctomycetales bacterium
TCGAATTACACCGTGCCTCGAAAATGGCAAAACCGCCTTTGTCGATTTTCTGGAGGACGAGGATATCGGCTGGGGATCGACGGAGTACATCGTCTTGCGACCGCGTTCCCCTTTGCCATTAGAGTTTGGGTACTATCTCGCGCGGTCTGATGAACTCCGGCTGCACGCGATTACCAATATGACAGGGAGCAGTGGTCGCCAGAGAGTTCCTCCCGACTGTTTGGATCAGTTCTTTATTGCGATACCACCCGAGCCAATTGCATGCGTTTTCGGCGATGTAGCCAGATTTTTGATGAGTCGCATCA
The DNA here is from genome assembly GCA_020426595.1 of Planctomycetales bacterium. Taxonomy (GTDB): domain Bacteria; phylum Planctomycetota; class Planctomycetia; order Pirellulales; family Pirellulaceae; genus UBA11682. Next base: position 306 of record JAGQPS010000409.1, read on the forward strand.
AAGCGAATTGCGATGAATCAAGAACCCTCGCCACGCTTCGTGACGCGCTCCTTCCCAAACTCCTCTCCGGCGAACTCCGAGTGCCGGACGCAATTCAGGTCGTCACGAGTTCCATTTGAAGTCACCAAACCCCGAGGCTGGCACATGAAAGTCACGATCAAGAGCTTCGACGTCAACATGGAAGTGAAGAACAAGGGCATCGAATTCGAGGTACGAGAACCTGATGGGACTCACATCGGCGATGTCGTATTGACCAAGAGTGGACTTGTATGGTGCAAGGGCCGCACGGACCCGAAGAACGGAATCAAGGTCAACTGGAAGCAGTTTATCGCGTGGATGGAAGACGAATGAGCACTGTGGAAACGACCACATCAGTGACACTCCGTCGACGCAAGAACGTCAGCGGCACTGAACGGCGGGCTGAATGATTGAGGAAGTCCTGTGAACGAATCCACCATCGAACTGGCTGCTCTGGAGTGGTTTGCCGATCTCGGCTTCGCCACGGCTCATGGTCCGGATATCGCGCCGGAGGGGCATGCCCAGGAGCGGGACTCGTTCGGTGATGTGTTGCTCGCTGGGCGACTGCGAGATGCGATTTCTAGGCTCAATCCCGACGTGCCGGCGGCTGGGCTCGAGGAGGCCTTTCGCAAGGTTTCGTTGCTCGATGCGCCGACGCTGATCGCGCGCAATCGCCAATTCCATCACTGGCTGCGAGATGGAGTCGAAGTCGAATATCAGCGTCCCGATGGATCGATCAAAGGGGACCGAGTCCGGTTGGTGGAATATGATCCCGCACGGCTTGATCGCAACGATTATCTCGCGGTCAATCAGTTCGTGGTGCGTGAAGGGGCGCACAAGCGGATTCCGGATATCGTCGTGTTCGTCAATGGTCTGCCGATTGGGGTGCTCGAGCTGAAGAATCCGGGAGACGATCACGCGACGATCGACCACGCGTACCAGCAACTGCAGACCTACAAGGCCGAGATCCCATCGCTGTTCAATACCAATGAACTGTTGGTGGTGAGTGACGGTGCCAATGCGCGGCTCGGTTCGCTCACGGCCGGCATGGAGTGGTTCAAGCCTTGGCCGACGATCGACGACGAGAAGCCGGTCAAGGGGAAGCTGCCGCTGGAGACTTTGATTCGCGGAGTCTTCGCGCCGGAGCGGTTGCTCGCGCTGATGCGGGACTTCGTGCTGTTCGAGGACGATGCCGACAGCGATCGTGTCTTCAAGATTCTGGCCGGCTATCATCAGTTCCATGCGGCTCGCCATGCCATCGAGGCCACCGTGCGGGCGACTCGCGAATCGGGTGATCATCGCTGCGGTGTGGTCTGGCACACGCAGGGGAGCGGCAAGAGTTTTACCATGCTGTTCTACTCGGGCTTGGTGATCAGCCGGCCGGAGATGAAGAACCCAACGATCGTTGTGTTGACCGATCGCAACGACCTGGACGACCAGCTATTCGGCCAGTTCCAACGGTGCAGCGAAGTCCTGCGGCAAAAGCCTGTTCAAGTCGACTCGCGTGAGCATCTGCGCGAACTGCTCAAGGTCAGCTCCGGTGGCGTGGTGTTCACGACCGTTCACATGTTCGTGGAGGAGACCGGCCAGTTTCCGCTGCTGACCGATCGCGCGAACGTCGTCGTCATGGCCGATGAGGCTCACCGTAGCCAATATGGCTTCAAGGCTCGGCGCACGACCGACAAGGAGACGGGCGAGGATCGCTACAGCTACGGCTTCGCCCGCAACATCCGCGACGCGCTTCCCAACGCCTCGTTCATCGGCTTTACCGGCACGCCGATCGAACTCAGCGACAAGAACACGAAGGCGGTCTTTGGCGACTACATCAGCATCTACGACATCCAACGAGCGGTGGAGGATCGGGCGACGGTTCCGATCTACTACGAGGCTCGTGTGATCAAGCTCAGCTTCTCGGATGCCGCGATTGAATCGATCGACGAGGACTTCGAGGATGTGACCGAGTCGGAGGAAGCGACGACTCGCGAGAAGCTCAAGACCAAATGGGCGGCGCTCGAGGCGATGGTCGGCGATGATGACCGGCTGCGCGTATTGGCTCGGGATTTGGTCCAGCATTTCGAGCAGCGAATCGAGGCGATGGACGGCAAGGGGATGGTCGTGTGCATGTCGCGCCGCATTTGCGTCGACCTGTACAACGAGATCATCAAGCTTCGTCCCGATTGGCACAGCGAGGATGACGAGCAGGGTTTCCTGAAAGTCATCATGACCGGCTCGGCCGCCGACGGTCCCGCATGGCAGCCTCACATTCGGACGCAGGAGCGACGCAAGGCCCTCGCGACGCATTTCAAGAAGGCGTCCAGTCCGTTCAAGCTGGCGATCGTCCGCGACATGTGGCTCACTGGATTCGATTGCCCGAGCGCTCACACGATGTACGTCGACAAGCCGATGCAAGGGCATGGTCTGATGCAGGCGATCGCTCGTGTGAACCGCGTGTTTGGCGAGAAGCCGGGTGGCTTGATCGTCGATTACCTGGGGATCGGCGATTCGCTGCAAGCGGCTCTGCGGACCTATACCGAAAGCGGTGGTAAGGGGACGACCACGGTCGATCTCTCGGAGGCGATCGCGGCTCTGCAGACTCAGTACGAAGTCTGTGGCGGGATGTTGCACGGGCTCGATTGGTCGAAGTGGACGACGGGGACGCCGGCACAGCGAGCCACGCTGCCTCAGTTGGCTCAGGAGCACATTCTCGAACAGGACGACGGTAAGGCTCGCTGGTTGGCCGCCGTCGCCAAGCTGTCGCAAGCCTTCGCGCTTTGTCCGGTGAGCGACTACGCGCTGGAGATTCGCGAAGCGGTGGCGTTCTTTCAGATCGTGGCCACGATGATGCGGAAATACACGGCGTCGGGGAAGACGTCATCGCAGCTCGATCTGGCCATCCGTCAGCTCGTATCCAAGGCGGTGATCACGGCTCAAGATAATGTGATCGACGTGTTCACCGCCGCTGGCATGGAGCGGCCGGATGTTTCGATTCTCAGCGAGGAGTTTCTCGAGGAGGTACGGGCTCTGCCGCACAAGAACTTGGCGGTGGAGCTGCTCCGCAAGTTACTCAGCGACGAGATCAAGCTGCGGCACAAGCGAAACGTCGTACAGAGTCGAGCGTTCTCCGACATGCTGCAGCAGACGATGAACAGCTACCATAACCGAGCGATCAGCAATCAGGAGATCATCCAGGAGCTGATCAATGTGGCTCACAAGCTCAAGGCAGCGGCCAACCGAGGCGAAGAGCTGAATCTGACCGAGGACGAGGTTTGCTTTTACGACGCGCTGATTCAAAACAGCTCGGCCGAGCAGCTGATGGGAGACGCTCAGTTAAAGGTCATCGCCACGAAGCTGGTTTTGACCGTCCGCAAGAACGTGAGTATCGACTGGACGCTGCGTGAGAACGCTCGAGCCCGGATACGCGTGATCGTCAAACGGATCCTCCGGCACTTCGGCTACCCGCCCGACCTGCAAGACGCCGCGGTGAAGCTGGTATTGGAGCAAGCCGAGACACTGAGCGAGGACTGGTCCGAGGCTCGCTAGAGTTGGGCGCCTGCCGGATAGAAGCACTGCGGACCCAACCGGTTCCGTGGCCTTCCCGTCCAAGGCGACTTGAGTCAATGACGCGGGATGGGGCATGCCATGGCGTTCAAAGTTGATTGTCCGTCATGTGGTAATCCAATCGCGGTTTTATCGCGCGATGTGGGCGGTCGAATCGAGTGCGGGAGTTGCAAGCGTGTCCTGCGAGTGAATCGGCCAACCGCTTCGCGGTCAATGGCCCGGCCGAAACGCCGGGGTGATCCGATGGTGAATCGAGACGACTTGCCTGTGATTCCAGATGTAGGCGGGCGTGTTTTTTGTCTGGCGGCGTGTTAGCCGGGGAGGACTCGGGCGAGGAGGTCTCGGGCTCGGGAGCCGAAGGTGGTGTCTTGTTCGTGGCGGAGTCGTTGGTCCGAGAAGTGGTCCAGATGCTCCAGTTGAC
>JAGQPS010000040.1 GCA_020426595.1 Planctomycetales bacterium
GCCTTTTGCTTGGGCACGAATCGCATCCGGTGGGCCTAAATCGACAGCCCGGTGAGCGAGGGATTCTTCGACGTCTCGAACAAGCCACCAACCCGTTACGCCACCAACACTCCCCTCCCTGAAAGCGCTTCAGCTAGACCGGCAAGTTGGGTTGACGAGCAAGCCAACCGCGGCTCGAACGATGGTGTGTTGCCAGAAAACAACACGCGTCGAGGACTTTCATCATCCTTGGACAAGCCCGACTGAAACTTGACGTTGCCAGAACGCATCAAGTCGGCTCGACAAGTTCCGGTTGCGCCTTGCGTGCCTAAACAAGGCGTTTGGAATCAAGAGAACCAGCAACTTCAGCAGGAAGGTGCACACCTCGGACAGGAACAAGAACTAACGTTTCCGTAATCTTCGTCCACCGCGCCTCACCTCCGCGCGGCACGCGCGACGAACGCCTTGGCACCACCCGAGAATGCACCATGAGTTTGGCGATCTTTGAACGCCTCGAATCCAACGTTCGAGGTTATGTCCGGTCGTTTCCCACCGTGTTCGACACGGCTGATGGTTGTTGGCTCACCGACGCGAATGGCAAGCGTTATCTCGACTTCTTCGCGGGGGCGGGAACGCTCAACTACGGCCACAATCATCCGCGCGCCACGCAAGCGATGATCGAATATCTGCAGCGGGGTGGAGTCGTCCACGGTTTGGACACCGCGACGGTCGCCAAGACTCGGTTGCTCGAGGCGATCGATCAAATCCTGCTCGAGCCGCGCGGCTACGACTACAAGGTCCAATTCACGGGTCCGACGGGCACCAATGCCGTCGAGGCCGCGATCAAACTGGCTCGCAAATCCTCCGGCCGATCGCATATCGTCGCGTTCACCAACGCCTATCACGGCCACTCGCTGGGCGCCTTGGCGCTCACCGGCAATCAGTACTACCACGATCCGAGTTATGGCTCACACAACAATGTGACCCACCTCCCCTTTGATGGATACCTTGGCGATTACGACACCAGCTTGATCCTGGAGAAGATGCTGGCCGACTCGAGCAGTGGGCTCCCCTTACCCGCCGCGGTGATCCTCGAAACGGTCCAAGGCGAAGGGGGAATCAACGTGGCGTCCGAGTCGTGGCTTCGCAAGATCGCGGCCATTTGTCGGCGGCACGATATCGCTCTCATCGTCGATGACATTCAAGTCGGTAATGGTCGAACGGGTACGTTCTTTTCGTTTGAGCCAGCCGGCATTCGGCCCGACATCGTTTGCCTCTCGAAGTCGATCGGTGGCGGATTGCCGATGAGCCTGTTGTTGCTCAACCCTGCCCTCGACAATTGGCAACCAGGACAACATACCGGCACCTTCCGAGGCAACAACCTGGCCTTCGTTGCATCGCGAGCGCTGCTTGAATTCTGGCGAGACAATCACTTCGCCGCGCAAGTCGGATTGCGTTCGGACCAACTCGGTATCGCTTTGCATGAATTGACCCGTCGCATCGCCGAGGAGCGTGGCCTCCGTTTGAACGTTCGCGGCCGCGGCATGGTCTGGGGCATCGATACCGGAGCCGAACCGTGGGCGGTCGAAGTCTGCCGCCGCGCGTTCGAACTTGGGCTCATCATCGAGACCTCGGGGGCGAATGACCAAGTCATCAAACTCCTACCACCGCTGACAATCACGGAGGACGAGTTGGGCGAAGGGTTGCGCATTCTCGGCCAAGCGATTGATGACGCCGCGCCAGCTCGCTCCCAATCCCTCTCGGTCGCCATGCCGAGTCTGTCCGAAGTGCCAAGTCCCTCGAGCGTTAATCACTAGGGGGCGGCGAACGATGACGAGCGATAGCTCACTACTTCCCGTACTCTGGGATGAACAGGCCGGCGACAAGCCGTTCGTTCAGCTCTTTGTCGATCAGGTCGCCCGTACCCCCGATGCGCTCGCGGTGGAATTCGAGGGTCGTCGCGTTACGTATCGACAGCTAAATGAACGAGCCAATCAACTGGCCCATCACCTGGTTGGCCTGGGCCTCGGCGACGAGGCGCGCGTCGGCATTTGCCTCGACCGATCCATCTCGGCCATCGAGTGCATGATCGGCATCTTGAAAGCCGGCTGTGCTTTTGTACCTCTCGATCCAGAATTCCCCCAGGACCGACTCGCGTACATCGCCGAGCATGCGGGTATCTCGCTGATCTTCGCCGACGGGTCGTATCGGGATCGATTCACCGAACAAGAGCGACGTGGCGTCGACGTGGTATCACCCGACGAGACGGCGTTGACCGCCGAAACGTCGGCTCCCAACGTTGGGCTGTCGGCGCACAATCTCGCCTACGTGATGTACACCTCGGGCTCGACTGGCAAGCCAAAGGGCGTACAGATTGAGCATGGCAATCTCACGACTTATTGCTTGGCCGATGCACGGATCTATCAGCTTCGGTCCGACGATCGCACGTTGCAATTCTCCACGTTGAACTTCGACATCGCGATCGAGGAGATCTTTCCGCCCTTGCTAACCGGTGGCGCGGTCATCGTGCGTCCTCGCTCGCGCTCCGCGGCGGCGATCGAGCTATCGGACCTGATCGAGACTCATCACATCACCGCGTTGCATATCGCGACCGCCTACTGGCACGAATGGGTCGACTTGATGGCGGCCTCTCGAGTTCAAGTGCCGACCGACTTGAGGCTCGTGATCGTGACTGGCGAGAAGGTCTCGGTCGAACACTACCGTCGCTGGCGCCGCATATGCGGGCACGATGTGCTTTGGTGCAATGCGTACGGTCCCACCGAGACGACGGTCACCAGCACCGTGTTCATTCCGTCGGCCGATTGGGATGCCGATCCGATGCCGATTGGATTCCCGCTGCCAGGTTACGACGCCTTCATTCTTGACGAGGCACTGAACCCGGTGGCGGCTGGAGAAACCGGACAGCTGTTCATTGGTGGCGGAGCTTTGGCCCGCGGCTACTTGGATCGCCCCGACCTCACCGAGAAGGCATTCCTGTCGGTCACGCTGCCAGGTGAGTCCGACTCGCGCCGACTCTACCGCACCGGCGATCTCGCTCGTTGGCTCGACTCGGGAGAGATTGAATTCGCGGGACGCGTCGACCATCAAATGAAGATCGGCTCCTATCGCATCGAGCCCGGCGAGATCGAGGCGATTCTCAATCAACACGAAGCGGTGCAGGAATCGCTCATCGTGTGCGAGGAAGACGCCGGGCAGAAGTTCCTTGTGGCTCACGTCGTGATTGGCCAACACGGAACGTTGCGGCCGGCCGAACTGGCCGAATTTCTTCGGTCTCGGTTACCTGCCTACATGGTGCCGAGCCGGTATTCGATGCTGCCGTCGTTTCCCAAGACGATCAACGGCAAGATCGATCGGGACCGACTTCCACGAGGTTCCGAGCTCGAGACTTGTTCGAGTATCGACCAAGAGTCCGAACCGACGACGCCATGGGAACTCACTCTCGCCGAGGTGTGGCGCGACGTGTTGCGATTGCCTCGAGTCGGCATCCATGACGACTTTTTTCAGTTGGGTGGCAGTTCGTTGCTCGTGACGAGAGTCATCACGCGACTTTCCGATCGCTTGAACGTCGCCATTCCGGTGCGAGACTTTTTCGCCAATCCGACGATTGCCTCGTTGGCGATTCACCTGGAAACGCTCATGGCTCCGGCGGATACGAATCCTCGCTCGGACCGACGAGCGATCAGTGAAACGATGCGGGCTCGGCTCCCCCGGATTCAAACCTTGCCGGTCATGAGTCTCGGCGCGAGAATCGCCAACCTTCATTACCCGCCGGTGGCTGGTTCCCAGGCAACTCGCGCCGCACGACGGCACGGTGTGTTGATCGCTCCATCCCACGGTCATGAATACACGCGGGCTCATCGCAACCTGCAGCAACTCGCGGTTCAATTGGCCCAAGCAGGCTTCGACGTCGTGCGACTCGACTACGCCGGGACGGGTGATTCGGATGGTGGCGAGGAACGCATCAACGTCGAGCAATGGAAGTCCGACTTGCGACAAACCGCCCAGGCGATGCGTTCGAGCCTCGAGCTCGAGAAACTCTCGGTGCTCGGAGTAAGGCTCGGAGCCAACTTACTGGCCGAGGCCAACCTTCCGGGCCTCGCCGGTTTTCTGGCTTGGGATCCCATCTGGGATGGAGGCGAGTTTCTTGACAACGTGCGAGCCATGCATCGCAGTGAGCTCGCCGACCTGACTCGCTATCTCAACCGGCGAGACTCCGAGTCGGACGAACTGCTCGGTTACGACTGGCCCATCGCGTTCCAGCAACAGGTAAGCAAGCTTGATTGGGAACCGTCGCCGCGCGTCGGTCGTGGCGATCTCGCCGAGCGATGCTGTTGCTTGTTGACCTCGGGTGAGGCTCGGCCCGTGTTGCATTCGCTGGCCGCGGGCGCGACGCCGGAACGGGCTTGGGACTACCAGCACGTGCCGGATGAGGTCTTTTGGGATCGGCTCGAGTTCACCAACGCGGCGTTTGCTTCTCCAGCAACGAGCCTAGCAGCCGTGACGTTCCTTACATCGGACGATTGAAGCGAGATGGAAACCCTACACGTATTTGGTCGTTACGAGAACCTCGTCGGTTGGTTTCATGCTCCAACCTCCCAACCCTCGCGTTCCACCGCCGTGGTGATGCTGACTGCCGGCATGTTGCATCATGTCGGTCCGATGCGGCTGCATGTGCAGCTCGCGAGACGATTGGGGGCGGCTGGAATTCCCTCGTTCCGCTACGATCTGTCGGGCATTGGAGAGAGCCTCGCCGTCGCCGCTGGAGGGCCTTCACTGGATCGAGCCAGAAATGAACTCGGCGCGGCACTCGACTTGTTGGAGGCCGAGTATGGACTGCGCAAGTTCGTGTTGTTTGGACTTTGCTCAGGCGCGGACGACGCTTTCACCGCGGCGGTTGACGAACCACGAGTCGTCGGTCTTTCGTTGCTCGACGGTTGCGGATTTCGCACGACGGCGTTTCAGCGTCACCGTTTCTGGCTGAAGTATTGGCCGAAGATCTGGAGCGCGCGGAAGTGGTCGAGCCTGGCTCGGTCCCTGGTGCGACGCATCAATCGTCGAGGTGTCGCCTCGGTCGGCGCGAGCACGATGCCGATGGGTGACGACATCCGCGAATTTGGCGAGCAGGCGGATTGTGAAAGACGGGTCCAGCAACTCTTGGAACGTCGCGTCGCCCAGCAGTGGATCTACACCGGTGGAGCCGTCGACTACTACAGCTACGCGAATCAATTCCACGACATGTTCCCCGAGGTAGCTCCCTCGAGTCTGTTGTCGATCGAGCATCTCCCCCGGCTCGATCATCTCGCTTGCTTGCGCGAGGATCGCGAGACGCTACTCCGGCGGATCACTCAATGGTGCGACGACCTCACGCGAGAACCGCGAACGACGACACCGACCGTGCGACTTCCGGAACCCGTTTGCGTCCCGTGTTAGTCATGTCTCTCGGCGGCTATTCGCCCGCTTCGTCCGCTTCGGTACGCACCAAGAAGTCAAACCACGGACCGTAATGCCGGTCATCCAGGGTGATGTCGAACGGAATGATGATGAGCGGGCTTCCCGAATCAACCGACCGATCGACGCTCAGCCGCACGCTGAACACTTCTCGCTCGCCGGCGGGAATTTCTCCTTCGAGCACGGCCGGTTCCGCCTGGATGCCCGGCGGAAGCTGCAATTCGACTCGATGTCGTTGCGGCCGGTCGCGAAAGTTGCGCACGGTGATCTTCACGGTCGCTTGATCGGCACTCGCGAGATCGACTCGGTAGGGATAGGCGGAAACCCAGTACGGATCGAATAGATATTCGTAATCGGTTTCGGGCAACAACCCTTCGTACTGTCGAACCATCTCGAGAGACCACTCGTGGTAGCGTTCAAGGAACGCCTCGGGATCGGGCATGACAAACGAATGGCTCCCCATCACGATGTCCGGCTGGAGTTCCTTCAGGTAACGGCTCCCGAACACATAGCCCTCGGCGAGAATCGCGCTGTTTCGAGCCACCACCGCCTCGTGCCCATCCTGTTCCAGGTCGGCCGGGGATCCGAACAGGTTATCGCCGGTGAAGGCGACTTTGTTCCCATCGATTTCAAGCCAGAGACAACAGCCAAACTCCGTTTGCCCCGGCATCCAGTCCATTTGCAACGTGTAGCCTTCCCACTCGAACACTTCACCATCCTTGAATCGACGGTCGATCGCCATGCCGTCGAAGCCATCGCCATAGGCGGACACGAGCGCGGCGTAGTCGTAAGCCCGAGGGTTCTCACAGCGATCGGCGATCATGTCGAGCGTCCACGATTCGGCTCCGTATCTCTCCTTGAGCACGGGGCCCAGCAAGAAGTGGTCGCCGTGCATGTGGGAGATCCAAAACGCGTCGATCGACTTGAGCCCCAGATGCTCGCGCATGCCGAGTACCATCTCATCAAGCATCGACTCGGGAAACAATCCGCAGTCGAGCACGAGCCCCTTGCCCGAGTCGGCGATGATGATCGCGAAGTTGCGTCCCGACTTGGCGTCCGTCAGTTTGTAGAGGTGTTCCGAAACCTTGCTGATGTGAGGCACCGCGGTCGGCTGCGATATCGGGTCACGTTGCTCTTGAGTCGCGTCGAACACCGGATAACCACGGATGTAGTGCGACCGAAACTCGGTCAGCTTCTCTCGGTATGCGGCCAGTTGTTCTTGAGGCGAGGAGATGCTTGGGCCTTGAGCCGGGAAAAGTTGATTCGCGCCGACCTTTTCAAGTTTTTGAACACTCTCCAGTAGCGTGTCCACGCCGATCGCGAAGCCATAATCCCACTCCGAGTCGAACCAATTCGACATGCGGGATCCGTCATGCATCAGTCCGCCCGAGAACACCAGGCGGTAATCATCGTGTCGCAGCACGATCGAGACTCCACCCGGTGAATGCCCCGGAGTCTCCACGACCTGCAACCCCAATCCTTCCCACTCCAACAGTTCTTCTTCGGCAAGCGCATGGTCGACGACGATGGGAGTTGGAAGCGGCCGAACATAACTGGCTCCGTAAACCGAGAACCGATCGCCTAGCGTTGGATACCATTTACGAAAATCGGCCGGTCGCTCGAACAGGTCTCGCTCACCCTCGGGAACCGCGATTCGTGTGTTGGCCAGTCGAGGATCGGACCTATCGATAGTCAGCAATCCGCTCGACTCCTCGCGGTGATGCTCGGTCATTAGGATCCAGTCGAGCGATTCGATCCCCGCATCGGCCAAGGCCGAGAAACAGCTGCCGTCTCCGACATTGATGAGCAGCCCGTGCTGTTCGCGTTTGAGCAGATAGGACTGACACGTCCCGGAATGCACGAGGATCTCGGTGCCACCCATCCTGCCCCAAACGCGGAACGTCTCCTCGCCGACGGCGGGTTGGCCCATGGCTAGGATGAGCCAGGCGATCCCCAGCGGCAGGCCAACGTGAGCGACAATTCGATGCATGGCGGGACTCCCGTGAGGCGAACCAAAATCGGCTTCAGCGAAACCTGCGAGACTGGCTCGAGTGTAATGGTTCGGGAGTTGTTTGTCGCATTCGCAGGCTCGATACTAGGGGCCTGATGTCGCGGCAGCTTACTGGCCGAACGGTCGGCCACCATCGCGACTTCCCCGCGACTCCCATCCCCGAGGCCCCACCGATGCGCATCGCCGTCCGAGACACCATGCTCATGTTCGCCGTACTAGCGGCTCAGTTCTTGTTGCTGGGTACCGCGTTCGCCCAGTCACCGACCAGCGTCGAGCCCGTGCGCATGGGCGCGGGACTGATGACTTTCGATACGGTGCCAGGCTGGGGCTTGCGGCCCTCGGGTGAATCGGCCATTGGTCCGACTCACGGATCGGTGGTCATCGACGAGGCGGGCAACATTTACACCAGTGCGTTGGCCGGTGTCTTCGTGTTCTCGCCCGAAGGCAAGGTCGTGCAATCGTATGTCGGTGACCAGTACACCAGCATCCACGACATGGAGATCCGTAAGGAAGGTGATCGCGAGTTCATTTACGGAGCCCGCAACAACGCGGCCGAAGGCATCAAGTTCGATGCCCACACCGGCGAGATCGTGCTGCATTTGACTTATCCCGAGGAATCGGGTCTTGGTCTCAAGGCATTCAATCCGACGGCCATCACGATCGGTCCCAATGGCGACATCTTCCTGTCGAATGGCTACGCGAGCGACCACATCTTCAAGTACGACAGCACGGGCAAGTACTTGATGCACTTTGGTGACAAAGGAAACGGGCTCGAGCAATTCAACACGGCTCACGGCATGACGCTCGACACCCGGTATGAGCCGGCTCGGCTATTGATCTGTGACCGTAACCATCAACCCAAGGGTCGTTTGCTGCACTACGACCTGGATGGCAACTTCATCGAGGAAGTGATCACCGGGCTCGGAATGCCAACTTCGGCGGCCGTCCAAGGCGATTACGTTTCGGTTCCCGACCTGCATGGACGTCTCGTGATTCTCGACAAGAGCAACACGATCATGGCGGTGCTGGGCCACAATCCCGACCCAGCAACTCGCATGAACTACAACGTGCCTCAGGAGCAATGGATCGAGGGCATCTTCAATGGCACGCACGGATCGTATTGGGACAAGGATGGCAACTTGTACGTACAGGACTGGAACGTCTCGGGCCGCATCATGAAGCTGGTCCGCGTGGGCAACTAGGACGTCGATTGTCGGTGAGACGAGCGATTGGTAGGGCCTCGGAGCCAACACGGCACCGAGGCCCTTTTCGATTGTCGGGTCCTTAATCCAGCTAACGCGGCTCCCACTGGCCGAAACAAAAAGTCCCTGATCGTGTCACGCCAAGCCGCTAATGCGCAAAGAAGAAGGCCGTTCGATTCCTAACTTTGCGTCTTCGCGGCTTGGCGTGAACAAGCTTCTGAGTCTGGATAGCCGTACGAGGTCGGAAATGGATGAACGCTGTCAGGTCGACTCGGCCCAAACCGCGACTTCAGGGAGGTCCGTCGCCGTGCCGCCTCCGGGCGGTGATTCCGCCACGCTCATTCCATTGTGGCGATACATTCCGTGGCTATCGTTGGTGATGTTCGTTCTTGTGGCTGTGTGCGCCCTACCAAGTCTGTTGACGGGTGCCTACGGAAGCATGATCGAATATCAAGACTACCTAATCGCTCGGGAAGACAGGTCGCTGACTCGGTACCTAGATCCGTCGCCCACCGAGCGACCGCAGTCGATCGCCTGGTACTACCTGACGGAATCCGCTTCGTGCTGCTTGATCGCGGCGGTCGTCTCGATCATTTTTCGGTGGGCCAGTTCAGGTCGGTCGGACAGGTGGCCTCGCAGGCTAACAGCCTCGCTCTGTGGCGGCCTGTTATTCCTGTGGCTCTACTTTTCCCTCAGTACCGCCTTTCTGATGGAAAGCGCGTATGTGAAATCGCGTCAACCGGAGCTCGGAGCGATTCTCACCCTTGTGAGTACGTGCCTTTTGGGCATGGTCGCCGTTGCCGCCGACCGGAAGCGTGGACCTCGTGTTCGCAGCGAAGTGGTTTCCAGCATCCCGACGTCGACGCGCCCTACCCGCTTAAGTCGTCTTCCTTTGGTTATCTTCGGCAGCGTGATTATTTGGCTATTGTGGCGACATGACATCGCGGACCAGTTGCTAATCGCTCCGTGGTCGGACTTGATTCATGGGCTGGAGGATCATGTCAGCATGAGTCTCATGGGACTGTTGATCGCGGTGTTTCCTCTGTCCCTAATCGGTTCCATTATCTCCGATGCCATCCTTCGCCGACTCACACCAATACCGCGACAATCGGTCGGTTTCTTGCTCTTCTTCGCGATGACGGCCGTTTTTGGGCTGTTGTTTGTCAAGCTCGGCGCGCCCCAGTATCCCGATACCGAGCCCGGCATTAGCCTCGCCGCGATGGGCATGACACTTGTTGGATTCGCCTTGCTGGTCGGATTTCCACTTGCGTTCTGGATCTTACTTCCTTCTCCAACCACACCGGCAAGCGAAACACGCCAAGGACTCGCATCGATACAGACACTCGGGCGACAGCGAGTTCCGCTCGGTGGCATTCCCATCATTGCCATCGCGGCGGTTGGCATTGCCGTGTGCATGGAGTTGCCATGGTTCAACCGGTGCATCGGAAGCGCACGGACCATTCCCTCTCACGATGTCCGGGCCTTGTTGGACCGGGGACTACAAGGGAATAAGCAGCTGCGCAAACAAGTGATCTCGCGGCTCGCCGTCATGCTCGACCGCGGTGACAAGTGGATGACCGAGGAGGAAACTCTGTGGCTGCTCCGCCGAGCTCGGGAGGAATATCGCGACCCGGCCAACACGGATGCCGAACGTCAACTTTGGATGGAGCTGCTCGTCCATCACGATCCCGAACCCAAGGTTCTGATTGAAGCACGCCTCGACGATCAACTGGGCCCAGTGATCGGCTGGTGGGAGGCTCTCACCGCGTTCGAGCGAACGGGTGACATCGACCTTGTATGGTCCTGCTATCTCGATGCTCGAAAGGCGAACCTACGTCCCCTCAACGCCTTCGACTTTGTGTCGGCCCTCGAACCAGACCGTCCCGGAAGACCTGACCTCGAATCGTTCGTGAACGAACACTACCGATCGCCCGGCGCCTTGGATGTTGTTCGGCGTGTTTATCAAGCCGAGTTTGCTCCCCTTTCCTACGCGGAGTGTCATGTCCTTGCGAGCCAGGGCTCGCATGAGGAACTTGCCAGGATGTTTCGGGAACTCCCAGTCAGGGAAGATGGTTTTTATGTCGCGTCGATGCTGGGTGCGGCATGCCTCTGGGAGAAACGCTCGGAGGTAAAGCCCATGGCACGGACAGCCATCGTCGAACAATTCTTGCGCCGTCCCACGCAATCGAGACTCATTGATCCCCTTGATTCCGGTGACCTCGACTGGGCCTCGATCGAGGCTCAGTACCCCGACATCATCGCGGAAGTGGCCCGCCAATTGGCAAGGCACGAGAACCCGCCTCGCGCGATCGAACGGTTGGTCGAATGGGGCTACATCACCGTGGAGGAACTCTCGGAGTATGCGCCGGAGACCGACCAAGAGCGAGTCTTCTTTTATGAATCGATCGAGCGACTCAAATAAATGAGCCTCGTGGCAACGGCCATGGATTCACGCCGCCGACCTTGGGAACGCACTGGTCCAGGTTTCCGGAACGGATGAGCCGATAATGAATGATGAAGGTCCTACCCGCTTGGCCAAAGAACCGATGAGTCGATTGTCGAAGGAGAGTTCCTTGAGCCTCGGAACCGACGGCCAATTCAACGGAGTCAGTTCCGGCGAGACCGTGCCGGCGGCTCGGCGATTTGCTTATTGGGTCATGGTGTTTGTTTTCGCGGCGGCGATCGTCGTCTCCTTGCGCCTAGGCGACTTCGCGAACCGAGGTTGGGACGAGACCGGTACGACGCCCTGGAACGCGATTCTCGGCACGACATTGATCGCTTTTACTTTCGGCTCCTGCCGGGCGATCGAATTGGCATTGGTTCGCTGGTCACTCGCCTCGCGCACACGAATCCCCTCACGTTTTTTCGCGGGTTGGGGAGTCAGTCTCACGGTCTTTCTGCTGATTTCGGTGAGTTGGTTTTCGTTGGCTCTCAGCAAAACGACCCCTTGGAGTTCCTTGGGATTGCTGCCGGCCCTGGCGATGATGGGCCTTTTGAGCTTCCCTGTCGCAACCGCCGCGCAGGCGATTCTTCAATTCGCGATTTTACGCCGCTCCCGTGGGCTTCCGACAACCCATTCGGTTGTTTCGCAGGGACGATCCACACCCTGGCTTTCGCTCATCTCGATAGCGCTGATCTGGCTTCTACTCGCTTGGCTAATCGATCGAATCGAGCCTTACTTTCATATCGTTGAGGTTTACTACCGCATCGATTACGAAACCAAGCCAGTCCCCATTTCGTTGCTGGCCAAGGGCATCTTCGTATTCTGGACCCTCAGCTTCGTCTTGGAATTGGCGGCGATTGAGGGTGCGCTTGCTTTTCTCTTGCGGCGCAAGTGGCGGTGGTGGTCGGTGCTGCTCTTGGTTCCAGTATCGCTTTTCAGTTTAGGGTCGTTCCTCGCAAGTACGAACTCAGGGCCATTCGATCTCACCCAGCCAGCGAGCATCTCTCCGTACTGGGGGCTTATTGCCTCATCCGCGATCTTCCTATGGTGTTCCCTTTGGCTCTGGGGAGCTTTGCCAGATTTGCGCCTGAACCACCCGACATCGGACAGCCCCGACAAACCGACGAAGTCGACTGGTTCTCCGAACTTCTCGTTGGAGACCTCCGTGATTCTTGCTCCACTCGTGGGCAGCGCGATTCTGCTGTTCCATCTGACCGGCTCAATGACCCGCATCGGTTTGGAGGTTCTTGGTGAAACCCGCGATGTTGACGCGGTGCGGCGACTATGGCGATACACGACAGACGAGCATAAGCATGATTTCCTATATGCCGCCAGTTCCATGCGGAGGCTTAGGTCCGCGGAAGACCGCGCGGCGGCTTACCAACTGGTGTTTGAGACGGTCCACTCAACCGAATTGTCCGATCGCGTTCGCATGGATGCGATTTCGGTAGCGACGATGACCGCGTCGCGACTCGATGAATGGGTTCAGCTCTGGATAGGCGACGGTGAGACGAGTCGTTTGATGCGTCGGAGTGTCGATGCGCGAAGTATGCTGAACCGCTTGAATCATGAGGAATACGCTCGTCTCCGCGCCCAGATCGTTGACTATATTTCCCGGTCCGATGATTCCCAACTGCTTTTGGACCTCGCGTCGCAATGGAAGACGCTCACGGTCGAGGACCTGACTCCATCGATCTTGGCCGCTCTGCTGCGGTGTCCCTGTGAGACTCTGCGCATGCTCGCCGCCAACGAAGTAGCCCATCGGCGGATCGTGGCGTTGTACCCGGATCTGCCTGCCGCGGTCGGGCGGGGATTCGAAGAAGGTGTTGATTGCCGCATTCCGGAACAGAGTTGGCTGTGGGACTGGGAAGATGTTCTCGTCAATGACGCCGAGGCCCGCGAGGCCTTACTCGCTGCGTTGCTCCACCCCGATCATCCCGATGGAATAGGCGAGTTCCGGCGAGTCGAGGAAGTGCTCTTCTGCTTGGTATGTCACTGGGTTAGTTGGCGCGACGTGATCGAGCAGGAGCCCCAATTCCTGACTCGATTCGTTCGTTGGCAACTGGTTCAACCGCCGGAGGATTCCGCGAGAATCGCGGCATGGATGCTCCACACAAGTTGCTTTGATTTCGAGGAGTATTCCGCCGCGTTGAACTCGCTGGGAACCAGCTCGACAATCGATTATGTCGAGGCCGTGGAGCAGGAAATGATGAGACCTCGGCCGCCCGGATCTCAGCTCATCCAGGAAATGGTCGACCGATCAAAACTTTGAGCCCACGACCGGTAACTAGAGAGGGTCGCTTGGTCGGCCATGCGGTCTCATACGGTCGCTCAAACCTTATCATGTACGGCGCCCTATCTCTCCCGAGGGTAGGGCCATGTCAGGCGTAATACAGGAGTGGAGTCTTCATGCAAAGTGTGATCGATTCGTTGCTCCGCTATCTCTCCGAGAATTGGCCGGAGCTCATCTGGATCGTGCTGGTCGCCGGTGGAGCCTCGTATCTCGCTGGGCGTCGGTCTCGTGTGGCTTGGCGGAGCCGTGAGTTTCTGGATCGATTGAATGTGTCGCTCACGTCGATCCGAGACGGCAAGCTGTTGATTCGCACGCTGCTGGAGATGGACATCCATGACATCTTCCTCAACAAGGCGGCCTCCCAGCGAATCGTTCAATTGGCCAAACAAACCAAGGCGTCCAATCCGCTCATCCCCATCCCCAAGGACGATCTCTGGTATTACCTCAATGCCGTGCTGAACGAAGTCAGCGAACGGTTCGCGGTCGGCTATCTGCGACAGGATGCGGGGCTCGAGACTCGAACCGAGTCCTACTTGATTTGCTTGACTTGTGAACGAGCGGGTTCCGTGCGAACCCAGAAGATCCGAGCCATGATCGTCCGTAAGCAGCTCTTGGAGAACTTGCCCGAGGAGGAACCCGCGTTGGAGGCCTCTCATCATGCGACTCGTTGGCAAACCCTGCGATTTCTGGCCGAGCAGTGGAAGACCGCTCCGCATCAGTTCCTCGTCGTGGAACTCGCGCTGTGAGTCGACGGGCGACAAGAACGCAATCCGATCTGCTGGATTGCCTGGTCTGAAACTTCGATGTCCGACCGATGGAATCGCTCGTTGTCTCACGCCAAGGCGCTAAGACGCAAAGTCAGGAATCCAACGGTCATCAACTTTGCGTCTTTGCGGCTTTGCGTGCCAGGGATCTAACGCGTGGGTCGATCCTTAGTCGCAGATCCATCGCATCAGTGCCTCGGCTCCGTACGTTCGCCGCGAGCCCAATAGTCTCAGTGCGACGTAGCAGACGACCAAGAAGAGCAGGCCCAACCCATAGGCCGGCCACAGCGTCATCGCGGACATCCAATAGGTCGTCGGTTCGAGTCCCTGCCATGCCGTATAAATCCAGAGCGGCCACAGGTGCGCGACATGGTGAAGCAGATAGATCGTCAGTGAATAGCGACTAAACGTCTTCGCGATATTCGCCAAGCCCTCCGGGACTCGATCGCGATAGCGAAGATCGACGAGGTAATGCGTCACGGCGACCAATAGCAAGGTCAAGCCAAGCGTTGCCGACACATAGATCACCGTCGGTGGGAACATGCTCCACTTGCCGAGAAACTTCGTGGCGAGCACATCGGGAAGCCACGAACGCACGGCGAGCGAACCCAGCGAGACGGCAAGCAACGCTCCGCCGGCGATCGAGAAGCGCACGACACTGCTTGATGTCGGGCTGGTTGTTGTCGGCGCGGCGGCATCTCGCTTGGCCTCGGCCTCGAACAATACCGAACCAACGACGAAGCCGGTCAAGGAGTAGGCGATCCAAGGAAAGACTGGGAAGTAGCCGGCGATAACGTAACCGATCAAGGTGTCGTAGAGCGTCGCATCCGGCTCGTAGTACTGTCCATTGAGCCAATAAGCGTTGTAGTCGGCGACCTCGCGCAAGGCCGGGGAAATCACGACCGCCATCACCGCCGCCACCAACAACGCGAGACGCGGCAGCCGCCGCACCGCGCCGAGCAGCAACAGCGCGCTGCCGATGAAGGTGAGCACGTCCCAATTGAACGTGTCCTCGGGGAGCCAGACCAAGATATTGAAGGCGAAACCGACGCCAAAGACGAACAGTCCGCGACGTACCGAGATCTTGCTAATCTCCTCGTCGCTGACTCCCTTCTCCTCGCGCCCCTTCACCCACAGGTAATAGCTGGCGCCCGAGAGAAACGCGAACAGCGGCGCGCCGAAGCCAGCGAAAGGGCTTTTGAACCCCGCTAGATTCTCGCCGAAGTGGACGAAAACCATCACGAAGATCGCGATCGTCCGCAGGATGTCGATCGAGAAATATCGCATCGGCTCACGTTCCAGTGGCGGTCAACATGTCGAACACAGTCAGGATGATCTGTGCCAGGAGCATGATGATGATGATCCACTCCAACGTGTTACCGCCGCGGGCCAACGTGAATTCGCTCGCCCGATGTCCACACAACTCATAGACCCCCTCGAACACCTCGAGCTGATCGCCGATCGCCTCGTGACGATGAGCCATGCGGCCCCGTTCCCTCAGCCGCTCCGCGACCTGGCTCGCCAGCGTCGGTGGATGGTGATGAGGTGAATGGGCGTAAGGACCAATCTTGGCCAAGCGAGCGCCGAGCAACATGACTCGCTGAAACCGTTCGGCGAGCTGTCGCTTCGTCGCGAGGTCACGATCCTTGAACTCGAAGGCCACGGGCAGATCCCGCTCCATCTGCTCCCACGAATCGGCGAGAGTGTCTTCCACCGCGAGCAGTTCCGATTCGCAGTAGGCGTACTCCAGGAGCGTCGCGGTCAGGGACGCGAATTTCTCGGGGGACGACACGATCGCCATGCGACGACGGGTCCATGCGATATGAGCCCCGTGAAAGCTCATGATGTTGACGGGCAATTCATCCGGCTTGGCCGCCGCCGCTACCCATTGCTGAGCCTGATCGAACGGCGCCCACTGCCCCGAGAGCGACTCGTTGGCATCGGTGAACGGCACCGTGAGAACACGAAACACCTCGGAATCTTGTGCGGTAGGAGCCGCATCGCCGGTGAGCCGCACCGCTTGTCGCCCCAGGCCGCGCGAGAGGCTGATCGCGGCATCCGCCGTCTCGGCTCCGGATTTCAGGGCACGAAACACGAAGCGACCAACTCCGGATCCCTCCGGCAAGGCTCGCAAGGCGTCACTGTCCAGTGCTACTTCATCGATCGCGTCGGTCTTATTCACGGCATCGCTCATGGAGTCTTCGAGATTGCTGTAGGCGTTCGCGCGTTGGGTCTGATTCCTCGGCCAGCTCGCCGCTGATCCGAAACGCGACGTACTGAGCCGAGTCGAGTACGCCGTTGAGCGTGGAGTCGTACAAGTAGTCGCCCACGACGAGTAGATTGGAATGGTTCGTTGGCTCGGGGCAATGTCGCCGCTCGATCGGTAGGATCCGCGCCCCGCCTGGCATGGCGTTGACCGAATTGATCCAGCGGTGCACGTGTGCCTCCTTCACCAACTCACGCCCCTGGGCGAGTGAAGGGGGCAACTGATCCAACGCCCGCTTGATCAGCTCCTCGTCCGAAAGCGTGGCGTGCTCGAGAGCGACGTCGCCGCCCAGGAGCCAACCAAGAATGCCGTACGGGTTGCCTGTCTGCCGAGCCGACTCGTCGTACAGGCAGCATCCTCCGAAGGCGTCGAGCATCCAGTACGAGTCGGCGTAGGAGTGCCGCCAAAACGGATGTTCAAAGAGCACCGTGATGCGCAGGTAATGAGCCGGATAATGGAAATGGTCGAAGTGCCGTTGCATCTCGGCGGCCAACCGCTCGCCACGATACGCGACGCTCTTGAGATGATTGTGGGGCAAGGCGATCACGACGAAGTCAAACTCGTCGCACTGCTCGACTCCATCGCGGAAGCCACGAACGAACAGCCCCGAGTCTCCTTGTCCCACCTCGGTCACGATGTGTTCCAGGTGCACGTCCGCGGAGATCGACTCGGCCAGCCTTTCAGGTAATTTCCGATTGCCTCCCTCGATGCCATACAGGTTCATGTAGGCCGAGTCGTTCATCAGGTAATTCTGCAAGCCGTAATGAAGGCTCGTTTGCGATGGCTCGGCGGCCAAGTCGCTATGGATCATCACCTCAAGGTAATGCCTGACATCGTCGTCCGGAATTCTCGACAGGTATTCCGCGAAGGCGCCGGCCCGCGCTCGTTCGCCTTCGGATTCCGCCTCGCCCGAAGCGTAGAACTCGAGTGGCGTGATGAGGTCCTTGGCCGCTTGATCGAACGCGAGGAGAGCCGCTGTCGATCGCTCGCCCAGCACCGCGCGGACATCATCGACGTTGGCCAAGGCACGATCGCGCATCACGACGGTCGGACCACCCATCGGCCTCACGGTTAGCCCGAGTTCTAGAATGAGGTCCTTAAGAGGATCCTCGTCGAACATCGAATAGTCGTAGAACTCGGCCGCTCCAGCCTCGTAAAACCAGGGAACGGATTGAAAGCCGGGCGTCAGGATCTTGCCGCCCAAGCGGCCCGACGCTTCGAAAATGGAGATCCGGAGCGGTGCGTTGCACCACTTCTGGAGCTCGTAGGCTGTCATCAATCCACCGGGCCCGCCTCCCACGATCCCGATTCGCCAAGGCTTCACAGAGTCTTCCCTTCCCACCAACGCGGCCGTCGAACAAGAGTGTTCAGCCATTAACGGAAACGTTGGCCGACGCCTACACCCGATTTATGGTCTTTGATTGGTGCTCCACCTCGCTGCCGGCCGCATCGCCTCGAGACCGGTTCGGCACATCGCTGAGCCTACCGCCGACTTGCTTGCGGGCGGCCACGTACCCACGGATGAGGAGCGTGCCAAGTGTGGCCGGGATCTGGGAAAAAAGCGATGGGGAGCCAACCCGCCTAGCAGGTCGCTCCCCATGCGATTTTTCGTTGCTCACATGGCTCCTGTTCGGAGCCTGGTCGTTCGGAACCTGGCCGTTCCGAGGCTCGAACCGAGTGGCGTTACTTGATTTCGCGCAGCTTGATGTTGCGCCATTGCACCGTCATCGGCTCGTCGGAACCGGTGCTGTGAACCTGCAACGCAATGAAGCCTTCCGCCGTCATGTCATCGGTCAAATCCGCGGCGGGAACACCATTGATCCAGGTCTTGATCGAGTCACCATGGGCCACGATGCGGTAGTGATTCCATTCGTTCTGCTTGAACGCCTCGCGAGCCGGTTGGTTGTTCTCGAGGTTGTTGAGCCAGCCACGGCGGCCCTCGTCGTAAATGCCGCCCGACCAGGCTCGGTCGCTCGGATCGATCTCGACCTGATAACCATGGACTCGGCCGTTTTGGTAGTCCTCGAGGCTGTTGCTGCGAATCTGAATGCCCGAGTTGAGTTTGGGGTCGACCTTGAATTCGATCTCCAGCTCGAAGTCGCCGTAGTTACGGTCGGTGCACAGGAAGGAATTCGGAGTCCCCTTCACACTGGTACCGACGATCACGCCGTCGACGACGTCGTACTTGGCCTGACCGCCGCGCTGAACCCAACCCTCGAGCGTCTCGCCGTCGAAAAGCTCGACCCAACCTTCATCGGAACCGGTCGATTCCTCGGCGGTCGCCTCTTGAGCGGCGACGATCGATGCGGATTGGACGAACAAGAGGCTCGCGATCGCCAAGCCAAACACGGTGGGACCGAACTTACAACTCATGAGCAGGCACTCCGACGGCGGTTTTCAACAGGGCAACCGACTCCAACACGGTCGGGACCCCAATCAAAGTGGTAAGGGGTGGGACGAGGGCGTATACCCTTTGGATAACGCCGCGTCCGATTGTAACCGCTCGGCCCGGCGGAGGTAGCAAGCAGCATGCCGAGTTCACGCTCCTTGTTCACGCGACTCGGATTCCCCATTCTCGGTTTCGCCCCCCGGCGATGTGAGGTTTCCTTGTGGGAGTGATGATCCGTTCGGAATCGCGATGGGGGTTTGATCAGGTCCGCGCAGTTTGCCAGCCAGGCAGAGTCGCTGCCGTTGGCCACGTTTGCCCCACCCGCTATACTCGGTCGTTTCAAAGGCCGGTCGCTTTGCCGGCGGTTGGACGCCGATGATGGGCTGACTTGCCGTTGCCCACTTCACGCGACAGCCCGCACACATGAGACTTATCTGGAGCCCTTAAGGGCTCACCCGATTTCGGGACTCCAAGCAAAACGGCGACGTGGGGTCGAGGCATCTTTCGGAACGAAGGGTATCTTTCGTTAAGAAGCGATGTCCGGCCGTGTTGAACCGACCGGCTTGAGGCTCCTGCCGTTTCGCCGCGAGCGTCTCGCATGGGCCGATCCGAGTTCGGTGTGGCTGGCCAATCGGTGTGGTTGGCCAATCGGTGTGGTTGGCCAAAAGGCGCGGCGCCTGATGAATTCACTCCGCATGACGAACTGAGGTGCGGCCGAATGGTTGTGGAAACGAGCCTGGTGGACCGGGCGAGTGAGATCGAGCAGCGTCTCCTCCAACTTCGAGACAGTCTTTGACTACGCCGGTAAATGCCAAGGCATTGAGGCGATCGAGTCGAAGATGGCGGCTCCTGATTTCTGGGGCGACCAAGACTCCGCCAAACAAACGGTGGGGCAGCTCAAGAGTCTCAAGGCGGTCGTGGATCCGCTCCGTGAACTGATTTCCTCGGTCGAGGATCTCAACGCGCTGCTGGAAATGGCCGAGGAAGACCCGAGCATCGGGGACGAAGTGCGTAGCGAGGTCGAGCGACTCGAGGCATCGCTGGACGACCTCGAATTGCAGGCGTTGCTCAACGGCCCCAATGATGCCTGCGGCGCGATCATGACGATCCACGCCCGAGACGGCGGAACCGACGCCAATGACTGGGCCGAGATGCTATTGCGGATGTATTTGCAGTGGGCCCAGGCTCAGGGCTACGAGGCGGAGTTGGTCGAGCGTCAAGACAACGAAGAGGCGGGAATCAACAACTGCACCGTCGTGTTCCGCGGTCCGATGGCATACGGCTACTTGAAGGGCGAGACCGGCATGCACCGCCTCGTGCGGATTAGTCCCTTCAATTCGGAAGGCAAACGTCAGACGAGCTTCGCCGCAGTCGATGTCACGCCGGAGATCGATGACTCGTACCATATCGAGGTTGATTGGGACAAGGACGTGCGCGAGGACACCTTCCGCGCCAGCGGCGCCGGTGGCCAGCACGTGAACAAGACGAGCTCCGCGATTCGGCTCACTCACATGCCCTCGGGGGTGGTGGTGCAGTGCCAAGCGGAGCGAAGCCAGCACAAAAATCGGGCCTTGGCGGAAAAGATGCTGATGGCTCGGCTCGCCCGGCTCGAGGAAGAGAAACGAGAGGCCGAGGAAGCCGCGAAGTACAAGACCCAAGCCAAGACCGGCTTCGGTTCACAGATTCGCTCGTATTTCCAACATCCCGACCAACGGGTAAAGGATGGCCGCTCAGGGCATGCGGAAGGCAACTTCCACGCCGTCTTGGATGGTCGCATTCAGGAGTTCCTGGATGCTTACCTCCGCTGGCGGGCCAAGGAGAACCTCGTAAATTGACACGTTTGCCGAGGGCAACTCGTTGATTCATCCCCCCGGAGTGTACGAGGGGCGAGCGGGTTGAAGCTCCCAGTTGGGACTTGGGATTCCTGAAGGACGCAAACTACAGGGATTTTGCCGCTCGGTAAGCGACGCTAGAATGTCGCCCTTGGCTAGGGGATACCCCCAACCACGGGCGCAGCCGCCAAGGAGATAATCTTCCATGCAGGTCACCATCTCGGCGCGTCACGGTGAACTCGCTGCCAGCACTCAAGAGTTGCTGGAGCAAAAGGCTCGCAAGTTGACTCGCTTTTTTGATCGCATCACCGCGATCCTGGTCACGGTCGATCTGAAGAGCGAAGCGAAGCCGGAGGTCGAGATTGTCGTCTCGGCCGAGGAAGCCGAGGATTTTGTCGCGAAAGACAGCGGCAATAACGCGCTCAGTGCCGTGGAAAGCGTGGTGCAAAAGTTGGAACAGCAATTGCGCAAGCACAAGGAAAAGCTGACCGACCACCACCGTACGCCTGGCCCCCGACAAATCGAAGCCGACTCCTGAGGTCGGAGAGACTGATATTCGTGGCAAGGAGCTACTCAAGCTTGGTACGGACCGGGCTTGTTCATGAGCTGTGGAAGTTGGCGTTGCATAAATGCGGCTCCCCTTGTCGACGTTACGGAGCGATTGAGGAACCATTTCGATGAAATTTTGCGACTTTGTGAAGGCGGAGGCGATCCGAGCCGAGATCGCCGCACAAGACAAAGAGGGAGTCATCCGCGAGCTCGTGGGTTCCCTTGTCGAGAGCGGCTTGCTCGATGCGGATAGTCAAGCCAGCATCGTCGAAGCGATCATGAAACGCGAAGAGCTTGGTAGCACCGGAATTGGACGAGGCATCGCCGTTCCGCACACCAAGCATCCGAGCGTGGATCGATTGGTGGGCACGGTGGGCGTGAGCCAAGAGGGAGTGGATTTCAAGAGCTTGGACGGTGAAAAGGTCCATCTCTTCTTCCTGCTGGTTTCGCCTCCCGATCGTCCCGGAGATCACCTGCGGGCACTGGAGAACATCTCGCGACAATTGCGTGACGAGACGTTCTGCCGGTTCCTCAAGCAGTCCAAGACGAGTGAGGACATCCAGCAATTGCTGGAAGAAGCGGACAATAACCAATTCGTGTCCTAGCCCCAGAGGGCTGCCTATGTCTGAAGAGTCCGCCCGCGCCGACGTGGTTGTGAGCAATCCTCACGGATTGCATCTCCGTCCAGCCTATTTGCTGGCCGGAGTGGCGGAGAAGTTCCATTCCAAAGTGGAGTTGATCAAGGACGGCGAACGAGTCGACGCGAAAAGCATCCTGTCGATCGCGGGACTCGGAGCGGAATGCGGTACGAAGCTGCAAATCGCGGCCAAGGGCGCCGACGCCCAAGCAGCCGTGAATGCTCTCCTGGATCTGTTTGAGAAAGAGCTCAATCGAGAACCCAAGGAAGGTGATTCATCGACCGAGGAAGCGCTTCGCGGCGCTCCTGAGTCGCTTGACTGACGCCGGGACTGGCTCCGCTTGGATCCAGTCGCATCACGTCTTTCGCCTCTTGGCTTCCTCCCTGTCCCATGGGCCAGTCGGCGGGACTCGCGAGCTTACGACACCAGGCAAGGAGCCCGCGGCTTCATCCGCGTACGAATCTCCGATCCTCTGCTCGTCGCGGCACTTTTTCGCATCGACGTCATGCCAGTCGTGAATCGTTGCACTCGATCGATGGGCCAAGAAGGTGCCCTCGCGGCTCCCAAGCCGGCCTAGGGATCGCAACGAGTTGTCTAGGATTCCCCGTGCCCTGGCGGACCGATGCCGGGATAGTCCGAACGCGAGCCAGCCAAGCGATTGGTTCGTTACGGAGTCTCGGAAAGCTAACCGCCCGGTTCACTCGGACCACGCAACGACGGATTCGGTTGTCTCCGCTTCGCTCCCAACAAGGGACTCGCGGATGGATGGCCCCAGAAGTGTTGACGTGGAGGTGAACGTTGCAAGTTGACTCGCTGATCGTTGAAACGACGCGAGGTAGCCCAACGGATGCGACGTTCGAGACAAACGACTGGTCGGTCCAGGTCCCACCTCAACCGCGATCACTCGGGTCCGAGCTTCGGAGCCCGTGCGGGCGGCGTTCCGCGAGGAACTCGGGTCGGGTGGACTTCATGAGCGAGCGGGGCGGAGTTGGATTCGTCGCCCGGCGCGAATTTCGCCGATGACGTTGGACCCAAAGTCCTGGCATGGCGAGCGAAGCAAGTCGCCGTACGACCGTCTTCGCTTGGGCGACCGACCACGATCAACGACCGTGAGAGACTCGACAATCCGTGAGCCACGACACCCTGCGATCGACTCGCGCCATTCGCGATCGTGTTTCGTGATGGTTCGGCTTCGGTGGCATGGCGGTCGATGGACGAGTGCGAGACGAGCTTTGGCTCGGCGCATGGATCGGTGCCTCGGCCGCTGGGGAACGACCCCAGAGTGACGGCGGTCAAGCGGCAATGCGAACCCATGGAATGACTTCGGACAGGCAGCACTTCAAGGGCTGGGATCCCTAAGTACCAGGGAGTCCAGAAAGCGTGGGCTCGACGTGACGAGCCTTGGCACGGAGCCGAGGTTCGCGAGTCGCGCGGCGTTTTCACCCGGCCATGCAGATATTCCAAGGCATTGCGGTATCGCCTGGCTTCTTTGTTGGGGAGGCTTTCATCCTCGACAACGAAGGCTCGCATATTCCGCGACATTTCGTTCGCGCGCGAGCCACCGATGACGAGCTCAAGCGTCTCGAAGCTTCGTTTCAGGCGGTCGCCGAGCAGATTCAGCAGAATCAAAAGGACATCTCGGCCGAGCTGGGCCCCGAATACGGAGCCATCTTCGCGGCTCACTTGCAGATGCTCCGCGATCCGAAACTCAACGTCGAGCTACGTGAGATTCTCCTGGAGCGCAACCTGACGGCGGAATCCGCCGTTAAACGGATCTTTGGAAAGTACGCCGTCGCGTTCGAGCAACACAAGAATCGTTATTTCAAGGAACGTGCGCACGACGTGCGCGACTTGGAGCGACAGTTGCTCAACGATCTCTCGGGAGCCAACCGATACGACCTGGCGAACCTCAAGAGTCCGGTCATCGTGTTGGCGCATACGCTCTCTCCCAGCGAGACGGTCCGCATGGACCGAGGTAATGTCCGCGGCTTCGCCACGGAGATCGGTGGTCAAAGCGACCACACCGCCATTGTCGCCGAGGCGTTGGAAATCCCGGCGGTGGTCGGTATCGGTCGCCTGCTCGCGAACATCGCCAGCGGCGACAAGATTCTGATCGACGGTGACCGCGGGCTCGTCATTCACGAGCCGGATCTGGCCACGCTCACTCGATACGATCGTGAATCGAGTTTCCGTGACGCCCAGCAACAACGATTGCTCCAGCTGCGGAGCGAGGTCGCGAAGACTCGTGACGGCACGCGCATCAATGTGATGGCGAACATCGAATTCCCGGACGAAGCCGAGTCGTGTCGCGAGCGTGGAGCCGACGGCATCGGGCTGTACCGAACCGAGTTCCTCTACCTGGGAACCGATCGAGACCCAACCGAGGAAGACCATTTCCAGGCGTACATCAAGGTCGCCAGCGCATTGGACCCACGGCCCGTCGTCATCCGGACCCTCGATCTCGGCGCCGACAAGATGGGGCGCATCGCTCGCCACGCCGAACACGAACGGAATCCGTTCCTGGGAGTGCGCAGCATCCGGTTGTCGCTGCGCAACCTGTCGCTATTCCGCACTCAATTGCGGGCCGCGCTGCGAGCCAGCGCGCTGGGCAACTTGCGAATCATGTTCCCCATGATTTCAACGCTCGACGAACTGCGACAAGCGCGGCTCGTTTTGCACGAGGTCATGGAGGATTTGGACGACCAAGGTATTCCGTTCAATCGGGAATTGAAGGTCGGCATGATGGTCGAGGTTCCCTCGGCGGTCGTGATGCTCGATCGCTTCATCGATGAAGTCGAGTTCATCAGCATCGGTACGAATGACCTCATTCAGTACGCGTTGGCGGTCGATCGGAGCAACCCGGAAGTGTCCGAGTTGTACCGAGCGAGCGACCCATCCGTCCTGCGTTTGATTGATCAAGCCATCAACGTGGCTAGCTCGCGTAACGTTCCCGCCAACGTTTGCGGCCAGATGTGTGGCAATCCGCTGTTCACCATGCTGCTGATCGGCATGGGATTGCGGTCGATGAGTGTACGCCCTGGTTCGCTGCTGCAGATCAAGGAGGTTTGCCGCAGCGTGACTCTCGAACAATGTGTCGCGGTCAAGGAGAACGCGATGCGCATGGACTCGGCTCGTGAGGTCGAACGGTACCTCCGCATGGAATTGCGGAGAGCGATCCCTTCGATCAAGGCGGGTGATGAGTACATGGATTAGCCCGCGCGTCACACACGACGAGTCCTGACGTTCAGGATTCCGTGACGCGCCCATGAATGGCACACGACGAGGCTTAGGCGCGGGGCGATCAAGATCGCACTCGTGGCCACCCTCGCGACGAACCATTCGCACACCGTTTGGTATCACCCTACAGGTTGACACCACCGTACAAGGAAACGCGATGAAGAAGGAAATGCTGATCAACGTGGCGCAGCCGGAGGAATGCCGGATCGCCATCTTGGAAGACAACGTGCTCGAGGAGCTCTATATCGAGCGAGCGAGCCGCGATGCCTACGTGGGCAACATCTACAAGGGCAAGGTCGTCAATCTCGAACCGAGCATCCAAGCCGCGTTCGTTGACTTCGGCGTCGGCCGCAACGGCTTTCTGCACATCAGCGATGTCGAGCCTCAGTACTTTCGGCAAGGCGGCTATGATCCCGCGGCGGTGATGGCCGACGACGAGGATGATGATGGCCGCCGACGTCGCTTCGCGAACACCGGCCGCCCCCGAGTCAAGCCGCCGATCCAAGAGATCCTCAAGCGGGGCGACG
>JAGQPS010000410.1 GCA_020426595.1 Planctomycetales bacterium
GCTCCGACGGTCGTCGTTCCCAACGGCGGCAGTGGCTATTTCTTCAACGGCACGCAGCGACCATTCGTCACCGGAATCGTGCCGGTGGTGGGAGCGATGCCCTCGAGCTACTACATCCAGCCCGCCGTGCCGACCTATGTGAATCCGGTCGCCTACAAGCTCTCGTTGCTGGATCAGCAAGTCGCTCGCGGCCAACGTCCCGATGTCTGGCGGCACGACGATGATGACGATGATGGCGGGCTCTCGCTGAGCGGCTCGGGTGCGAGTGGATCGAGCTCGGCGAGTGTCAGCGCGCGGCCCGACCGTAGTACCGCTTCGCAGCCGGCTCGAAGTCTGGCGGAAATCCGCCGGTCGCGTGGTTCGGCACGCGATCGCGAGGAAGACGAGCGACGCGAGAAGTTTCTCGATCATGTCGCGGCGGCTCAGTTCGCCATCGAACGCCGGGTCGAGCGCAGTGCGCTCTCCAACTTGGATCGAGCCGAACAATACGCGGCGACCGCCGAGGAGCGAGCCTTGGTGGAGGAGCTTCGTGAGTCGCTCCGCCGTGAATAATCGCGCGCTCGTCTCGCACCCGCCAGCAAACTCGTCTTTCCGAACGCAGCTCTCTCCCTTCTACTATCCGAGTTCACTCCGTCGCGATTCGCGGCGCGAGGCGAGCGGGTGGTGGTGAGACGGATCGAGCGAATTGTCAAACGGAAGAGACGATGGCCAAGAGCACACAGGCGGCCAAGGATGGCGTCGGACCTGAAACCGCGGGGATTCCTCCGCTGTTCGTCGACCGATCGTTCTGGGGCATCACCGCGACCCAGTTTCTAGGTGCCTTCAACGACAATCTCTACAAGCAGACGTTGCTGCTGATGTTTGTCGGAGTCTCGCTGGGGGGCGCCGAATTTGATTTTCAGGGACCGGCGACGATCGCATTCGCCGTCCCGTTCATTTTGTTTTCGGGATTCGCTGGGTACCTGTCGGACCGGTACCGCAAGCGCACGGTGATCGTGGCATCCAAGGTCGCGGAAATCGTCGTGATGGTGGCGGCCACCATTGGTTTCGTGATCCATGCCCAGACCGGCTTCACGACCTTCTTGCTCGTGTACCTCGTGGGCGTCTTGTTCTTGATGGGGTCGCAAAGCGCGTTTTTCGGACCGGGCAAGTACGGCGTGCTACCGGAGCTGTTTCGCAAGGGCGACTTGCCGCAGGCCAACAGCCTGATCTTGATGACGACTTTCGTCGCCGTGATTTTTGGCTCTTGGTTGGCGGGGCTGCTCAAGGAGAATTTCGAGCACCAATTGTGGCTGGTCGGACTGGTCGCCGTTGGGATTGGGGCCGTGGGGACTTGGACCAGTACCTTGCTCCGCAAGACTCCCGCGGTCGCTCCCGATTTGGAACTCGAAGTCGATTCGTTGGCGATTCCAGGCGACGTACGCGAGGTGCTGGGCCGTGACCGGCAGTTGCTGCGAGCCTTGTTGGCGACCAGTTACTATTGGCTCGCCGCCGCCTTCGTACAGTTGACCGTCAATGTGGTCGGAAAGAACCAACTCGACCTGTCGGATTCCGCCACGAGCTTGATGGTGGGGGCGGTGAGTATCGGCATCGCGGCGGGCAGCGCGCTTGGCGCGCCCTTGCTGGGGCACAAGGTTCGCTTGTTGCCTCCGTATATCGCCGGGTGGTTTACGATCGCTTGCATGGTCGTGATGGCCATTCCTGGCTTCAGCCTGACCCATTGGCTCGGCTATTACGGCCTGGTTGTCGTGTTGATGCTCGTCGGAGCCTCGACCGCTTTCTTTCTCATCCCGCTCCAAGTCATCATTCAGATTCGCCCGCCCCAATCGCTCAAGGGGCGCATCATCGCCACCCAGAACCTCATGAATTGGATTGGCATCACGGCCGCCGGAGCCGTGTACTTTGCCTCGAGCTGGGTGATTGATCGTCTGGGCTGGCCGCCGAGTTGGAATTACTTGTGCGTGGCGGCGGTCTTGGTGCTGATGATGTTGACGGTGTTTCCCAAGGCCGACTCGGCGGATTCGGCGGTCGACACGGACACTTCGAAACGACTGCGGCTCGCCCGACGCCGGCGTTAGGGGGCGTGTCTCACGCGAGTCGCCGTCCAAGTCTAGACGCGTTTCAACTCTCGGCGATTTGCTTGAGTCGATCGAGCACCTCGCTCCAGGCGGCACGCAAGCCGTCCGCCTCCTCGCGAGTCTGCAAGCGATTGTGAGTGAGCGTGATCCCGGTCTTCCCCTTGCCTTTATCGGCGACGGCGACATCGACTCGAGTCACGTAATCAGTGCCAGGGTGCGAGAAAGTGAATCGCAGGTCCTTGTCCTTGCGTACGCGTAGGAACTCGCCTTGGTGGCCCGCTGAATCTTGGAATGTCCCCTGCTCCTTCACGTCCGCCTGGGCATCGTCGCCGAACCATTGCTTCCAGGCCTTGGCGTCCGCGAAGACCGCGTAAACGTCCGCGACCGATGCCGCGACGGTCTTGGTGACGCAGATGTTGTAGCCCTCGATGTGGCCATCCTTCTTGTCGACGATGCCGTTCTTGCGTTCGTACTCGACCCACAACGTGGTGCTCCACCAGGCGTTCTTTTCGCTTGCATCGTAGAGCCAGCGAATCGCGTCCCGTCGTGATTGGCCTCCGGCGACCAACGCACCGATCTCGTCGAACCAAGCCTTCATCGTCTTGCCCGTTTCCTTGCGGCAAGCAGCGTCGGTCACGGGAAAATCGGATTTCAGTTCGAGCCGCATTGGGGAGCACCTTACGTGATGGGATTGACTTGAAGCGGTTGCAAAATAGGCCGCGGCGGTTGTAAAGGCGAAGGCCTTATCGCCGCGCGACTTGGACCAAGGACCTCGAGGTCGCGATCACGTCGACCTTCACGACTCGATCTTCTTGTCGAGCGGCCAGTTCTCGGAACGACAGATCTTGGGGTTCATCCAAGCCATGAGTCGCCCCATCACCATGATCATGCGAGCCGTGAATGTCGGCTTGCGATTCTCGACACAGCGTTTGAGATTTTCCGTGATGAACTCACCGCCAAACGCCATGTTCTTTTCGGTCTTGGTTCCCTTCGGCACGCCCTCGGTGATCAAGGTGAATTCGGTGCCTCCCTCGATCGCCTTCAGCTCGTAGGTCACGATGCAGAGCGGGTCATCGAGGTTGGTGAACTTGAACGTGTGCGAGTAACGCGACGGCGGCGTGAAGTCGAGGACTTCGCCGACGACGCCCGTGTACTTTCCATTGGCCGATCGCATCCGCACCGGCGCGCCCGGGGCGAGCGTCGTCGTTTCGAGAACACTCCCAAAGAAGAAAGGCAGAACCTCGCCCCGCTTGGTGAGCGCGTCCCAAACTCGTTCGATCGGGGCCTCGATCACGACTCGATAAAACTGTTTGTCACTCGTGCCACTCATGGTGTCTTCTTTCGTTGGGACCGCTTGGTGCGAGGTTGAATGGTTGGTTTCGATTGCGACTTGGTCCGCGAGCCCGACGCGCGGGAACTCGGCTTGCTCGACGCCTTGGGCGCGTCGTCAATCACAGGAGTCTCGGTTGGAGGTGTCGCTCCCGGACGACTCGCCGCGGGATGATCAAGCGAGAGGCTCGAGCCGGACTCGACGAGGAACTTGAGATCGGTTGCTTGAGTCGCCCAGAACGAGCTGTACTCGGTCGTCCAACGATCGTAGATGAGCTGCAAGGGAACGACGTTCATGTACAGCTCGCGCACTCGGCCTTGCTTACGAGGAATGATCAACTGAGCCTCCTCGAGAATGGCCAGGTGCTTCATGACCGCGATACGACTCATGTCGAAGTACTTGCAAACGTCGGTGACGCTGCAGCCCGGCATGCTTCTCACTATGTCGAGCATCTTGCGCCGCGCCGCATGGGCCAGCGCGAAGAAGACTCGGTCCATCGATTCAGGTTTCATAAGTAACCAAAAGGTTACATGTCGGTCATCGGCCGGTCAAGACTCTTTTCTTGCGAGATTCCCCGGCGGTTCGTCGTCGCGGCATCGATGGGGAGAGTCGGATCGCGTACCAAGCCCGACATGACCGGGAGGCTTGGTGGCGGGAGATGATGTCGCGCGTTGAGGAGTGCGAGGGGCTGAAGCTACTGACCGAACAGCGATTCGCGTCCTCGTTCGTGGACGGGAAGAATCCCTTGGTCACGCTCTTAGATGTTGCGCTATCTTGGATGGCGCGAAGTGGAAGTGTTCGGGGTGTAACGGGTTGTTGGCGTGTTCGAGAAATCGAAGAATCCCTCGCTGACGCTTCGGGTTTCCTTGGGT
>JAGQPS010000411.1 GCA_020426595.1 Planctomycetales bacterium
AAGCAAAAAGCGACTTTTAAGGGGGTAGCCTTGTGGCGGGACCCAAACCACCCATGGAACGATCGCAGGATTGGGTGGTCGACCAACAAGCAGCCAGTTGATGACCAAACCGTTACCGCCCAGCGAGCTGCTCGAAATTGGCGCGTGCCGAGGCTTGGTGGAGTCGAGCCACGGAGTGACCGTGTTGGTTATCAAGCTGTGAATAGGGACGCGCAACCTGCTTTTGCGGAGCAAAAGCCGACTCTGTCGCACGCCGATAATGGGGCAAACCGCGGCCTCCAGAACAGAGCCGCAAGCGTGTCGGCTTTCGCTCCGCGAAAGCACGCCTCTTTCCACCCAGTCGAGACGATCACTACTCCGTCGCCTCGCGGTAGCCAGGGCTCATCGGCCAACGCAAGTCAGCGGATCGCTTGGAACCGTTGGCTCGCGTTGACCGTCGATGGTGAAGAGACTCCCGCGGGCTTTCGTTACTTCACGACGAAATTGACCATCCGACCAGGCACGACGATGACCTTCACCACCGTCTTGCCCTCGAGCTGCCCCTGAATCTTTTCATCGGCTCGAGCCGCCGCTTCCATGGTCGCGGCATCGGCATCGGGAGCGACTCGGATCTTCGATCGCATCTTGCCGAGGATCTGCACGGGGATCTCGATCGCCGCGTCCACCGTCCATTGCTCGTCATGAACCGGCCACGCTTCGTAGGCCAAGGTCGAGTCGTGACCCAAGGCGGCCCACAGTTCCTCTGCCATATGCGGCGCGAACGGAGCGAGCAACAACGCGAAGGCGTTCATCGCCTCACGCGGACGCTCGGCTTCCTTGGTGAAGAAGTTGACGAACTCCATCATGCGGGCGATCGCCGTGTTGAAGCTCATGCCATCGAGATCATGCG
The DNA here is from genome assembly GCA_020426595.1 of Planctomycetales bacterium. Lineage (GTDB taxonomy): Bacteria > Planctomycetota > Planctomycetia > Pirellulales > Pirellulaceae > UBA11682. The sequence goes on from JAGQPS010000411.1 coordinate 890, forward strand.
TGACCGCCTTGATCGTCTTGTGGAGCGTCCGTCGGGCCTCGTCCGAGCAAGGCGAGTCGACCACGGCATCCGAGAGGACGATCGCCTCGGCTCGGTCATCGATCACGAGCCTCCACGCGCGGTCTAGGAATCCCCGCACACCTTTCACTCCATCCATGCTCCACGGCTTGGTCGCCTCGAGTGGCCCCATGAACATCTCGTACAGCCGCAACGAATCGGCTCCGTAATCACGCACGATGTCGTCTGGGTTGACGACATTGCCGCGACTCTTGCTCATCTTGTGGCTGCGAGCGTCGACCACGATCGCGGGATCCTCCTTCAAGACGAACGAATCCCCCTTCTTCTCGACTTGCCCGAGTTCCACATGCACCGCGTTGATCGGTTCGTCGGTACCTTGACGAACCCAAGTGCCTCGCTCGGGGCCAGGCGAGACCTGACGGGCACTCACCCAGGTTCCCTCTGGCGTTTGGAAACCAGTCGCTTCCATCTCGCCGAGGATCATTCCTTGGTTGACCAACTTCTGGAACGGCTCGGCGGTGCTCACATGGCCGCGGTCGTAAAGCACCTTGTGCCAGAAGCGGGCATAGAGCAAGTGCAACACCGCGTGCTCGGCGCCGCCAACGTAAAGATCAACCGGCATCCAGGCTCGTTCCAACTCCGGATCAACCAAGGCCTGGTCGTTGTTGGGATCGATGTAGCGCAAGTAGTACCAACACGAACCGGCCCACTGGGGCATCGTGTTGGTTTCGCGGCGATAACGCTTGCCGTCGATCACGGGATACAACCAATCGTCGTCCGCCTTGGCGAGCGGTGGCTCGGGGCGGCCATGCGGCTTGTAGTCCTCGAGATGCGGCAAGTCGACCGGCAATTGGTCTTCCGGCACCGGGCGGATCATCCCCGTGGGGTTTCCGTCATCGTCCAGCTCGTGCAACAACGGGAATGGCTCGCCCCAGAAACGTTGCCGGCTAAAGAGCCAGTCGCGCAGCTTGTAGTTCACCGCGGCTCGACCCGTTCCAGCCTCGGACAAGTCGCCCGTGATACGTTCCTTGCATTCGGCCGTCTTGAGGCCGTCGTACGGGCCGGACTGATAAGCGAGTCCATGTCCGGTCGAACACTGCTGGCCGGCGAGCACGAGGGCTCGATCGACATCCGTCGCATCGCCCGGATCGACGACCGCGACGATATCGAGCCCGAACTGTTGGGCGAATTCGAAGTCACGATCATCATGCGCGGGTACCGCCATGATCGCTCCCGTGCCGTAACTGATGAGCACGTAATCCGCGATCCAAATGGGGATCGGACGACCATTGACCGGATTGATCGCGAAGGCGCCGGTGAAGACGCCGGTCTTCTTTTTCTTTTCCTCTTGCCGCTCTCGATCGCTCTTGGCGGCCGTCGCCTCGCGATACGCCGTGACCGCCGCTTGTTGTTCGGGAGTCGTCAAGCGATCGACCGCCGGATGTTCCGGCGCGATCACCATGTACGTCGCTCCATACAAAGTGTCGGGACGAGTCGTGTAGATGCGCAGACAATCCGCCGAGGCTTCCTTGGGAAAACCGGACGCTTGGCGCGACGCTCGCCACGCATCGAATTCCGCCGAGCCGCCAATGAAGAAGTCGACTTCGGCGCCGGTGCTCCGACCAATCCAATCGCGCTGGAGCTTCTTAATACCCTCGGACCAATCGAGCCCCTCCAAATCGTTCTCAAGCCGGTCGGCGTAGGCGGTGATGCGAAGCATCCATTGGCGCAACGGCATCCGCACGACGGGATGTTGTCCCCGTTCACTGAGCCCGTCGATCACTTCCTCGTTGGCCAACACCGTCCCCAAGCCGGGACACCAGTTCACCAAGGCATCGGACTGGAACGCCAACCTCTGTTGATCGATGTAAGTGCGGATCGCGTCGGATCCCGCCGCCTGGACGTCGGCCGGAATGGGCAGCTCGCTGATCGGCCGCCCCTTCTGTTGTTCCTCGTCGAACCAGGTGTCGTGAAGCTGCAGAAAGATCCACTGGGTCCAACGGAAATAGGGAACATCGGTCGTCGCCAACTCGCGGTCCCAGTCGTAACTGAAGCCGAGCATTTTGAGTTGGCGGCGGAAATTCGAGATGTTCTTCTCGGTGCTCTCGCGCGGCGGAATGCCCTTGGAAATCGCCGCCTCTTCCGCGGGGAGCCCAAACGCGTCGAAGCCCATCGGATGCAACACGGCGTACCCGTTCATCCGGGCATAGCGACACACGATGTCGGTCGCCGTGTAGCCTTCGGGATGGCCGACATGCAATCCGGAACCGCTAGGGTACGGGAACATGTCGAGAGCATAAAGCTTCTTGCCCGCCGGGAGACGAGGCGTCTCGAAGGTCTTGTTCTGCTCCCAGTACTGTTGCCAACGAGGCTCGATCTCGGCGGGGTTGTAACGAGGCATGTGCGGGCGGGTCCCAAAGCAAGGGGAGAAACCAGTTCGGCAAACGCTTGATTGTCTAATCCCAACTCCGTGTTGCAACCGGGGCCCGGCCACGACCGACCATTCCACTGGCCTCCGCAAACTTCGCCGCCGTGGGCGAACGATCAACGGACGGGAAAAAGAAGTTGTTCCGGGCACCGAGTTGTCAGGCGTGCGTCGTGTCCTGGCCCGCCTTAGACTAGGAGAATCAACCGACGAGCGGGTTCGCCAATCCTCTCCCTTTCGGTTGATTGAAGCCATGGGTGCCGACGAACCCCGGAGGATTCCAACATGAACGACCAGGGGCCACGGTCGGACTTCGCCAACTCGCCGCTTGGCGTTCATTTGACGCTGAGTCTCGAAGCCGCCTGGGTTCTCGTTCCTTCATCGCAGGCCGGTATCGTCGGTCCCGAGATCGACTGGGAGAACGAAGTCGCGCGGAAAACGTTTCCAGCTCCACCCGACGCGGCGCCACGGCCCGGTCACGATCCGGCCCCCTCGCATTGGCTCGAACTCTGGCACGTCGACGACCAAGCGGATGTCTTGCGGGCCTGGCAGCGCGTCGCGGACACCGGGCAACACGAAGATACGGGCCAGTCGATCGACGCCAGTGCGAGAGTAAGGATTCGTGCGGCCGAGCCACGAACCGATGTTCATTCGCGCTCAGATTGGGAGCTGACATTCACCACCATCGCCTCGGGACAAGTCGTCGCCGTGGCGCGGGACGTCACTCGCGATGTCGCGACTCAGGCCAAATTGGACGAGGCGACCGCGGTCTACCAAAGCCTGGTGATCAGCCTGCCCATCAATGTCTTTCGCAAGGATCGCGATGGGCGATTCGTCTTCGCCAATCCCCAGTTCTGCGCGACGGTCGGACGCACTCTCGATGAGTTGCTCAATCGCACCGATTTCGATCTCTTCCCCTGGGCGCTCGCCGACAAGTAT
>JAGQPS010000412.1 GCA_020426595.1 Planctomycetales bacterium
GGATGTCTGGTGGCTGAGGGTGTCTGGTGGCTGAGGATGTCTGGTGGCTGAGGATGTCTGGTGGCTGAGGATGTCTGCTCGGGAACGGCCCAGTTCGCCGCCAGGGGCTCGAGTATCCGAGCGGCCGTCAGATCGCAGCAGGCCTCACCTGCTTCGTTACCGATCACGGCTGAGGGAACGGGGTTAGTTCCAGAACTTGTCCCGATAACGTCGCTGTCGTTCGACGCGTCCCCATTGATTTGCGAATCGGCGCTCTTCGACCGGTGGACGAGTTTCTCCGATCGCGCGTAAAGCCGCGGCTACGACGAAGCCCAAAGCGAAGCCTCCAATGTGGGCCCACCAGGCGACTCCAGCGACTTCGGCGGTTGACGCGACACCACTCACGACTTGTAGGAGGAACCAGATGCCGAGAAAGAACGGCGCCGGAATAGCCATGGTTTGGATGATCGGCCCAAGGGGGACGAGCGAGAGCACCACGGCTCGCGGGTAGAGCAACATGTAGGCTCCCATGACTCCTGCAATCGCTCCGCTGGCACCGACTGTGGGGATGGTCGATTCAGCGTTGGTGACCAGATGAGCCAGGCTCGCGGCACAACCGGCGGCGAGATAGAAGATGAGGTAACCGACGTGGCCAAGGCGATCCTCGACATTGTCACCGAAAATGTAAAGGAACCACATGTTGCCGAGGAGATGCATGAGGCTGCCGTGCAAAAACACGCAAGTCAATGGCGTCAGCCAATCGGGAAGCCAGGCGGCTGGAAGTGGCTTCTCGGCCAGTACAAGTCGACCCTGAAATTCGGTAGGAACGGGGACGAGGTGTTCTTGGTCGGGATGAAGTACTCGCGCTGGCACCATGCCCAATCGTTCCGCCACACGAGCCTCGCCAGTGTTATCGGCGGCGGCTTGGACAAGGAACGCAAGTGAAGTGATTGCAAGCAGCGCGTATGTGACGATTGGGATCGTGCGTGACGGAATGTTGTCGCGGAGGGGGAGCATTCGGTCATTCCTGACTTCGAGCAAACTTCGAGGCTTCTCGTTGGGCGGTCAGCCCGCAGCGGTACGGCATAGCAGGTCGCCGAGCGATCCAGCACGTAAATCCAAATGCATGCCGCAATTTCCCAGACCCTGTCCAGTCGCCACTTTATAGTGTCTGCCTAGTCCCCCAATAATCAACTCAGGTTTAGGCAACTCAGGTTTAGGCTGTCTGGTTTGCCGATTTGCGGCAAGGCTGTCTGGTCCCAAGCGTTGGAGGTCGTTGGGGGTGGCAACCAGGCTGTCTCATTCCTGCCCTTCGAAATGAGACGCGTCAGTTTGGTCAGAGGGGGCGTGATCCAGAAACGGCTTGGGCTGTCTTTTTGCCTCCAAATGTCTAGCTGTTTGCCAAGAAACAAAAGTCGCGTTTGAGCGAGGGATAGCTCAAACGCGACTTGTTCCTCAAAGACGTCGCCTTGATCGGACCGAACGATCATGAGGTCTCGTCGGCTACTTAGACACCGTTGCTTTATCGAATGGGGTTCCCACCCGCGTCCGCTTCACGAACGGTTGATTCGCCGCCGCCGTTGCTGTCGGTACCGACTTGCGAGTGAATTGCCGCAAGTGCGGCGTAGTCTTCAAAGTCGAAGAAGATCGGCGGAGCGTCTGGATCCGCCATCATCATCCCAGAAATTCGCCATTGGCCATTGTCGTCGGCCTTGAGACAGATCTCGGCAGTGTATTCAACCTTCGCGCCTTCTATCGGAGTCGACCAGAAGGTCTCGACGTAGGCAATTTCCTTGCGGTTGGTGGCAAACCGAACACTGCCAACGCGATAGGTCGAATTGGCGGGAGCAGGCATGCTGGGCTGAATCTTGAGCGAGGAGAACGCCTGTCTCGCGGACGGAGTGAGCAGTTGTTCGGCGAGTGCGACGTCTTCGCTACCTACAGCATCAAAGTACAGCGCAGTAATGGAGTCGGGAGTCGCGTTGATCGGAATTCGTGCCGCGACACCCTGAGCTGGGCTCGTTTCACCGTTGTTGTTGGTCTCAACCATGGAAACAGCCGGAGAGGAGGAGCTCACATTGTCGCTGCGGCTCGTCTCCGCACTGGGGGAGGCACCCGTATCCTCGCCACCGCATCCGATAGAGAGAATTCCAAGGCCAGCGAAACCAGCCAATCCAAGGCCCAAAAAACACCGCGAAGCAATCATGCGTGTACTCATTTCAACCCCCTCCATGGAATTGTCTCGGCGCGCTCTATTCCCTCAACGAACGACTCGAGTCCGAGACGAACAACCGAAAATGTCTTGAAAAGTTGAATTCCAGTCAAGGCGAATCGGCCGACGCCCACGACTGTTTGTGGCTCAGTCACTTCCACTCAAGAGGTTCCAATCAAGTCCAGTGAGCTGCCCTAATCAGTTGTTCGCCCATCTTGAAGTCGCGATTTCGAGGCGGTGAACGGAAAGTGCTAGCGGGACTTGGTCGGGCAAAATACAACGCTGCCCAAGTGTCCGGTTCCACCGATGGCGAACGCGATCAGAAACTCGACGAGTGCGCCGTTGACTGCCCGTTGCAACAACTTCTTTGATCGCGTGAATCGGGTTTCGACGATTGGCGACGATCTGGGATTGGGCAGGACTTGTACCGCGTTTAGCGACATGACTGCGTCCATCAACATCAAGTCATTCTTCGCAGCAACGAGTAAAAACGAGGCGTGAGGAGTTCATGGTTCTCGGTTCGGAATCGTTGTACCGAGATGTAGCCGGAATCGCAGAGAATTGCGACGATCAAGTCTCCTCGAGACGCCCAAGCGAACCTCATTGAGGTCGCAGTCACGATTACTGAGTCGTCCAACCCTGCGACTCTTTACCCCCTGAGTTGTTAAATGACACGGCGACGATGGACGAAGACCGAAGCGTATGGTCGGTTAACCAGTGGATTTTGGATGGTGATCGCCAACTTAGCCACGGTTCATGTTGTGTGCGCACAACATTGCGGCGGTCCATGTGAAGTGCCGCGCCCGGCGGCACCTCCGCAATCGATTAACAGTCGGTTGTCCCTGGAGCCAGGTCTTGATCGTGCTAACTGGGCCTATCTAAATGACTTCATTTGGACCGTCGATGGTGAGCCCCGTCATCAGCTCCGAGAATCGCTTTCCGCACCTCAAATGATGGCATTCGGGCGGCGTTTCATTTTCGTCTCGCCCGGCGGCAATGGGTTCTTGGTGACGGGAAACCCATATACGGAGCGGTCGGTCCCGGCGCGACGAATAGGGATGGGGTACGACGCGCCATTGTTTGTTTTTTGCGATGAACGAGGGGGCGTTGTTACTGAAGTAACAGTGCGAGAGGTACTGCGGGGGAACGAGCTACAATTCGGACCTTGCCCGTCCAACTGCGGATGCACCGACCTACTTTATACGTTTGGATCCGATCCGTCCTACTCGCCGAATGGCTTGTACGTCGAGCTACAAGCAGGAGTCTCCCACCGGACCATCAGCTTTTTGTTGGTGCTCGAGTGTTTAGTGGAGGATCGGGAGGAGCTAGAAGACTGGTTGATCGAGCGAGAGTGGGATGGGCTGGATTCCGTCGACCAGGACGCTCTACGTATGAGAATTCAAACGCTTGCGGAAAGCCTAGAGGACCCGCATTTCGTGAACCGCGAGACCGCGGAGTCCGCCTTGCGAGAAATTGGTTGGATGGCTCGGCCAATCCTTCGGAGAATTCGCCAGGAAACTGAGGCGCCTGACTTGATCTGGCGGATTAGCCGCGTCGAACCGCTATTGGGGCCGAAGGGGGGCAATGACCATGAACGGTTGGCTCGAGACCTCGACTGGTTTTGTGTTCTGCTCGACTGTCCCGATGAAGCAGTCGCTTCAGCGGCAAAACGCCGCTTGAATCGCCTCCTGCCTCAATGTGATCAAGCCGATATCCGTGGGTGGATCAGTAGAAACCAGGGTCGGTTAAAGTGGAGTGCTGAAACTAATTGCTATCAGGCGGATCTGTGATTCTCGAGTCGCGAGCCATCCACTCTCTTTGCAAGCGTTTGTCGTATCGCATGGTGGGAGGACTGTATTGAGGAATGCTAGGCGATTCAGCTCTTTGGTTTAGGGCTCTTTCAAAGCACATGAGTTGTTTTCAGCGGCAGTCGCCCTTAGGATTGCCAAATCGTGTGCCACTGGCCTTCATGTCAGTTGGCACGAGTTCTTAATCACAGCAGGCCACTCAACATCCGAGGAGGACTCGGTATGGTGGCCTTTCCGCGCAAGGACGTCGTCCGTGAGGGCGAGGT
>JAGQPS010000413.1 GCA_020426595.1 Planctomycetales bacterium
CTGGCCTTGTCCTTGCTGGCCTTGTCCTTGCTGGCCTTGTCCTTGCTGGCCTTGTCCTTGCTGGCCTTGTCCTTGCTGGCCTTGTCCTTGCTCGCCCTGTCCTTGCTCGCCTTGTCCTTGCTCGCCCTGGCCCGCGATTTCGTTGGCTAATTCGTCGAGCATCGACTCGGCGAGTGACAATGATTCGGTCGCGTCATTGCCGGCGAGTTGAGCGGCATCCTGCAGCGAGCGACGCATCCGCTCGATCTGCTCGTCGACGCGAGTTTCGTTGTCGAGCGTTTCCGATGTCGAGCCTTGTTGCAGTCGACGTCGCGATTCGGCGCTCGTCGACTCGAGCGGCTCGCGCACCCCATCCCGATACGCGTCGTACAAACGCTCCGAAACTCGCGGCGAGGTCGCTTCGGTTGCTTCGGTTAGCTCTCGCAAGGTCTCTAGCGTGTCCTGCCACTGCTGCTCACGAGCCCTCATTTGCTCGAGCACCGCCTCGTTATTGGCTTGCTCGGAACGCAGTGACTCTTGGCCATCCTCCGGCGAGGTCTCCTGTAATCGATCGCGAATCTCCGACTGCTGTTGCTCGAGGTCCGCGAGTTGTCCATCGAGCTCTTCAATGGCTTCGCGCAGCTGGGATCCCGTTTGTCGACCGAGTTGTCGACGGAGGTCGTCGAGTTCAAGGGCGGTCCGTCGTCCTTGGGCGAGTGCCTCGTTGAGGTCTCCTTCGCCAAGAGCCTCATCCGATCGCTGCGCGGCGTCACGCGCGTTGTCCAACTGTTCTCGTTGCTCCGCGTTGTCGGCGCGGCGGTCCATTTCGGCCCGCAGTTGCTCGGTGTCCTCACGCAGTTCGCGCTGCCGTTCACGAAGTCGTTCCAGTCGCTCCTCCAATTCGTCGGCGGCCGCCGTCTGCTGTTGTTCGAGGGCTTCCTGAATCTCCTGGTTGAGGTCGGCTTGGCGTTGAGCCAATTCCTGGAGCCGCTCCAGTCGTTCGCGGTTCTCGCCAGCCTGTTCCTCTTGCCGTTCTCGCGCCTCGCTTTCTTGGGCATAGCGATTGCGATTGGCGGCGAGTTCAAGCGACTGCAACTGCTGTTGGCTGGGACCCGAGGCGCGCTGGCCCGAACTTGGCGACGGGCTCGAGGACTGCCGCACCGATATCTCCTCTTCCGCGCTCGAGATCAGGAACTCGAGCAACGTCTGTTGAGCGCGAGTCGCGGTAACCAGCGAATCGACTTGTCTGGCATTGGCCGCATCGAGCAATTGATCGACCGCCTCGATCGAAGCTCGTTCAAGACTCAAGCGAGTCTCCTCGTTCAATTCCGCGGACTCTTCCGACGCTTCCGCGAGCATCGCGCGGAGCTCCTCGCTGATCGAGACCTGAGCCTCGGTAATGACGTCCAAGTCTTCGGACCACGAATCGTCGGAGGGGTCGCGCCGAGTCAAATTCCAGGTGGCGATTAGGGCCTGCTTTTGTCGTTCGGCGAGCTCCGCGGCTTGGCCTTGCTGTTCGCCGGATTGTTGTTGCCCGGATTGCTGTTCCCCATTGGCGGCTTCCGGGTCCTCCTCACGAAATCGCCATTCGTAAGGCCGAATATCGATGAACAGCAAATCGGAGCTCGTTTTTCGCGGTTGCCCGGAATCGTCGTAGTCCTCGACCCATGCGCTGAGACCAACGAGTCGTCCTGGACTGAGATTCAGTTGCTCGAGCAGAAGCGGGTGCGTCCATCGTTGTTCCAATGGGGGCGGCGCATCGGAACTCCAGGAGAACTCGGTCGGTTCCGAGGCTCCGGCAAGAATGGTGAAGCCGTAGCGCACGATGCCGAAATCGTCGGAGCCTACCGCTTGGAGTTCAAACTCTTGAAGAGGATGAGCCGAGAGATCTTGCCGAGGCGAGATCCAATTGACCTCGGGGCGACGATTCGGAATCCGCGTGACGCGGAGGTTCGGCACCGTCAGCGCGTCGCGACCGTCGATGCTCGCGACCGTCCAAACGAGCAAGTCGTCTCGTTCGACGAGCCAGTGCGTGGTGAGCCAAGTTTGGTAGGTACCGTCTTCCGATTCGACGATCGGTTCGCTCGAAAGTTCTTGTCGAGTCTCGACGCCCGCGACCGTGCCGCGGACCTGGGTACCACTGTACAAGGCCCTCAAGGTTAGCCGCGTGCCTTGGACCGCTTGGAGATGTCGCGGATCCTGAATGGTCTCCTCGGACAATCCGGTGTACTCCGGTGGGCTCGAGATGACTTCGAATTGGAGGAGTCGCGGTCGTTCAAAGAGCGTGACGTGGAATTCGCGAGAACGATCGGTCGATGACTCAACCCAATAGTCGATCGGTGAATCGAGCTTGGGCAGGGATGCCGTATACAGCGGGTCGGAGAGATTCGGTTCGAGTTCGTAACGCTGTTCCCCGGAAGCCTCGCGAACGACAAGTTGCATGGGTTCCAAAGTGAGTCCAGGAAGACGAACGGTGACGCGAAGGTCCGAGCCTCGCTCCAGCTCGACGTCACCGGGCAACACCTCCCAATCCGACGCGGCGAATCGCGTGGCGAGTGGAGTGGCCGAGGCGCCGAGGCCGAGGGCGTCGTGGGGAAACGGAAGGAGCAACCAAGCGACGGCGACTCCCGCGACGATCTGAGTCGCGAGCGTGCACAATTGAGCCGACCAAACCCATCGTCCCGACTTCCAAGCCGACCAACTACGTCGGGCATGAGTCAAGGTTTCGATGATCAACTGGTGACGAAAGAAACGACTCGCGTCGGAATCGGAATCCGAGGTCGACCACAGTGCGTGGAGGCGAGAATCAAGATCGGGAAACCGCTGTTCAAGACCGCGGACGACGCGTTCGAACGGAGGGCGAGGAACGAGAAGTGAACCGAGGACCGAAGCAACGAGAAACACGCTGGCCACACCCGCGAACACAACGCCTGGGATCCGCCCCCACGTCGGAAGCCGATCGAGATCGAGCCAACCTCCGATTCCCACCGAGCGCAACATCAGCGCCGTCGCGGCGAGGGCCAAACAACCCGCCACGACATAACCCGCCTTCCGCAAGACAAACCAACGACGCCGGACTCGATCCAGCTCATCAACGAGACTATGCCAAAGCGGCGATTCAATCGAAGCCATGAAATGTGCTCGGCTGGCAACAAGAAGAGTCGGCGGAGCGTACGACCGTGGGAAAGTCGTACACGTGAAACGGGACCTCGAGTCCAAGCGGACCGGAATTGGGATCGTGATCGTTGAAGTAGGCGGTCAACAACATCACGTGACGTCAAACATTGTCGCCCAGGTTTGAACCCGACGGCAAGGCGATCGTGGCGGAAGATGAGCGAGTAAGTTGCCTAGTTTCGCGGGATTTCCTGGCTCGGAATTACCGCGAAGTCTCATCAAGAACCTCATGGCGAGTGGTCGATGCTCGAATCATCGAGAAAGGTCGTGGGACCACGTCGCCTAGAAAGCCAGGTCGAGGGGCATTGCTTTCCGAAGACAACTCCTCGCGTGCAGGATGCGCGTCGAGAAATGTCGAAAGCACTTCCTGACTTGGAGCTTGTTTGAACAGGCACTTTCGGAGGTCAAGTCCTCGCCCCAGATTCGATTGACCGAAACGGAGCCGCTTGCAGGATGCGGACGGCTCCTTTTCAGCTCGGTGTTGTTAGCACGGTGTTGTCAGCATCGTGAATCGGCGGTTCGCTCGCCGAACGGAACCTCCAGCGCAAGGGAATGCCTGTGGTTCACCAACGGTCCATGGAACGGCACTCGCTCGGCCCTCATGGAAATGAACGTCGGATGACGATTCGTTTGGGGCAGATTTTCCCCGCATTGCTCGACGCCCTGGCTAGTGGGCGTTCCTTCCTCGACGACTTCGACGATGAGTCGATCGAAGTCTCGGAAGATCTCTATGAGGTGCTGTTGGCTTACCAGCACTTTCACCAGGAATAAGGCGGCGAAACGCTCAGACCGAGCGCTGATGGAACTCGCCGCCGTTGGGCTGTCACGCGGGGAGCGCCGCGGCATTATTTCATCTTCAAGGCGGCGGCTTGCTTCGCCTCGGCATGAGTCCGTCGAAACAAGCGGACGGGAAGTCGTTCAAGCGGCTCTCGCGGCTCGCCATGCGTCAAAGGCGCCCGCATCGCCCGACATCATGAACGACATTGAAAAGCCAGCTCGAACCTTGGTCTTCACTCTTGAGTCGTCTCGGGTGCGGCGAAGAGCCCATGAGGCTAGACGCGCCACCGTCAGCGACGGAGCGTTTCCA
>JAGQPS010000414.1 GCA_020426595.1 Planctomycetales bacterium
CTTCGACCCAAAAGGCCGGAAGTCGGGGTGATAGGATTCGAACCTACGACCTCTACGTCCCGAACGTAGCGCTCTGCCAAGCTGAGCTACACCCCGGTGCGATGATGGGATCACGAGTCGACTCGCCGAAGGGAATGACGGGGTCATTTCACTCGGCCGCAGGCTCGTGGTCGCCTCCGCAAGAGACTCCGGCGAACCCCGAAGGTTCACGCGAAGCAGGCGGTTATCTTACCGAACTCGCCGATCCGGTCAACTCGGCTTTGGGCGTTCCGCCAAGGCGGTTCCGTTCCCAGCCATTCCCGCTGCCACTTACCGGCTCTCGACCACTCGTTGGGTGGGCCACCGAGCCATTTTCCATGCCAGGCGAACCGACCGGGTAGTCATCTACGATTCCTCCTCGCCGGCACCCCTTCCAGGACAATACTCCACCGCAATGCACGGCCTCGCGGCCCGATGGACCTCTCGGTTCATCGATGTTTGTCTTGGCGCGCCTCATTGGAAAAGAAACGAATCGAATGACGTGATCCCGAAAAGAACGCGGCCGACCAACAAACCCCAGGGAGCCAAGAAAACGAGCATGAGCATGGCGAGCAACAACCGCGCCCCCAAATTCCATGGCCTGAGCTCGTGGGAACCTTCTTGAAACTGAGCCGTATAGACTGGCCCAACGAGCAGCCTCGCGGCGATCGCGACGACTAGAGCTGACCAAGTTCCACTGGTGACAAGTAAGATTCCGCCGGATAGCAGCGAGGCTCGTGGACCGAGCCAATCCACGAGCGACCACAAAGAGCCCGGTACGGAGAACAAAAACATGGCGACAACGATTACAAATCCGAAAAAGCCCGAGCGCTGCTGGAGTGGCAGACGCTTGTAGACCTCAAGCGCTTGCTCCAATGAGCTTGCGGCTGCCGAATGTTGCTCGGGTAGCACGGCATTGGCCGTTGCCTCCGTCACCTCCCAGGGGTTTTCCTCGTAGACCATGCGCGATCCTCCCGCCGTCAGTAATTCGCCTCGGTACCAACCAATGACCATGCGGTGTGTTCTTGACGACGAGCCGAGGGCGTTGGAGGCATCACGACGTTTCAGCGCGCCACAATGGGAAATCTCGCTCCGCACCGTCGGTTGTTCTTTCCAAGGCTCGGGGCCATGCCTCGCTCGTCGCCTTTGAAAAGTCAAAGAGTCCCTCGCTCCCGCTTCGGGTTTCCTTTGGTTTTTCATGCTTTTGAATTGATTGGCCTGGGCGAAGCGAGAAAAGCGCCACATCAAAACTCGTGGCCAGGGGAGGCTCACAAGAACCACCATTCACCTCAGCCTCACGCCGCGCCGATCACGAACCACACCATGCCTACAGCTCCCAGCCCGCGGCGAGCAATGCCTTGATGACGAAAGCCCCACCCAACACCAAGGTCAACGCAACCGCGATTAGGAAAAACAGGCCTCGGGTTATTAGCCCCCACTTGATGAGTTCACCCGTGCGACGGTTGATTCGAGGTACGTGGATCGGCCATCGCGTCACGATGAGATACACAAGTGTTGCTTCCAACAGAATTCCCGCGCCGATGACCGCGAGCGCCCAACGCCAATCAGGCAAGGGGAGCCCCAACCCCAAGAATCCGACCCCCGCTAAAACCGACGTCGAGTAAGTCGTCGAACGATGGAGCAACGCAATGCGATCCCACGAACTCGCCCCCTGGCCAGACCGCACCCCAGATCGCGGCGCCGCCTTCGGGATGGACTCCGCTACCGCCGCGGAGACCGAGTACGGATTCTCGTCGCTCGTCATGATCGATTTCCCCGCTGATTGGTCGGCCTGACTCGAGAACCAAAGTCCCCTCGTCCCGGCTGCCCCCCTTGGCTCGACCTTCGCCAGGCCAACCCCGTCAGACAAGTCGAGCCCCCGACAATTCGAATTCCTTACAGGGCAGGAGAGCGAACGACTACGGTGCTACCTGGGGTCCCATTAATCCAGCGGCATGGAGATCGCTCAAAAGAATGAGCGTCGAAAGTATAAACTTAGCGAACGTCATCAGCGTCCACTCCCAACGCTTGGTCCCATCCCAAATGATGAGTTCCTGAGTCCCGCCTTCAAACTTTGGAGGCGATACCGGCCTCGTATTCACATAAGGTAGAGGTAGAAGAACCACCAACATATTGATGAGCGAGAACGGCAATGAAATGGCGGCCGGCACGAACGGCAAGATGCCAACGATAAGAAGCAGGGCCCATGCCACTGTAAATCGATCGTAAGTGCCACTCCGCTCCCAAAACGGCAGCTTGCGGTACGCCTCGCGCGCTAGGCCTTCCTCGGCCGAAGTCTTTGAAGCTAGGTTCGAGCCCGAGACCAAGGGGTGATTCCGCGACAGAGGAGAAACTCCAGATTGGGACTGGTCCGCTTGGCTCGGTTTTGAATCCGTAGTCGCCTCGGTTGGTTTGTCCATTCGTGGGCCATCCGGGAAGGTCGTGGGTCGGCTTCAAGCCAGCATGAAGTGGGTATCCACTCCCTGGCCGAGCCATATTATCGAGCTCCTTCCCGCGCCGCAAACAGTAATAGGACATGTGCCATTCAGGCTTGGACTTCGCCCGAAACCACCGATGAATCGGCTGGCTATTCTCGAGTCGGCCCTAAGGAACTTCATACACACGGAAGGGCCATTCATCCTTTCAGCCGTTCCAGATCGCGACCATGCCCCCGAGACCGACGAGCCCGAGCAGGAGCATGCCGGCGCAGCCGCTGCTCGGAGCCTGCAGGCCATGACGCGCGGCGAGGGCCTCGACTTCGGTCTTGGCGACCGCCAAACCACTGCCGGTTTGATCGCGGTAATACTTCACCGCCGCCAACTTGCCTCGGTTCTCGAACAAGCGGAGCGTTTCACGTTCGAGCACTTCGCGGGGCATCGGTTCCGGCTGAGACATCTCCTGTAGGCCTCCGGCCCGACCAAGACGATGCTCGGCCTCGACGCGCTCGACCGCCTGCTTTGCCTCCATCAGCGACCAACCGGTCACTTCACGACAGTGCTTGACCGCTTCGAGCTTCTTGTCCTCGTTGAGCAACGAAACAATTTCCATCTCCACGAGGTCGTTCAAGTCCGGATCGTCAGAGAACTTCATCCGTCGTCCCTTATCAGTCAAGCTCGGGCGTCCACGCCTCACGGCTCACACCTCACGGCGTTTCAAGTAGCACAAGAGACTAAAGGGAGGCGCCGTGGTTCGCAACCAAACGCCACCACGCGCCCGATTGAATGACGCACCACGAGAAGAACGCCGACACGCGCGTCAAGCAGCGTGCCGGCGTGAGTCGGACCGAGGCGATTCATCAGCCACGCGGCGACCGGATTAGCCCGCGAAGCGATCGCGCACGACCACTTCGGCGAGCGGCAACTGGCCAGGCTTGCCCCAAGCTGGCTTCGTCCCCTTGCCCACCGCGACCAGGAATCCAAGCACGTGGTCCTCGGGCAAGTTGATGAGTCGCGAGACCGCGTCGATATCAAAGCCGATCATGGGGCAACTCTCGTAACCCATCGCCTTCGCCGCGAGCATCAAGGTCTGGCCGGCGAAACCAATGGAACGCATCGCCTCGTCCCGCTGGAGTTGCTCCTTGCCTTCGTAGAATGGTCCCATCCAATTGACCAGGATTTCAGCCACCTCAGCGGGAGCATCCTTCCAGTAACGCTCGGGTGACTTTCGCCAAGCCTTCACGTCGGCGGTCACCGCGATCAACAGCGAAGCGTCGGTCATCTGAGCCTGATCATTGCCCACCGCTCGGACTTGACGACGCAACTCCGGGTCCTCGATCAAGACAAACCGCCAATGCTGGATGTTGAACGAAGTCGGAGCCTGTATGGTGGCGGACAGGAGCTTCTCGATCTCCTCCGCCGTCATGCGGTGATTGGGATCGTAGTGCTTGATGGCTCGGCGGCCGTAAATCGCGTCAAACGTTTCCATCCGGATCGATCCTATGTGTGAAGGAAAAAATTCGAACTCATGTTTCTGGGTAAGCGATGCGAGTCGCGTGACTTCGGGCCATGCGACTCACACCGGCTCCAACAAACCGCCCACCGCGCTCAGGCAAGATCAAAGAGCATCAACTCGGCGGACTCGACCGACTTTAGTAACAGCGACGGCTCGTCACTCACGGCCAGCCCATCCCCCGCGTCAAGTTCAAGGTCGTGGACTTGAATCCGCCCCTTGAGGACT
>JAGQPS010000415.1 GCA_020426595.1 Planctomycetales bacterium
CACTGAGCCAGTTCCCACTGCGACTCGATCGTATCCTCGGCCCCGTCGCGCCGGGCTCGATAAACCGTCAAGAGCTGATCGCTCGAGCGACGCTCGGCTTCCTCGACCGAACCAACCCACTCGTCCCCGGAGCGAACGCGCCCCTGAGCCCAGTGAGCCGCTTCACAGTCGGCGTCCGC
The DNA here is from genome assembly GCA_020426595.1 of Planctomycetales bacterium. GTDB lineage: Bacteria > Planctomycetota > Planctomycetia > Pirellulales > Pirellulaceae > UBA11682. The sequence goes on from JAGQPS010000415.1 coordinate 180, forward strand.
CGCGAGAGCTTGCTCCAACCGCTGGTCGCGTTGGTGGCTGTCTCCGAGTAAGCCGAAGTGCAGGCCTTCCGCCACGAGTTCCTCGGCCTGTTCAGTCTCGCCTCTTCGCTCGCGAGTTTCAGAGGCGCTGACCACGACACCTAGCGCCGCGACCCCCGCCAGCGCAACCCCCCAGGCTCGCCCTGACCCAAATTTCACCTGCATGCTTCACCATCCTTCCCACGGGATTCGTCCGCCCGACCGATTCGCCGGCATTCGTGCTCGGACTCAAGGACCGGACGCGGAGAACCAAACACCCACCATCATGAGCCCCTTGCCGCGTGCGAGAGCGGGCTCATGACCGCTGGGTGGATCCTATCGAATCGGCGGGGAGGGGGGCAAGGAAATGGGGGGTACTTAAGGGCGGTATTCGACGAGAATCCGATAAATCGCTGGGAACTCAACGGAAACCTTGGTTCTCGCCGACGCCGCGTTTCCATGAAGGCGATCCATGCGCTGCGCCGCGGACGAGGCGAGTGCGGCCGGAAAACGTTGTTTGGCTCGGTCATCCCTCGTAGACTCACGCTTTGGTCGGTCCAACTCGGATCGGTTTGGCTAGGGTGAGATTCCGTGTCACGCCGATTCACGGAGCGATCCCGCGTTGGGAACTCGAAAGAACATCTCTTACGGGAGTCCGAGAGCATGCTTTCGATTTTGGGGCCTCGTAGTCCCTGGTGTGATCGTTTGTCGCGCCGTGAATGGCTCCGCCTCGGTGGACTCGGACTCGGTGGACTTTCACTTGCCTCGCTCATGGGGCAAGCCTCGGCGGCGACGGTCGCCAGCGCGAAAAACGTCATCGTGCTGTTCACCGCCGGCGGACTCCCTCATCACGAATCGTTTGATCCCAAGCCCGACGCGCCGAGCGAGTATCGAGGTGAATTCGGAGCCATCGCGACTCGGACTCCCGGCCTGTGGATCAGCGAACTGCTTCCGCGCACCTCGCAGCTCACCGACCGCATGGCGATCATTCGCTCGATGGTGACCGGCGATCACGCCCATTCGACGAGCGGCTACCAGATGCTGACCGGCGTGCCTCACGCGCCGCTGAGCCGCGAAAACGCTCCGCCGGGAAAGCCCAACGACTGGCCTTCCTTGGCCGCGATGGTCACCGCGCTTTGTGAATCCCAAGGAGGCCTCCCTCCGGCGATCGGTTTGCCTCGCAACTTGGCCAACAATGGCGGAACCGATCCTTGGCCGGGAACGGGTGCTGGCTTGTTGGGCCGGCGTTTCGAGCCTTGGTTCCTGGAAGGCGATCCCTCATCGGCCGACTTCACCGTGCCCGGCACGGAGCTGCTCGATGGTTTGACGATGAGCCGCATCGATTCGCGGCTGAGCCTACTCGCGGGTCTCGATTCGCGATTGCAAACGCTCGAGCGAAACGCCGAGATGGTGGGCTACGACCACTCGATGAGCCAAGCCATTTCGTTGCTCGCCGGAGGGCAAGCTCGAGCCGCTTTCGATCTGAGCCTCGAATCGCAAGCGACGCGCGAAAGCTATGGACTGACGAAGTACGGGCAAAGCGTGTTGTTGGCCCGGCGACTCATCGAGTCCGGTGTTCGACTCGTGCAAGTCACATCGATCGCCGAGGACCCGGCGCGTCCCAATGGAGGCGGCTGGGACGTGCATGAAAAGTGTGGCGAGTGTTGCCAGGGTTGGCTGATGCCGGTGCTCGATCAGGCCTACAGCGGTTTGATTCTCGATCTCGAGTCACGTGGGTTGTTGGACGAGACGTTGGTCTGTTTGGTATCCGAGTTTGGGCACACTCCGAAGATCAATCCGAAGGCGGGGAGGGATCATTGGGGGAGCGTGTTCTCGATCGCCTTGGCGGGTGGCGGCATTCAAGGGGGCGTGGTGGTCGGAGCGAGTGATCGCATCGGAGCTCAGCCGACCGAACGCCCCGTCCGGCCGTGCGACTATCTCGCGACGGTGTTCCATTGCCTTGGATTCCCACCCGAGACATTGCTCAAGGACGTCGAGAATCGCCCGTTCCCCATCAGCCGAGGAGAAGTGATCCGGGAGATCCTGTAAGCCGACTCGGGTGGCGTTGCTTGCCTGCGGCGCTTCGACCGTGACTCGCGGGAACTTCCAACGACCGAGCATCTCGACCGCGAGGCCGGCGGCGCGCCGCCCACGCGGAAGTGCCGTCGAACTTCCTACAACCGAAAGAGAAAGCTTGTCCGCGGCTCGACTCGCTTTCGCCCCTCACGGCGACCGAATCTACCTACTTGCTACGTTTTCACCGTAAGCTCGCCGAAGGATCCAGTCCGTGAACATCTTGCTCGCCAGCAGTGAAGTCGTTCCGTTCGCGAAAACCGGCGGCTTGGCCGACGTCAGTGGCGCCTTGCCGATCGAGATCGCCAAGTTGGGACACCGTCCGATCGTGTTCATGCCGGCCTACCGAGCGGCTCTGCAATCCGGACAGCCGATCGAACCGTACGGCGACGAGTTCTCCATCCCCATCGGCAGCAAGATCGTCGCCGGTTCGTATCTCAAGAGCCGTCTCCCCAACAGTGACGTCGACGTCGTGCTGGTTTCGCAGCCGGAGTACTTCGATCGCGCCGGGCTCTATCAAGAGAATGGCGAGGACTACCCGGATAACTGCGAGCGGTTTGTCTTCTTTTGCCGCGCGGTGATGGAAGGCATTCGCACGCTTGGCCTGCATGTGGATCTGATCCACTGCAATGACTGGCAAACCGGTCTGATTCCTGCCTACCTTGCGCTCGAGTATCGCCACGCTCCGCGGTACGCCAAGATCGCGTCGATGCTGACGATTCACAACCTTGCGTATCAAGGCAACTTCTGGCATTGGGACATGCTGCTCACAGGACTCGACTGGCGCTATTTCAATTGGCGTCAGATGGAGTTTTTTGGACGGCTCAATCTGCTGAAGACCGGCATCGTATTCGCCAACTCGTTGACGACGGTCAGCCCGCGATATGCCCAGGAGATCCAAACCTCCGAGCTCGGTTGTGGCTTGGAAGGAGTGCTGTCGCATCGGACCGAGTCGCTCCACGGAATCATCAACGGCATCGACGAAACGGTGTGGAACCCGTCCATCGATCCGCACCTGGCGGCGAACTACGACGTCAACAACTGGCGAGACGGCAAGACGACCTGTAAGCGGGCCTTGCAGGAAGAGATGGGATTGCCAACCGAGGCCGCTCCGCTGATTGGCTTGATTGGAAGACTGGCCGAACAAAAAGGCTGGACGCTGATCATCGACTTGATGAAGAACCTCGTACCGCGCACCGATGTGCAGTGGGTCGTACTGGGTACCGGCGAACCGAGTTACCAGCAAGCCTTGGAAGAGTTGGCGGCGGCATACCCGACGAAAGTCGCCGTGAGGATGGCCTTCTCGGATGCGATCGCCCATCGCATTGAAGCGGGCTCCGATATGTTCCTCATGCCCAGTCGCTACGAACCGTGCGGCTTGAACCAACTCTACAGTCTCAAGTACGGCACCGTGCCGATCGTCCATGAGACCGGTGGCTTGGCCGATACGATTGTCGACTTCACGGGGGATGCGGCTCGCGATGGAGCGAGCAATGGATTTCAGTTCCGGGAGTATCGCTCCGAGGCTCTGCTGGAAACCGTACGGCGCGCCCTCGAGGTCTTCACCCATCACCCGGACCAATGGGGCCGCCTCGTCGAGTGCGGCATGCGTCAGGACTGGTCATGGTCCCGCAGCGCACGGCAATACGTGAGCCTCTACGAACAGCTCGCCGCAAGCTGAGGCCCGTTGAGAGCAGGAGAACAGGGGAGCAGGAGAGCAGCAGGAGCGGGGAAGCCAAAAGGAAACCCGAAGCGTGAGCGAGGGACTCTTCGACTTCGCAAACAAGCCGCTAACTCATTGCGCCGCCCGCCCCATGGGGCAACATCCCACAGGCCTCCATCGGCTTAGGTCCTCCCCAGGCCAACGGCCTGGGATCACCGTGGCCTGG
>JAGQPS010000416.1 GCA_020426595.1 Planctomycetales bacterium
GAACCGCGCCTTCTTGCCGTAGCTTTCGGTGAAGTGGTCCGCCGTGATCTGCAGCGACTTGTAGACACCTTCGCGAATGGCGATCGACGGCACCATGATGATGAACTTCGACCAGCCATAGCGCTTGTTCATCTCGAAGATGGTCTTGATGTAGCAGTAGGTCTTGCCCGTGCCCGTCTCCATCTCGACATCGAGGTGAACGCGGGTCGCAGCCAGCGCGTCGCGCTTGTAGGTGGCCGCGACCGGCACGCGCTCGCCTCGGGCGTTGAAAGTGGTGAAGTCCGTCAGCGACTGCGAAACGGGCAGGTTCTGGCGCCGCTGGACCTTCTGGATGTTCTCCAGGATCTGCACGTCGGTCAGGGCGAGGTCGGCGTTCTTGAAGCCTTCCTCGAAGGCGCTGGCCTGTGCCTTGCGGCCGGGGTCGATGCGGTAGGTCAGGCCGGAGGTCATGGGCTGGCCGGCGAAGCAGTCGACCACATCGTTAACGGCATTGGTCTGATAGGGCTGGACCTTGAACTTCAGCTTCATGGCGCGCCCTCAGATCGACTTGACGTCGGTGGTGGGCGAGAGCTGGCGGAAGATCTGCTCGACGTTGATCTTCACCGCGTCCGAGACGAAGCCGTTGTCGCGGAAGACGACGCGCAGGGGCTCGTGGCCCGCCAGCTCTTTCACCAGATCCTCGGTGATGCCTCGCTCGAAACAGGCGACAAGGGCGTTGTCATCGACGAAGAACACGGTCTTGCCCTGCACCGTCTCGCGGCGGATGGGCAGCGTCAAGTCCACGCCCCAATCGAGCAGCACCTGGAACAGCAGGTCCTCGGCCGTGCGGCCGTCCTTCACGTTGTCGACCATGTCGAGCAGGTCGGACTGCTTTAGCTCGTCGGGACGGTAGTAGACGTCCTTCATGTTCGATGTGTCCACCTTGAGCACCCGGAAGCCGACATCGCGGTTCCAGTCGGGGTGACATTCGCCCTCCAAGAGTTTTCCACCTGCGCGGCGGATGCGTTCTTTCGAAATTTCTGCGATGGTCGTGAAGCCACGCTTGTAAGGTGGAAGCGAGGAGTCGATTGCTTCCGGCACTTGCACCATGATGAAACGCCGGTTTCCGCCATCATTGGCATTGAGCTGCATGACAGCGTGTGCAGTTGTCGCAGACCCAGCAAAGAAGTCTAATATGATCGCGTCTTTGTGGTTCCCGGTCACTGCTTCAATCGGATCATACACAGCCCAAAGACTCTTCGGGAACGTAAATCCTGATCCTTCAACAAGACTATTCACCAACTTAGTACCGTATTCATTCGAATCATAGCGCTTATCGGTCCAAACGCTCCTGTAAAGACCAAATGTCTTTCCAATTTCAATCTGATACCCGTCTCCAGAGCGCTTCGCCCTTAGCATGCTGGCGATCTCTTCTACGCTCTGGCGGGCGTAACGCCACTTCCTCTCGGTGCCAGAGTTGTCGATTGGATAGACGTACGCGACGCCATCCCTCCACTCGGTCTGCTCGGGGTGGAAGTCATCGGGGCAGACGTCTCCAAATCCTATAATTTTCTCATCTTGGACCAGAACGGGGTAAAAGCAGTTCTTTGCATCGGTACGCTCCGACTCTCCACCCCAATTTCTAAACTGAGACCAGTTCACGTCCTCCTCACGGATTTTACGATCGCCTATGGATTTTGTGCCGCTCGGATAGACGAAGATCAGGTACTCGTTGATGTAAGAGAAGTTTGTTCCCTGCTGGCCTCGCGGGTTGTGGATAACGCTTACGTAAGCGTGCTCCCACGCCGCACCGCTGAATACTTCTTTCATCAGTACAGACAAAGTTCCAAACTCATTCTCATCTATTGCGCAAACGAGAACCCCATCCTTTGCCAAGATGTTTTTTGCAACCTTCAAGCGCTGATACATCATCGACAGCCAATCGGAATGAAAGCGCCCACTTGTCTCTGGATTGGCAACTAGTCGCCCGCCTTCACCGGAGATTTGTCCGGACCTTTCAAGAAAATCAGCAGATTTCTCACTATAATCGTTCCTATATATTAGGTTCCTTCCCGTATTATATGGAGGATCAATGTAAATCATCCTGACCGATCCCAGGAATGTCTCCTCGATGATTTTGAGTGCCTCGAAATTGTCCCCCTCCAAAAAAAGGTTCTGCGTCGCCTCAAAATTGACGCTCTCCTCCCTGCAAGGAAGTAGGGTCTTTTCGATCGGCATGTTGGCCATCGCAAGCGCTTCGCGCTTTCCAGGCCAATCCAGTCGAAATCGTTCTTGGGGGCCATCTACTATCTGGTCGCTCAGCTCTTGTCTGAGCTCGTCAAAGTCAACAAGTAGCCGCTTCTCCCCTGTTGCTTCGAAGTATGCTTCTCGAACGCAGGACGGGAATACATCTTTGATCGCCTTGATCTGCTCTTGACTCAGGCTCCGCGTTCGCATCTTCAGTTTTTCCATGCGTTCTGTCCTTATCCGAATTGTGGCTGTCGTCGCGCGTTGACATAAGCGGGAATCAGTACGAGACATTTCTTCGCAACGGTGTCTCCCGCACCTCCACTGCGCTGCGCGCCTCCAAGCCTTGTTGAGAGATAATTTCGCCAATACCCGCCTTGTGGCCCTCGATATTCGTCTCCATGTTTTTCAACAAAGGACGCGAAGTCAGAAATAATGTCCGAGGGGATAGACGTATCGTTGGTCTTTACTAAGCGACTTCGGTACTCGCTTTTCAGACGTAGAAACGCCATTGCCCCATGAAATGCTGGCGGTACGTGACCGCTCATGAAGTTTTTTCCCTTCACTCGGTCGAGTATGTGCTTTCGGATTGATGGGTGTGGCTGACTTGGTTCGGCCAACCACTCAACGAAATCTTCAAAAGTGAGTGGTGCATAAGCGGTCTCCCCTGAAGGCCTTTCGGCGGTATTGTCCTGGCTCCTCACTTTTGTGAGTCCAAGGTCAATCCATCTTTGGAGTTTCTCCAGATTGGCCTTGTTGACCGGATTGGCGAGGTTACGATAATCAGAAAATATGCCTCTCCAATACTTCTCTCGGTCCTTAAATCGAATGATAATCTCAGGCTTTCCGGAAAACCCGTTTAAGGTCATGTTGGCGCTTCCAACCCATGCAAGACTATCCTGCAAGTATAGCTTGGCATGAAGAGATGGTAACGCATACACTTTGAGTCGATCATTCATTATGCTGAAGAGGGCCGACAATGGCTTCGGATCGTTTTCAATGAATGCTGAGGGCATTATGTACTGAGTTGGCAGGCGCGTGATTAGCTCCATTCGTTTTACACCGCCCTTGGTAACCAACTTAAGTGAGGCTGACGAATAGAACGGCGAAGCCACTTCTATTTGCGGGCCGGAAACGATCTCGTTCAATACGTCGAGATCGGGATAGGAATATATCGTATCAATCTCCATGATTTTGACCTATCTGGATATCGCCGGAAGCCTGAAGTTTTTGCAGGTGGCTCACTGCCGCGCGAAGCTCGGCATTTATCGCCACACGCTTGTTGAATTGCTTCTCACTCCCCAGCCGCGCCTTGATCCGCTCGACCTCACGCGTCTGCGCCTTGATCGCCTCGGCCTGCGCGATGCGCTCTTCCAGCGACATGGGGCGCTCCGCGTCAGAAGGGGTGAAGGGCGTCTGCGGCGCCTCGCCCATGCCGGGGACCAACCTGGCTGTCTGTCCCGCCACCAGCGGCTCGAGCAGCCGCTCGTACAGCGCGCCCATGTTCAGCGCCACTGGAAGCGGGGCGCGGGCTGCGTCCTCGGGCAGCCAGTCCCCCTGGAAATAGTCGCCCACCACCCAGCGGGCGCTGTCGGCCTCGCTCGGCCGCTTGTAGGCCGCGGCCAGCCTGACGCGGCCGCCATGAGCCACCTCGAAGATCAGCGGAAAGGGGATGGCCTTGTCGATGGCGCGCAGCACAGCCGCGTCTAGCGTCGCGGTGCGCGCGGTGATGCGGAAGACCTGTATCTCGGCCACCTGCTTCGTCGCCGCCAGATTGACCGTCTCGGGCGCCAGCTTGTGCGACCAGACGATCTGATCGACCTCGCGCACGAAGAGGTCCTTGAGGCCCGTGTTCGCCCCGGCGTGCTCATAGATCTTGGTCTTGGGGATCACGCGCCCGAAGGCGGCGGCGCGCGGCCAG
>JAGQPS010000417.1 GCA_020426595.1 Planctomycetales bacterium
ACTTAAGCAGCACGACGACGTTGCGTGATTCGGAGGCCATGAGGCATTCCGTGGGAGAGTAGGGTTGGGTTCAGGATATCCGTGTCGCACCTTGTCGGAGGCGACCGGCCCGAAACGTTGTTGGTGTAACGACTTGTTGACTCGTGCGTGTATTCGAAAGTTCCCTCGCTCACGCTTCGGATGTCGCGTTTGCGAGGACGTGGGTTAGGCGGAAGTGTTGACGGCGTAGCGAGTTGCTGGCTTGGTTGAGAAGGCGAAGAATCCCTCGCTCACGCTTCGGGTTTCCTTTAGTTTTCCCACGCTCTTGAGTTGGTCGCCTGGGGCGAAGCGTGAAAAGCGCAACATCAAAACTCACGCTTCGGGTTTCGTTTTGATTTTCAATGCTTTTGACTTGGCTGACTGGGGCACAGCGTGAAAAACGCGACGTCCAGGCCGTTGCCCAACGAGCCGATACTTCGGCCATGCCAACGAGGATCCAACTCGATGTGGTTCCCCCGTCCAACTCGACCCGGTTTGCTCCTTGCCGGCGCCATGGTGGCGATTCTGGCTCAAGCCGGATGCCAGGGGACCATGTTCGCCCGGCCTCCCGGCAGCATGCAGAACCAGCAAAACATGGCCTCGCTATTCGACCCGTATCCGGACAATCAAATGGGGCCCAACACGTTGGAGTTACGTCCGCGTGAATTCGCGACTCCTTGGTCCGAGCCCAGGCGAGCCCAGTACTACTCGGAAATCTCGGGCCGAGGTCGTCGCTACTAGCCAGCGCGCGGTCGCCGAGCCTAGCGATCGGCCAAGATGGCTCGCGCGGCATTCAATCCGCATGCCCCCATGACGCCGCCGCCGGGATGACAGGCGGCTCCAGCCAAGTACAACCCACGCACGGGAGTGCGATGATCGGCCCATCCAAGCACGGGTCTCATCGAGAACAGCTGATGGGCATGCATCGCTCCTTGCATGATGTTGCCGCCAGTCAATCCGTAGACTCGTTCGAGATCCAAGGGGCTCAAGACCTGTCGATGCAGGATCGCCCCAGGGACGTTGGGGGCGTACTCGGCCAACACCTCGACGCAGCGGTCCGCGAACGATTCCTTGAGCTGATCCCAGTGCAGGCCCGCCGCTAACTGGTAGGGAGCGAACTGCACGAAGAGCCCCAGCAAGTGCTGTCCGTCGGGGGCGAGGGTTTTATCGACACTCGTGGGCATCGTGATTTCGAGGATCGGAGTCTGGCTGGGACGACCATACTTGGCATCGTCATACGCCCGCTCGATCGTCTCGAGGTTCTCGCCGATGTGGATGGTGCCATGTAGGTGAGGACCTACACCTGCTTCTGGCCAGCAGGTGAACCGAGGCGGTTCGCTCAGCGCGAGATTGATTTTCGCGCTCGCGCTCGAGTAGTCGATTCGCGCGACGGCTTCCCGGAACGACTCCGGCAAATGCTGGGGGGCGGTCAGGACTTCGAACGTTTGATGGGCGTCGATGGTCGAGGCGACCTTTTTGGCGGTGAGCGTTTCACCCGACTCCAGTTCGACGCCTTGGACTCCGCGCTCGTCGACCGAGATTTGTTTCACCGCCGCCTCGGTGCGAATCTCCACGCCGAGATCGCGGCACGCGGCCGCCAGGGCTTGAGCCAAGCCTCCCATGCCGCCACGCACGTATCCCCACACGCCTCGAGCCCCGCCCGCTTCACCCATCACATGGTGCATGAGGACGTATGCGGTTCCAGGTGCCGAGATCGATGCGAACGCGCCGATGATCGCATCGGTCGCCAAGGTCGCCTTGAGCACATCGGTCTCGAACCAACGATCGAGAATCGGACGCGCCGCGCCGGTCAACAACTCCACCGCCTCGGGCAGCCGTTCTCCGAGCCGCGCGAGAGCCGCTCGAAACTTGAGCCCACGGCGAGCCGCGTCGAGGGTCCGGCCCAGGGCGGGCTTGCGCATCGAGCGACTGACGGGTAGCAACTCGGGAGCCGACTCCATCAGCAGCGGTTCGACGACTTGGGCGACCTGCTCAAGCATGGCTTCGTACCGAGGGTATTGCTGGGCATCGCGCTGACTGAAGGCGGCGATGCTTCGAGCGTTGAGTCCCGGTTCCGGTCCCATGAGCAGGTATCGGCCGTCGCGCATCGGAGTAAACGACGACGGGGTACGAGGGAGAATCTCAAGCCCGTAGTGCTTGAGCTTAAGCTCTTGGATGATGCTCGGCAGAAAGAGACTGATGACGTAGGAAGCGGTCGAGACCTTGAAGCCTGGCCACAACTCCTCGGTCGTGCTGCAACCTCCGAGCACGGCTCGACGTTCCAGGACCACGACCTTCCGTCCAGCCCGAGCCAGATATGCGGCCAGAACGAGCCCGTTGTGGCCGGCTCCAATGACAATACAGTCGACGCTGGACATCTCATCGCCTCGGAAGAGCGGACGCAACTCGCGGCTGACATCGGTGTCTCGAATGAAACTCCGAGTCCGAGTCGTATCCCAATCGCACCATGGCAGGTTGGATCAACCAAGTTCCGCCGGACGGATCGAACGGACGTTACTTTGGCGGGGGATGCCTGCGAGTTCCATTGCGGTGGTTTTCAATTGCTCTCTGAGAATCGTCACGAATGGAGTATCTTCGGCAGGTGGTTGGAAGAGGTAGCGATTGGGTAAAGTCGCGCCTCTCCAACTCGACAAACAACACAAACTGCGTGGACGAGTAAAGCGAGGTTCACATTTCAAGGAACAACGCTTATCGGTGGAGGGGGTACGAATTCGGAGCGATTCGAACCGATTCCTGTTGACGGTTTGTGAGATCGCGCGGCGATAGTGTATTTGAGCACTCGAGGATGGCGGCTCGAGCACTTAAGCCGACGATCGAATGTCGCTCGTCTGTTGCCAACGTCGACACGCGACCACTGGAGCGGAAGGAACCGCTCCCTGCAGTCTTCTCTTCCTGACGCAGACGGTCCCATTGAAGGAGAGTCCCTGATGCGAACCGGAGCACGGGCACGGTTCTTGGTGATCTGGGGATTGGTTGTTACGGCCTCTTCACTTGTCTCTGCCACTTCCTTCGCGCAAGGAACGGGAGATGCCGGGGCTGATCCCAAGCCGACCACCGAGCCAGTTTTGCGAGTTAGCCGCACGCCAGATGTGGCCCCGGGAACGAATCCCGGACGAGATTCCCACCCACTCGATCCCGCATTGCGTCTTGCCTACGACGGCTTGGCCAGCATGCAGCGGCAGGTCCACGACTACACCGCGACCTTGGTCAAGCGTGAGCGAGTCGATGGTTCGTTGCAAGACGAAGAACACATGCATGTCAAGATTCGGAACGCTCGCAACGTTCCGGGTCAAGGGCAGGTTCCATTTAGCATCTATGTCCGCTTCCTCAGCCCGCGGTCATTCGCCGGGCGCGAAGTGATTTGGGTGGAAGGGGCGAACGAGAACAAGCTCGTGGCCCACGATACGGGGCTCATCCGCGGCAACTTCCGAGTCTCTCTCGATCCCGAGGGAGGGTTGGCGATGCGAGGCAATCGCTATCCGATCTTCGAGGCCGGAATTGAGAACTTGGTGGTTAAGTTGATTGAGAAGGCGGAGCGCGATCGGGCCGCCGGTGATTGCCACGTGGCGTTCTACAACGCCAAGGTCGAGGATCGCGACTGCACGATGATCGAGGTTCGTCACGACGAACGCCGTAATCCCTACGACTTCCACATCGCGAAGGTCTACATCGACAAGCAGCTCGGTGTGCCCATTCGCTACGTGGCCTATTCGTGGCCTCGTCAGCCCGGCGGACAACCGGTGCTCGAGGAAGAGTACACCTATGTCAACATTCGCTTGAATGTTGGCCTAACGGATCGCGACTTTGATCCCGACAATCCGTCCTACGCTTTCCCCTAGTGCTCACCACTCCGTCCGCGAGGCAAACGTTAGGCAAGGCAACGGCACGTTTCTCCCTCAAGACGCGACAAGGCGACTCGCTCGAGTCGCCTTGTTTCGTTTCTTGCCGCCATCCAAGGCCCCGTGCTTGCTTGGATACCGCGCGTTTCAGATCACTAGAGCAGAGACCCCACAGAGCGGAAAACCAAAGGAAACCCGAAGCGTGACGGGCTGTTGATGTAATCAGACTCGCCGCATCGTGCGGCCGTGAGACGCCCATCGAGGTC
>JAGQPS010000418.1 GCA_020426595.1 Planctomycetales bacterium
GCCGGCGTGTAGCCTCGGCCAAGCCACCACCAGCGGTCGTAGCGGTACGTGCCGTGATGGATCGCCTCGATCTCTCCGAGCTGTAGGGAGTCGATCGTCAAGCAGATAAAACCGTGGCTCGCCATCCAAAAGCCATGGTGTTGGTAGTGGACCTTGTTGCCGTAGCTCACCCCGTTCTCTTTCACGCCACCGTGTCCGCAGAGATACAGCACGGCGGGGCAGGGGGCCTCGATCACGGCGGGGCGATAGAGGTTGGCTGTCACATAGAGACCAGGAAGCGATTGAAAGTGGAGCTTCTCCACCACGACTCCGTCTCGTTCGACCGTACCCGTCGTTCGCGCGAGCAGCGGGGTCCTCGGCGGCAATGGATCGAGTCCTAGCATCTCGAGCAACTGACGTCGCGACTCCGGATCGCCCGGTTCAAAGTCCCGAGATCGAGCCTCGATCGACGACACGCGGCCCTCGAGGTAGTCCATCCAAATCGAGTTGTCGGCGTCTTGTGCCGACGCGGCGGCCGAATATCCGACAAGGCAGAAGACGGCCAGTAGAACGATGCTCGAATTCGCGCGCGGCCTACGAAGTCGAGCGAGGCGACGGGAAACGCCACCGGTGACGAACGAACCGAGAAAGCGAATGGGACGAGCGTTGGCGAGCATGACGGTCGATCCTCATCGTGGCGAGGGAAGTCAGTGTCGTTCACGACGCGACGGTTTCGTCATGAATTCGTGGTCACGTAAGGAGCATCGAATCAGACGGTTCGCAGCTCCAGTCGATCGTAGAGATCATCCCAGCGGTTGATGCGTACGGTTCCACTCCAAGTGGTATGAGCGGCCAGACCGCGGACCACTTCATTTTGCGATTCGCGAAACTGGATCGCGACCGGAATGTCGGTCGAATCGAGCGTGCCAATGAGTGTTTGTCCCGAGCGGTATTGGGGATCGTCATAGACTCCGAACGTCGATGACGAACGTTCGATCTCCAACGTTACCTGGAACAGCTCTCCCTGCATCGACTCGACAATCTCGGTCCGTCGGCTGCTGTATCGTTCCGCCGCGATTAGTTGTTCGGCGACCGCTTGCAGTGAGCGGCTTGATGGGGGCGCCGATGGGGATGCGATTGACGGAGAGTCTTCAATGTCTCCACCGTCGTTCTCCGTCAATTCAGCTTGGGGGGCAGCGGCCGAATAGGGCTCGGCGACCATCGCCCCGGAAGGCTCGTCGTCGTAAGCCAGCGCCGTGTCCCCGTGGGGAGCATGAGCCACGCTTCCCGAGTCCGATGGCTCCGCTTCGCCCCGTGGACTGGACTCCATCGCCGGATCATTCGCGGCTAACAAGGGCACGATCTGTACAGGGACTTCCATGACCCAATCCGGCCACCGCGGGATGTCGAGCCGGACATGGACGACCCAATCGATGCTGTTTTCACCCAACTTGATCGTGTAGGCCGATGTTTCGGGACAAGCGATGAAGTGCTCCACGGTATGACTCTGTCCCGGAATCAACTGCAAACTTTCGGCCGCCGTCTGCTGCGATTCATGGAGCTTATGTCGGTGGGTCGTCTTGTTGGTGCCACTTCCCGAGACCGCGGTCTCGGTTCCCCGCATGCCCACCACGATTTTTGTGATGGAGCCTGACTGCCGGGGGCTAAACGAGATCCGCACTCCCAGCTCGCCACCCGGTACTTGGGTCGACGGAGCAATGACGCACTCGACGGGGCCGAGTTTGCGTTCCGCCAGTCGATTGCGGAACGCGAAAAAGAGAATGCCCAGGCCGATGGCGATCGGGATCACTCCGAGCCCGTAAAACGGCAGGAGGAACAAGCCGACGCCCATGAAGACCAAGGCGATGATCGTGCCAAAAATCATGCCCACCAACGAGGACGACTGCGTGAAGGTCGCGAGCGGCGCGTCGCTGACTGGTGATTCGTAACCGGGCAACACGATGAACTCGGTCTCACCCGTCGCATCAAAGGCCCAAGGAATGTCGGCCCGCATGCTGACGTAGTGATCGACGTTGATCAGATTGCCGTGATAGGTCACCGGCTGGGGAGGGATTTGAAACTCGAAGTCGTAACTGTGTCGCTCGCCCGCGGTGAGCTGGCCTTGGTACAAGCTCGTGGAATGGTATTCCCCCTGAGCCCGATTGCCTCGGCCGTGCGTGCGCCAAAGTCCCGTGAGCTTGAGGTCGCGACAATCGACGGTCTTGTTGACAACGACGGTGACCCGACCGCGAACCTTCTCGTTCGATCGATAGGTTCGATCAGCCCGTTCAAACTCAAAATAGAAATCGCATTTCGACATGCCGGAGCCCCAGAGCCTGGACGCATTGCTTGGTCAACCAAGACAACCGACCGACGATTGTAACGCAGTCGAAACGTGACGGGGGTGTTAGGCATCCGCGACGGTTTCGGGCCGGTCATGCTCGGGGAAGGGGAGGGGGCCGATCTCTCGCATGCCTTGGAGTGAATCGTAAAGACGGCCAATCATGGCTCGAACACACGACCCATAACGATCGACGAGAAAGGCGGCGGATTCGGGACGGAGAAAAGGGACTTCGCCAGGGAGGCGCCGAAAGCGTTCGATGCGCTGCTCGACGATTCGATTCAACCGAGCCGCATTCCAAACGACCGGTACGCCGACCGTCAAAACGTGTCTCCCGACCGCCCTCAGTTCGGCGGTGTAATCGACGTGCGTGCCGATCGCTCGCAGGTTGAGTCGCTCGAACCAAACCCGTCGCCGCCGCCGAGGGAGACGCTGGATCTCATCGATCACACAGGCCTCGTCCCGCGGGGGAAAAGCGACGACTCCCTCGGCCAAGTAGTGATACCGCCAGTTGCTTCTCCGTCCGACGAGGCCCCGCAAGCTAGTCGTCTTGCCTCGACCTTGTTCGCCCACGAATTGAACGATCGCCTCAGGTGATTCCAGCCACTCCAACCACGGCTCGACATCGAGATGAGCGACCTGCACCAACTCGTCGACCGTCAACTCGCCAAAGGGATTGCGAGTCAGATTGAGGTGAGCGAAAGGTAGTTGGATAGGAGCAGGCATGACGCGACATGGAGCTGGAGCGGCGAGCGTGGTCTCGACGGAAACCCGGTAACGCCAGGAATGTGGACGTGTGGTGGGAGGACGGAACCACGATTGTGAAATGACGCTCCGCGCCGAGCAACCTGTCCGCGAGGATCGCTCTGATTTCCGGAGCGATTCGCCGATGCGGTGGGAACGTCGATCAAGGAGTGTGGGCGTTGCGGTTGGCGCATAAAAAAAGCTCCGTGCGAAGCACGGAGCCTTCGAAGGAATCTCAGCGTCAAGATCTAGCGAACTAGACACTTGAAGCGAACGATTCCTCCTTGACCGGGCTGAACTGGATCGACGATCTCAGCTCGGAAAATCTGTGTGGTTTCGTCTTGCACGGTCACGAAGAAATCGGTGTTGACCGTGCACTGAGCCGAGCCTTCGATGACTTCGAGTCTCGGGCTTAGATGATCTAGGATCGTCACATTACCGATCGGTTCATTACCCACATTGTCAAATCGGATCGTGAACTCGATGGTTTCACCCGGCAACGCATCGCCACGGCTCGCGACCTTGACCAATCGCAAGCGCGGACGACTTTCGTCTTCCTCGATCGCGACCGCCTCGCCCGCCGCGACGCCGGTACCGAGCTGATCGATCTGGAGGTTGTCCACCACGTCGCTGGCGGCATCGATATTCCCCCAGACGTTGGCGGCGTCCATGCCTTCGGCGAGTCGAGCCTTGTCGTTCTGGTCGTGAACTCCGTAGCGGATCACACCCAGATCCTCGAATGTCGAGAAGCGATTCTCGAACGCCGAGCTGGCGACCTCGTTCTCCATTTCCATGCCGCGAGTTCGATCGCGGAACGTGCTGGGCGAAGTCTGGCCGACTTGACCACGAGGCTGGAGTTGCTGGAGAGTCGTGGAGGAGATCGCGACTTCCTCCGAACGCATGGTCTGCAATTCGGATTGAACGCCACCGAGAGCCACGTGACCTTCGCTGCCAGCGATGCCAAGGACCTTGCGCACCGAACCAAATCGAGGCGCGTAGATCGGCACTCGGTTGCTCGGCGAGACCATGCGACGGCCATTGAGCGTGTCGTAGTG
>JAGQPS010000419.1 GCA_020426595.1 Planctomycetales bacterium
GAGCTACCCGGGCAGGGGTCGGTCCTCGAGTTACCGCCGCTCCTGGTCGGTCGAAGACAATTGGGCTCACTTGGTGTCGTTAGGGCAGTAACCCACCGCGTGAGCTCAATTCTTTTTCTTGACCCCCGAGCCTCCTTCTCCCGTTCATCGCTCGCTCTCTAGGCATGGGGAAGAGGCAAGACCGTTCTCCACCAGAGCCGGCATGGGTTCTAGGGTCGCCGAGCGAAAAGCCGTGGAAACCCAAAGGAAACCCGCAGCGTGAGCGAGGGACTCTTCTTCCTCACCCACCTAGCAATCACGGACGAGGTCACCACGGGATCAACGCTGCAAGAGTGTCGGCTTTTGCTCCGCAAAAGCGTGTTCTTCGCCTCGGCAAACCGCGGACCTGCTTTTGCGGAGCAAAAGCGGACTCTGTCGCACGCCGTCCCACGACAAAGCTCGGCCTCGAAAACCCCAAGCGCGAGCGAGGTACTCTTCCCGTTCACGCTTGCCCAGCCAATCGCCGATCCCCAGGACCCACTTCAACCCGGATCGCGAATCGCGGCAACGTGCTCACCGCGAGATCGTGTTTCACTCAACCATCCAAAGCAAAAGCCGCTCGTCCGAGGAGGACTAGCGGCTTTCGGCTTTCGCATTTTATGAAAGGGTGGCTGATGGGGCTCGAACCCACGACCCTCAGAGCCACAATCTGATGCTCTACCAACTGAGCTACAGCCACCACGATCAGTGAAGGAATGTAATCTCGGCTCGCGGGATGGTCAACGGTCAGCCTCCCACCCGACCACCCTCTGCCAGCAAGAACGCCGGAAATCGCTCCCAACCGGCAATGTCGGACGCCGTCTCATCAGCTTGCCAGGCTTGCGCCCGTATCTAGCCTCGGCCGCCTGCCGACCCGTCTGGGACCCCCCTCGTATTCTGACGGAACTCGCCCGCCGAGCCCAATCAGCCTGCGGGACCGGACGGCCTCGACGATTCTCTCTGGAAACATCGAGCGGAGCGCGGGTTCGCGCGAGGCGACTGGATTCGTGGTCGACCGTCGCATCGAGCCGCGCGGGCAACCACCGTTCAAGCGAACGGGAATCGCTCGTCGAGCTCCGCGCCCGCCAGATCGACCAGGAACTGGCTCAACCGATCCGCGACGATTTCCAGTATTCGCTCACCCTTCTCAGCCGTCGCCGCGTGAGGATTGCCCGAGCCGGTGTTGGTGGTCAGCGAGTGCCAGGGGCGAGTGAGCCCGACCCAGCCGCGACTCAGAGCCTCGATGCGGAACGGAGCGGTCGCTCCCTCGTCGGCTCGCAACGCGCCCTCGGCCGTCCGAGCAACGAGATCCGGGCGAACGGCCAGGATCACGCTCGTCTCCATCTCGCCCGCATGATCCTCCTTGGCTTGGAACACTTCGTGATAGACGTCGCCGATCATCCGAAACCAGTCGCACAAGAACAACTGTGCCGTCGACCGACCCGCCAGCTCCCGCAGGATCGGTTTGAAGTCGTTGCCACCGTGACTGTTGAGGAGCAGCACCTTACGAATCCCGCACCGAGTCAAGGTCTCGACGAGGTCCGAGACGATGGCGAGCAACGTGGAGGGATTGAGGTTCATGGCGAGCGGCAGGGCCGCCATGTTCGTTTCGGTGCCGTAAGGGATCGTCGGCAGCAGCACGACTTTCGCTCCGGCTCGCCAAGCTCGCTCGCAAGCCCGCGCGCCGACGATGTCCGCCTCGAAGGTATCGGTGCCGTAGGGGAGGTGAAGGTTGTGCGGCTCCGTCGCGCCAAAGGGAAGGACCGCGACTTCATACGGCTGTTCCTTGACCCATCCATAAGTGGTCTCGGCCAACAACCAAGGTTTCGAATCGGCCGTCATACATTCCTCGTGGTTGATCGTCGGGTGGGAGGTCGCGCAAGAACGTGGGATACAACGGAGCGTCACGAATCGCGTTTGCTGGCCGAACGCCTAGTCGCGGCGGCGCGCCGAGAGAAGTCGTTCGAGCCGCGCCGCGCCCGCCTCGGTCATCCGCGTCCCCTTGAGATCGATTTCATTGAGCGCCGGAAATCGCGCCAACGTCTCGACCGCGCTATCGTCGATGGCCGTGTCGTTTAGGTGGAGCACGGCGAGGTTTGGGAGTCGAGCTAGCTTCGCGAGCCCCGCGTTGGAAACTCGAGTCGCGCTCAAATCGAGCTCCTCCAGCGATTCGATCCGCGCGATCTCATCCAGACATTCGTCAGTCGTCGCGGTGCCGGTCAGAAACAACTGTCGCAGGGCTGGAAACCGATCGAGCTCGCGCAGGCCTCGATCCGAAATGGGTGCCGAGGTGAGATCGAGCCAATCGAGTTGTTCCAGCTTCGGCAACGCCGCGAGGGTCGCGTCATCGATATCGCCGTAGCAGAACGCGAGGCAAGTCGTGTCGGCTCGCGGTGGACGTCCGGCGACCTGCGACTTGAGCGGTCGCAAGTAGGCGACGTATTGCTTCACGCATTCGTCCCAGCTCATCCCCAGACCCTCGCGTAGTCGCTCGGGAGCATCGCGACCGGCATAGAGTTCTCGCAACAAGTCGGCAAGCACTTGGGGACGCTCGCCAGATTCATCGATCAACAACCAGCTCGCCATGCCACTCGCTTGGCTGTACATCTTGCGAACGTCGGGGTCGGTTTGAAACGAGTCTTGTCCCAGCTCGACGAGGTCCTCGAAGGGAATCAGCACCTTGCCGGAGAAGACATTGAATCGAGCGTACTGAAGTCGTTCGGCGTCGTATCCGCCGATGGTGAGGAAGTCGCCGTGATCCTCCATCGATTCCATCACCGTGGCGATGCCTTCGACGAGCCAGAAGTTGGAGCGATCACCCGCGTTGCCCCGCGCGCCTAGTCGTTCGTGGAACAGCTGGTGCGTGACTTCGTGGAGCAGCGCCGCGGTCTGGGCCTCATCGCCGGCGAAGAACATCGCTTGTCGTCGAGTCGGCGCGTAGTAGCCGAGGCTCGCATCGATGTTGGGAGCGACGCCGCGCAATTTGGCTCGATACTCGTCGCGATCGGCGAAGAGGACGACCGTGTGCTTTCGTCCATTGGTGCGCGAGAGCGATCCCGAGCCTCCGAGTGCCCGATCGAGCCGACCCGCGGGACTCCAAACCTCGAAGAACGCTTGGTCCCACGCGAGATAGAGTCGTTCGATGCGGCGAGCGACCGCGATTAGTTCCTCGCTGGAGGCGGAACCGATCACGGTGAAGTGAGGCGAATCGACTCGCCGCCACTCGTCGGCTCCCCAACCAAACGTTCGTTCGGGTCGACGCGACGCGACCGCGCGCAGCGGTTCGTCGTCGGGGCGGAGCACGCGCAAGGTGGGCCCGAGGACTCGCAGCGTATCGGCATGTTCGGGAGCTCCGGCGAGCACTTCGAACAGCAATCGGTAGGCGGGGCCTTCGAGGCCTTGTTCGGCGAGACGTTGGGCGTCGGCGAAGAGCGAGTCCGCTTGATCGGCCGTCAACGTCGGCTCGGCCGCGGAAGAAGTCTCATCGGCAAGCGAGACGAGTGGCGGACTGGCGAGATAGAGCCGAGTCGCGTCGCGAGCGTCGCGAGCGGGAAGCTGCGCGTGTAAGGGATTCGCGAACAGCGCGACGAGCAGACTCGCGCACAAGACCTGCGTCGCCACGACGAGACACGCATGAGGATGAAGACACCGATCGCGCGCGGGTCGGAGGGCGGATCGCGCGTGTTGAAAGTTGTCCAACGGCGGATCGTTCGCTGGGGAACGAGTCAGGGGCGTTGGCCGAGAAGCGAGCATCGGAACCGGGCCTCCGCGAGAGTCGCGCGAGTTGTTTGGAGTCACACGAAGCGGCGGTTCGACCCATGGGTTGATCCGCGCTTGTCTCTCTTGAGTCTAACTCAATTCCGCGTCAATCGCGTGCGGCGAGTCGTCTGGATTGACGGAGGTCGGTGACGAATCGACCGGGAGCGGCCGTTGGGGCGGTCCGATTTTTTGGATTCTTTTTGTCGCTCGGCGCCGCTGCGACGAGCGAATCGGTACCTATCCCACGAGCGATGATTGCCTCGGCAAACATCGTCCCAAGGTGCTCCGAACCACGAGTCTCCCGAGGAGGTTCGCGACGATGGAGAATCGACTCCCT
>JAGQPS010000041.1 GCA_020426595.1 Planctomycetales bacterium
GTCGAAGAGTGCCCACCCCAAAACCGATCCGTGAGACGACCTCGATGGGCGTCTCACGGCCGCACGATGCGGCGAGTGACTAAATCAATCCCTCGCTCACGCTTCGGGTTTCCTTTGTTTTCCCACGCTTTTGAATTAGTCGATGGGGGCGAGGCGTGAAAGGCGCGGCCTCGGGATTATTGTTTGCGAGGCTTCGCGGTGAGCGAGCGGGAAAGGTAACGGCTGCCGGCCAACACGTAGCGGTATTCCAGTTCGTGCGCCGATGTGACGCCGATCCGTGGCGTGGACAAGATGGGCCCTAGCTCCAATCGTTGATGGGAGGGAGGCTTGGCGAGCCCGAGATCGGTGGTGCCGGGAGCCAGCAAATCCCGGCCGTCATGATCGCGCGTGATACCAAGGGCTTCGCAGAGCCGCGCCGGACCCGAAGTCAATTCCTTGGCATTCGTGCGCCCCCGCCGCTGCTCCATCAACGAGCAACCCCAGCGTGGCTCGAGAGCCCGAATCAACACCGCGCTACCGATGCCGATGCCTTCGGTCACGATATTGAAACAATGCCGAGCATGGATCACATAGACATAAGCGTGGCCCGACGGACCAAACATCGCGCGATTGCCGCGAGTCTCGCCGCGAGCCGCGTGACAAGCGGAATCTCCCTCCGCTAGATACGCTTCGGTCTCGACGATGACTCCGCCTGTCAAGCCTTCGATCGTCTCGGTCCATAACCAACATCCGAGCAACTCGCGAGCCACCGAGCGCGGGTCGCGCTGAAAGAATCGCCGGTGGAACGGCCGCAGCGCATCTCGCTCGTCCCGTTCGTGTTCCGCCATCGTGCCCATGGCCAACCTCGGTTGGAACCGCTGCCGCGAATCGCTACGCGTTCAACGCCTCGCCACGCAGAATCCGATCGGGCCCGGTCAAAACGAGTCGTTCCACGTTCGGAGAATCGAGCCGTTGACGGATCGTCGCGAGTCCCTCGGCTCGTGGAGCGATGCTCTGGAACGCGTGGGTGTCGCTGGCCAAGACGGTATACCGGTTCGCCGACAACAATTGCCAGGCTCGCTCTTGCACACGAGCCGCGTCGATCTGGGCGAAGCTCTTGAAGTTCCCTTGTAGCCAAACTCCTCGTTGCTCGAGCCGCTCGATCAATCCACTCCATTGTTCCGTGGCGATCAACATGCGTTCGGGGTGAGCCAACAGCGGTTGATAGCCTTGTTCGAAAAGCCATTCGATGGCGTCGTCGTATTCCTGTTCCCAGGCTTGTGCCCAGGTATCGATCAACACGACATTCGACCGCCCCAGGGTCGGCACACCATGCGTTTCAAACCACTCGATGGATCGCTCCGACAAACGGAATTCGCCCGACGCGAGGATCTCGAGGCGGACGCCCGCTTCGCGCAAGTAATCACGCAGCCGTTCGACCGCTCGCTCGATTTCCTCGGGTGTGTTGGCCGCATAGCGATCGGTGCCAACATGCGGCGTACAAACCATCGCACGACATCCCAACTCAACGGCTCGCCGAGCCACGGCGACCGACTCCTCGAGCGTGGCGCAACCATCGTCGACACCTGGCAAGAGATGGGAATGCAAATCAACGTAGGCGAGTCCGTTCTCGCTCACTTCATTCTCTGACATGGAATCCAATTCCTTGATCGAACGGTCGCGGCCAGGATTGGCGGCCGTGGGCTCGTTCGAATTCGAGGGCGGGCCGCTAGAACCGTCGAGGGAACTGACGGTTTTCTAGTGCAACGGTATCGGTCAACGCCATCCGAGTCAGCTTCCAATCACCCTCGATTCGCTCGACCGCGAAAATGGCTTCGTATTGATTGACTCGACGGTGAACGTGTCCCCAATGTTCAATCGTCCCGCTGACATTCCAGCGACACTTGGCCAGAAAGCCTGGCTCGGGAGGTACCTCCACGCCACGAGCCGCCCCGCTGTCGACCTGGGGCTTCAGTTCCACGATCTCGACCTGCTCGACCACGGCCTGGGCGCCTCCTTGCTCCTTGACGACGAGTCCCTGCTTGATCTCGAGATACAACGTGGTGAGCAGATCACCTGACGCGGAATAACCGAGCGCGTCATAGATCGCTTCATCTTCCGTGTAATCGAACGCCCGATAGACATTGCCCAACAAACCTCGCACGAGCGCCGCGCGATCACTGTTCGCGACGCTACCCGCCGGCGGGCTATAGCCCGAATCAATCCAGCCTCCGGCCGCGGCCAAGGCAATGGGTAGGGAACACCAAACGGCCCAAGCCCCGAGCCATTTGGATACCGTCGCGCCAATCAAGCCGCTCAGCGTCAGCGCGAACAAGAAGACGCCCAAGCCCAATACCGACCAGCGCGATGGTGGCGGACCCGCCCGCAACAACGGTCGGACTCCTCGAGGCTCGGTATCGGGATTCGGATTCCGCCAGGCGAGTACGTTCTCGGTCTGGAAACGACTGAACTCAACATTGGATACCTCATCGCCCGTGATCACGATGGTCGTGACCTTGCGAATCGAACTGTTGAACGTATCCCATGTCAGATTCACCTCACGCGGTTCTTGCTTGCTGGGGTAGCGCAGGATGATCCCGACTCGGCCACTGGCGAGACTGACCGCCTTGGGATCCGCGCGTTGTGCGAAGTCGCGCAGGTCGAGCCCATAAAAGTCGACGCGATCGACGATGGCTCCGACCGGCAGGCCGTCGATCTCGACCGGGTTGATCCGAGAGAAGTACTCACCGATCACCTCCCGCGCCGCTTTCTGCTCGTCCACGCTCAGCAGATTGGGGTCGTCATGATCGATGTCGATAAGGGTCTTCAACGTCGCTAGGGGAATGAGGATCTCGTGCCGTGCCTCGAGACGCGTGATGTAGAGGAACGAATAGAGCTGGTCGTAGCTGGTGATGCCGAGCAGCTCCTCGCGGTCTTCCTCCAAGAGCTGCTCGAATTCCTCTCGACTCGCGGCCGCATCGAGTGGCGGACGATCCCACACGAACCGCATGGTGAACGGGTCGCCCGGCCGCAGGATCTTGGCCTCGACCGTCGCGTGCCCCTCTTGGCGCACGAGCAACTCGAGCTCCGAGGGGAACACGAAGTTGGCATCGACGATGTTCTGCACGAAGGTAAGAAACTCGGCCGGTTCGGCGATCGTGAATTCGAGATCGGCGTCGACCGTGTGTTCCATGAGCTGGTCGACCGACCAACCCTCCGCCGGCACGTCGAGATCGGTCATGTCGACGATTTGGCTCTTAAGCGGATGACCGTCGGCGTCGAGCACAAGAATGCGGTCGAGCAAGAATTGGCGATGCTCCTCGAGCGCCTCGCGCAACATCCCGGGCGACACTCGATCCTGCTCGTCCGGCTCCACCGTTTCATGGAACAGGTAGAGGTCCTCGGCGAAGAAACGTAATCGCATCGAAATACGATCTCGCGAAACGTACGCGCTCCCCGTCATCTTGGAAATGGGATGCGTGGTCGACCGCGCGATGCGCGATGTGTCGCTCGCGATGACCGAGCCCGCGTCCAAGGGACCACGCAGGACGAGGGCGAGGACGAACGCACTCCACCCCATCACCGCGTACCAAGCAGGTCTCCGATGACGGACACCGCCGGGAACGAGACAATCGGCGGATCGAGTCAATGAATTCATGGCTTCCAAGGATTCGACCTCCCTCACGACACACTCGCTCTTTGCCTCGCCGAGGGCGGTCAGGCAAGGCATTCCAGCCCATCAGGCTTTTCAGTTTCCCATGCGCTCGCGGCGATTAGATCAACCAGGTTCGTGGAACCGACCAACCCAGCGCCCAGAGCAAACCAAGGACTCCCCCCGCCCCCACCAAGGCGATGCCGCTCACGATGACAACCTCGGCGAAATGCATTTGTAGTATGGTGCCTCGAGCGCAACCCAAACAGTGCAACGTCCGGCGTTCGGCCGCTCGCAGCTGATACGTCAGGCTCATCACCAACGACAAATACAAGCCCGATACGACGAGCAGGAAAATACTCGCCGCATCGAGGAGCAGTTGTAGCTTGACGACGTTGTCGATCAGTCCATTCACGGCGTCATGCGATGACGTCAGCAGGAGTCGTTGGTTGAAATCAATGAACTCGCCCTGCATGAGATCCTCGTCGCGACGGTCTCGTGGCCACACAAGGATGACGGAAACCGGTCGCTCTTCCGCCGGTCCATGAAAGTGGATCGCCCCGACATTCTCATCGGTGATCTCGGTGTAGGGAGTCACCGCGGCGCTGGCCACGATATTCTCGGAGTTGGCCGACAGTGTTTGGTTGGGATCGTCCGGGTCGACCGCTTCGTGCCCGTGTCCGATGCCGGCGATGATCCAGGAGGTCTTGATGTCGACGAACACCGCGTCGTCGTCGGGCGTTCCGGTCGCGGCGAACACACCCGTGATCCGCAGCTTCAACGGGTAGGCTCCCGCCAAGTTCACGCGGTTGGTGGAGTCGGTCAGCAGTTGATCGCCGGCGCCCAGCCCCAAGCGACGCGCGACATTGGCTCCCAGCACCGCGTCGCCGACACGCCCCATCATTCGTCCTTCGACGAGTCGAAGCCGCAGTTGCTCAAAGTAACCCAGCGTGGTGCCGACGACGGGAGCACCGGCCGCTTGGTACTCGCAATGAATGGGCACGACCACTCCCTTGGTCGTCGGCTTGGCAAGCCCCACGTCGGCCATGGAAAGTCGCGAGGCATCCGTCGGCTCGAAATAGAGACCGGACAAAACCAGCTCGAGTGAACTCCCCCGTTCGCCCACGACCCAAGGAATCGAGTCGGCCCGCGCGATCAGCTCACGCTGAAATCGGGCCGACATGACTCGAAAGCCAAAAGGCAACACGAGTGCCAACATCAGCCCCAGGACCAGGGTCGCGGTCTTCCCTCGATGAAACGAAATGTAGCGAGAAGCCAGGAAGAAGGCGTCCTTCATCGCCTCGCCCCCTCATGCTCCTCGGTCGAATCGAGGCCCAGGCCGGTCGAGAATTCGCGAATATCGACAACGCGATCGAAGCGATCAAGCAGTTCGCGATCATGAGTCACGATCAGCAACGTCGCGACCAATTGCGAGGCTTGCTCGAACAGCAACTCCAATACTTGATCGCGCGTGGCGACATCGAGATTGCCGGTCGGTTCATCGCCAAGAATGAGGCTCGGTCGAGTCACCAAGGCGCGACCGATCGCCACGCGCTGCCGCTCGCCTTGGCTGAGTCGCTGAATGCGTCGATCCAGAAAAGGCTCGATTCCCAGGCGCCGGGCGACCTGCTGAACCTCGGTCGCCGCATCGGCCGACCATCGCTGAGCCGGATGGATGCGAAAGGGGAGCGACAAGTTCTCGCGCACGTTGAGATAATCGAGCAGTTGGAAATCTTGAAAGATGAATCCGACCTGCCGAATGCGAAACGCCCGGCGTCCCGCGTCATCGAGTTTGTCGAGACGCTCGCCGCCGATGCGAATCTCGCCGCTCATGGGAGACAGCAGACCGGCGATGAGACTCAACAACGTTGTCTTGCCGCCACCGCTAGGACCGACGATCGCCACCGTTTCGCCACGACGAATACTTAAACGTTCACATGCGAAATGGAAACCACGATCGGCATGGACGTCGGTCGTGGCTCGAGACGACGAACGTGATGCGTCGTAGGCGAAACGGAGGGAACGAAGCTCAATGAACGATTCTCGCTCACGCACTTCCGTCGCCACCGTGCGTTCGTTAGCCGCTTCGCTCACGCCTTGGGATCCGACCATACTCGAGTGACAAATCTACCGCATGAAAGCGCCGCGACGCGTGTTCCAATCGAGGGCTCGATGGAATTCTGCTTCGACTCCAGCCCTCGACCGGAAAAACCTCGACGGAGCCAACCTGTTCCGAGCCGAATGGCCCGCTCATTGGCGATCCCAAGGGGACGACCAACGAGTCGGGTCTTCGTGGCTGGGACTTAGTTCAATTCGCGCAACTTGATGTTGCGCCAACGCACTTCAAACGGACCGGTGCCCCCCGCGATGCCGTGGACCTGCAGTCCGATAAAGCCGCTCGGCTGCTCGGACTTGTCGTCCATCACGTCGGCGACTTGCTTGCCATTGATCCAAGTTTGAATGTGGTTGCCCTTCGCGACCACGCGATACTCGTTCCACTCGCCCGACCGGAAGGCATCGTGATTCTGGGGATCAGGGCTAATCCAGCCGGTCCCCAACGCCTCGCCATAGATGTAGCCAGCCTTGCCGTCGGTCGAGATTTCAACTTGCGGTCCATGCACGCGCCCGTTGTCTCGCTCGGCGATACTGCGGGAACGAATCTGCACGCCCGAATTCAGTTGATCATCGACCTTCACCTCGAAGGTCAACTCGAAATCGCCATAGTCCTTGTCGGTGCATAGAAACGAATTGGGGCTTCCCTCGTTCGTCTTGCCGACGACGCAACCATCCTCGACACGGTAGGTCGCGGTGCCGTTTCGCTGGGTCCACCCCTCGAGGTTCTCACCGTTGAACAGTTCGACCCAGGGACCATCGTCGGCCAACGTCAAGGAACCGGCGGCACAGGCGACAACGGCCGTCGTCAAGACACGAAGAAACGTGCGGCGAAACAACATGGTGAGACTCCTAAGGTAGGAAGCAAATATGGGGAGAGTCACGGGAGCGATCCCGCATCGCGAATCGCTCGGGAACGCCGCGAGTGCCTAGCCTTCCACCGGCGCGTTGGCCGTTTTCTTAGCTCGGAGAGCCGCGAGCACCCGACGTCCCACTTCGTCCGCCAGGACTCCCAATAGTATGACCATCCCGATGACCGCCAACTCCAGGGTGTCGGAGATTTTAGCCAAGACAATCATGTTGTTGAGAACCTGCAAAACGGCGGTACCCAGCACGACTCCCAGGATCGACCCTTCGCCTCCACGCAACGAACAGCCTCCGAGAACCGCCGCCGCGATGGCGTACAGTTCGTAGGCATTGCCAAAGCTGCTGGGGGAAACGGAGTCGTACTCCAAGGCGAACAACACTCCGCCAATCGCGGACAAGCAAACGCCAATCACATAAGCCGCCACCAGGATCCAATGAGTCCGGATTCCGCTGTACTTGGCGGCTTCCTCATTACGGCCCATCGCCAGCAAGTAACGCCCCCAAACGGTCAAGTTCAAGAACACCGCGGCCGCGATTCCGACCGCCAACAAGACGAGGGCGGGGTAGGGGAGTCCGAAGTCCTGGGTGAGTTGCAGTTTGCCCTTGGCCAACAGCGACAACGAATGCGTGTACTCTCCGCCGAAGCCGACCGGCTGATCGGCGACAATCCAACGAGCCGCTCCGCGGTAAATCAACAAGCCACACAACGTCACGATGAATGGCTGCAATTTGACGTAGGCGACAAGCACGCCGTGCAGCAAACCGAGTCCAACCGCGACGAGTGACACCAAGCCCAAGGCCAGCCAAACGCTCATGCGTGGATGACGGGACGTGTGCACCACTCGCAATCCCGCTTGCTCCGATTCATCGAGTCCTTGGTTGATCGTGATCCGCCCCTGATCGACCGCGATCACCTTGGCTTCCTTGAGTCGGTTGCCCTCGGTCGCGATCAACTGCACCTTGTCGTTGACTCGCACGCGGGACGCATCGTAGCCCGCCAGCTCGATCACCGTTTCGTCGATCGGCGATTGGTGATCGTCCAGGACGCGAGTCAAGCTCGACACCGGATACGTCTTGGCGAGCATGCCTGAATCGTTACTCCGCGACGGAGCCTGATTCAGCGTGACGATGGTACAGTCGATTCCGACATTCGCATCCTCGACGAACGAGTCCGAGCCGGCGTCGACCGTTCCGTGAGTCTGCTTCACGGACGAAACCTGAGTGACGAGCGTCCGCGCTCGGCGACTGCCGAAGTACCTCACGGTATCACCCGGCTGAAACAGATCCGTGTGCCCCGCGACGATCACGGTACTTTGTTTTTGCGAGGCATAACCAACGGATAGCGCGTCATTGGCGTCGTACGAAACCTGGAGAAAGAGGGCCAACAGACACGCGATCAAACAGACCACCGAACCAATCGAAAGGTCGATGCCGCCCGACATGATCACGAAGGCGACGCCAATCGCCAGGATGCCGTACATCGACGTGCGGCTGATCAGATTCTGGATGTTCTCGGCCTTGGAGAAGTTCCCTTCCGACAATGGCACCAGAATCACGCATAGCACCAACAAGAGTGCCGCGACGCCAATGGTTTTGATCAAGGAGGGTGACAACATGAATCGCTACTTCCGGTCCTTTGGTACGGCGTCGACAAGGGACGACGTCGGCGAATTGAATGGCGGTTGAAAAGGCTTTGATTGAAAAGACGTTCGATTAATCCGAGTTCGGACTCGGAGTCGCGGGGGACTCACGCGGCAACGCTTGCGTCTTCATGACTTCCAACCGTGCCGCTCCCAACCGTGCCGCTCGTTTCCCGACTCAAGGTCATGACTCAGCTCACCGCCGGAGCGGCCGTCGCGGGCACCGAGTGCTGGCCCGTGGCGAGACTCAGAATGGACTGTTCATTGGCGTTCCGCCAGCTCAACTCGCCGGCCAAACGTCCTTCATGCATGACCAGGATGCGATCGCTGAGTCCGATGACCTCTTCCATCTCACTCGAGGCGAACAAGATCGCGACGCCCTCCGCGCTGAGACGTTCCATCAGCTGATAAATCTCATGCTTGGCTCCAATGTCGACTCCACGAGTCGGCTCATCGAGCAGCAGAATTCGCGGCTTCGTGCTGAGCCACTTTCCGATCACGACTTTCTGTTGGTTGCCGCCGGAGAGGTACCTCGCGATTTGCTTGGGACCTGGAGTCCGAATGCCGAGCGATTCGATGGAGTGAGCCGTGTCCGTCCTCTCCTTGGAGAAGTTCAGCAACGCTCCCGCCTTTCGGTTGCTCCAGAGGCTGGCCAGCGACACGTTTTGATCGATGGGCATGTCGACCACGAGACCGTGTTGCTTGCGATCCTCTGGAACGAGGGCGATGCCCGAACGAATCGCATCGCTTGCTTTCGAGATGCGGACCGGCTTGCCTTGCACCTCCAGCGAACCGGAGACGGCGCGGTCGATGCCGAAAATCGTCCGCAGCAACTCCGAGCGTCCGGCTCCGACGAGTCCGGCGAGCCCAACGACTTCCCCGGCGCGCACTTGCAACGAAACCGCATGCGCCGGCCAGGTGGAAGTGCGCAACTGCTTGAGCTCCAGAGCCACCTCGCCCGCTCGCCTCTCGTTGCGAGAATAGAACTGCGACAGGTCGCGACCGACCATCATCTTGACCATCGCCTCGTGCTGGATCTCGTCTCGATCCAGTTCCCCGGCGTTCGCTCCGTCACGAAAGACCGTGACGTGATCGGCGAGTTCCTCGACTTCGGCCAGACGGTGCGAGATATAAATCACGCTCACGCCTTTCGCGCGCAACTCCTTGACCACTCGAAACAGATTCTCGGTTTCGTGGGCCGAAAGGCTGGAAGTCGGCTCGTCCATGATCAGCACGCGGGCATTGACGCTCAGCGCCTTCGCGATTTCAACGAGTTGCTGATGGCCGATGGACAAACGCGATAGGGGAGTCGATGGCGAGATATCGAGCCCGACTTGCTGGAGCCAATACGTCGCCTGCTTGGCGATCTCGGCCCGATCGATAAAGCCGAACTTCGTCGGCTCGCGGCCCAAGAACAAGTTGGCGCCGACATTCAGATTGTCGGCCAGGTTCAGCTCCTGATGGATCAGCGACACGCCTTGCTTCAGCGCATCGGAGACATTGTTGAAGACGACCGCCTTGCCATCGATTCGGAGCTCGCCCTCGGTCGGTCCTTGCACACCGGCCAGGATCTTCATGAGCGTGCTCTTGCCCGCTCCATTCTCGCCGACCAACGCCAACACTTCACCGGGTCGCAGACGCAGCGTGACATCGGTCAGCGCGCGAACGCCCGGAAAGCGTTTGTGGATCCCAATGGCTTCGAGCAGCCAAGGGCCTCCGTCGTCGGCACGAGCCACGGTCATGGAACTCTCTCGCGAATACGATCCGATGGGGTAAGTCACCAGCTGCGAAACCGAGCCGCCGAGTGAGTGGCGGCACCTGGTCGTGGCTCTCGGGCTCGCCGTCGACAAGGGCGGGTCCCGAACCACGCTCCGAACTGGGTCATCTTAATTGGAACCCTGAAAGACCGCCAAAGCCCCGGCAACTCGACGCGGAATTTCGCACGATCGGAAAACACAAAGGAGCTGAAGGGAACCGAGTGGCTCCCATCAGCTCCTGAAAATCCAGCCAGCGATCTCGAGCCCACGGCCCGAACGAGTCGGCATCTCGACGGGAAGACCGGCTCCCTTGGACCACGAGGAGTCGACTCGCGGCGCCGTTTTCGGATCAGCCCGCGGTCTTGGCTCGCAGGTCTTCCCAATACTCGTCGACATTCTCGGCGGTGATCGACCGAGCGGGAACATCGTAGTAGTCACCGTTGTCGAGCACGGAACGGTCGTCGGTCAGGAGCGCCTTAAGAATGCGGACCGACTGGTATCCGTATTGATAAGGGTCTTGCACGATCGTGCCGGTGCAGTAGCCATCCTTGATGGCTTGCAGCGTGACGTTGTTTTCGTCGAAGCCGATCAGCTTGATTTCGCCGAGCTTTTCGGCCTTGGCGATCGCTTGGTAGCAAGCCGGCGGGTTGTACTCGAAGAGACCGACCATCGCCCCAAGGTTCTCGTAGGTGCTGATGCAATCCTCGGCGTTGCGTTGGGCTTCGTCGTTCTTGCCTTGGTCGAGCATGGTGCCGAGCACCGTGTACTTGTCGTTCGAAATCGGCTCCTCGGGATCGAAGGCGTCTGGCTCGTTTCGGTAGTAAGCCAAGTCGCGGTCACGATCCATCAACTCGTCGATCACGCCCTGCCGGCGGAACTTGGAGTTGTCTTGTTCGAGCCGACCGATGAAGAGCATCACTTCACCACCCTCGGGCAAGGCCTCCTTCACAAGACGGCCACACATCCGACCCGCCTCGTAGTTATCCATGCCGATGTAAAGCAAACGATTGGCACCCGGAGCATCCGAGTCCTGGGTGATCAACGTGACGCGATCACCCACGCTGTTGATCCAATCGAGTTGGTTCTCGGCATCCAGCGGACTGATCGCGATGCCATCGACGCCACCCACGATCAAATCCTCGACAATGCTCTGTTGGCGGACCGCGGTCGCCTCGGGAGGCATGCGTACCTCGACCTTGATCCCCAAGTCCTTTTCCGCATCGAGGCAACCGGCCTCGGCGATCTTCCAGAAGTCGGCGATCTGATTCGTCACGAAAGCGATCGAGAGATCGGAGGTGTCGGTGGATCCCCCATCGGTCGAACCATCGCCCGAGTTCGAATCACCCGAGTTCGTCTCGCCTGAACCGGATGACGTGCCCGACCCCGAGTTGCTCACCAGGGAATCCGACTTGCCTTGGCAGCCGACGAGCGCGACCGCCATCGCCAAACCAAGACCCAGTGACATGAAGTGGAACGATTTCATCGGACATCAATCCTTTCCAATTCTCGACCCACGCAACCCTCGGCCTCGGGGCAAAGGATGGTGCGAGTCGCCGAATTGAGTGTGGTTAGCGCGGGGTTTGACAGCGTCGGAAGTGGAGACCTCGCGGGGTCGGCCACGTGACCGAATCGCCCTGTTTTTGGGCCCTCGGGTCGGACGCGAAATCGGGTGCGATTGTAGTTGTGCCCGTACGGGGTAACAAGTCGCGGCCCGGTCCAGCCAACTCCGGCCGGCAGGTAGGAGCGAGGCCGAATCAAGTGCTTCCCCCGCTTTGGTCGATCCTAGATGGAGAACCGAGTTTTTTCGCGGTTCGAGGTTTATTTCGGGCAAGTAGGGCAAGGTCTGCCGGTCATTGGCGGAGGGAGTCTCGATGTCGATTCAGTCCAGTTCGTCGTCTCACGAGGATCGCTCCGAAACGTCCGAGACACTCGCGACTGACGCGACATCGGGACTCCGCTCCCGATCACGTCTCGCGATGGGCGGTCACCGGAGCATGGCCGCGGCAGCATCCTGGCAAGGCGTGCCGGACTCGTTCTTGGATCTGCCAATGTCGGAGCCACCGATGCCGGCCACGGCGGGTGAGCCAACCGAGACGCCATCATCCGAGGCGACGCCAATCGCCAATGCCCCCATGGCGACGTCCGGCGACGACGTCACGGTCGAACTCGACTCGGCGGAAGCTCTCACGGCTCAAGAGACCGGTCCGGCCGGCGGGCATGAGCTCGAAGACGAGTCCACTTCGGAGGGCGTGATCTTCGACTCGTGGCAAGTGCTCGCGCCGCTCGCGTGCGGCAAGGGAGTCCATGTTTGGTCGGTGATTCCGACAGGGCAAACGGAAGCCGAGGCAGCACGCTATGTCGTCAAGCAGGCTCAAGCCGAGTCGCCCTTGGGGCGCCGATTGG
This sequence comes from Planctomycetales bacterium, assembly GCA_020426595.1. Lineage (GTDB taxonomy): Bacteria > Planctomycetota > Planctomycetia > Pirellulales > Pirellulaceae > UBA11682. The sequence continues at coordinate 12,411 of JAGQPS010000041.1, forward strand.
TCCGCCAAGAGATCGTCGCTCTCTCCAGTGTCTCGTCGCCACACATCGTTCCGCTACTCGATTTTCGCATGGGGGGCGACCGCCCGTTCCTTGTGGTCCCCCAGCTCCCACTGCCGGTCACGACCCACAAGCTCAATCAGCCGATGGACTCGCGCCAACTCGCGCGACTGCTCAACGTCGCTCGGCAAGTCGCGTTGGCCTTGCACGCCCTGCACACAAGTGGCTGGGTCCACGGCGACATCGCGCCTCGACACATCTCGGTGTCCGACGCCATGCATGTCACGCTCTTCGATCTTGGATTGGCTCGAGCGATCCACGCGGGCCCCCAGGAGGATCGCGACACCTGGCATCACTGCGTCACCGGTTCGCTCGAGACCTTGGCTCCCGAAGCGTTCGATCCCCACCATCCCGTCACGCCCGAACGAGACTGTTACGCGTTGGGCACGACCGTGGCTTGGTGGCTCGGAGGAACGCCGCCTTGGACCGTCAAGAGTTCCGCGACGTGGGAAGCCATTCACCGGACTCAAACGCCCAACTTCTCACCGCTCCACCGAGTTGGCTATCCGATGGAACTTCTGAGACTCCTTGAGCGGATGTTGGCCAAACAGCCGTTGAGGCGACCTGAACTGACGGAGGTCGCCGAACTGATGCTCGATCTCGAGATCGAACACTTTGGCCACTGGTGCCCGCCGAACGCGGCGTAGAGGTGGGAGGAGAGAGTGAGTAGAGCAGGAGAGCAGGAGAGCGGTAGAGAAGAAGACAGAGGCGTGGAGGGTTGGGCTGCTTTGATTAGACCATGTCTTGGCGGCGTTTCTTGCGGCGGTTGTTTTCGCGGCCCTCCTTGCTCGATCCGTAGATGATCAAGCGGTGGCTATGGACCTGGAAGTCGTGCTGGGCCGCGATCTTCTGAATGAGCTCCACCAACTCATCGTTTTGAAACTCGATCAGCTTGCCTTCTTTTTCGCAGTAGAAGTGATCGTGGGCTGGATAGCCGTAATCGTGTTCGTATACCGCTCGCCCATCGAGTTCAAAACGGCGCAACAGTCCCGCATCGACGAATTCGTTCAGAGTCCGATACACCGTCGGACGGCTCACGTGCCCCGGCTGGTTGCGACGAGGCAACTGCAGAATGAGCTCTTCCACGTCGAAATGCTCGTGCCGTCGAAAGACATGATCGAGCAGCTGGCGACGCTGCTCCGTCATGCGCATGCCACGCAGTTGGAGGAATTCCTCGAACCGCTGGGCCGGAGTTAGCGAGACTTCGACCTTACCGAGACTTTCTTGGTCATCCATGGTCCGCGCCGACGCCGCAGAAGGAAAAAGAAGAGTGCCCGCACGTCGCGAGGAGGCCCCTAGTTTATCGAATCCGCGGACGAACGTCAGCCCTTCCCGGCGGCTTCCCCCAGCGAGCGCAGCAACTCGAACGTGTAGATTCCCTTGCCGCAGCCGTGCGAGAACTGGATCGAATAGGCGTAATTGCCAACCGGCTCCATCCTCACGATCTCAAGCGACGAGGTTCCCGCCGCTCCCACGATCGGCAGCGTGGGAAACTCCCCGGCGAGACGACCCGCCGAGTCCCCCTTGGCTCGCTCTCGACAGGTCGCGCAGGGGCAGGCCTTTTGAAGTTGAGCCGCCCGCAGCTCATGAGTCACGCCATCCGACCACTCGATCTCCAAGCCGCGAGCGGTTCGAGCAAGTCGCACGGGGACCAACATTCGAGAACTCCCTGACGGGTAACGACTCATGCCCAGCAAGGACAAACAACGTGTCGACCGACTCGCCGCATCAGTAACGCAAGTGGTCGTGACGAATGGTCGAGGGGCAAGGGAATCTCTCGATCACGGGCCCGTTGTTTGAAGCCCGACGGGTTGCGGCTCGTGTCTCCGCAGTCGATTTTCCACATGCAAGACAGACGAACCGTCGTCGGCGCGGCCTCAAGGGGCGCCACATCACAGCCTAGCGGCAGGAGCCCAAGCGAAGCGGGGCGCCACAGTCCGAGTCCAACGTCCCCACACCCCAAAACCACTTCGGGAGACGGCCTCGACAGGCGTCTCCCAGCCGCTCAATACGGCACGTCGGGTTACATCAACCGGCCACCCGTGCCGCGGATTTCCGTTTTTTGCGGGGAGCCTGGTTCGACGACGGAGGTCTCCCCAGGCGTCATCCGCTCCAGCGACTAGTGCTGATGGTCGTGGGGCTCGAGAGTCTTTGTGTAGGTCGTGCCTTCGATCTCGACGCTGACGTCGACGCCCAGGTTCAAGGCGACCAACAGCTGGCCATCCTTGAGGCTGAACTCGGACGCCCTGCCTTCGCCATCGGGCGAAACAGGGAGCAACGCGAATTCTTGAGGCTCCCGCCCCTTGTCGCAACGGATCGTCACTTGGCTCGCCGCGACCGGGACCGATTCCTTCTTCGACTCATCCAGAATCACGATGCGCACCAACTGCTCGTCGTCCTCGTGAATCCACTCGAAGGCATAGCCCGGCTGATCAAACCCTTCGGTATGTCCACCATGCGGACCAGTCGGTCCGTGGTCGTGCTCGTCATGGCCTTCATGATCGTCGTGGTCGTGACCGTCGTGATCGTGGCCATCGCCCGAGGCTTGCTCGGACGAGCCGGAATTGCAGCCGACCATCGAAACCGTGACTCCACCCGCGACCCAGGCAGTCAACGAGAACATGGCGGCGACCATCCAATAACGACTTCCGCGACAACAGCAATTCATCGACTACATCCCATCAGAAGTGTGTGGCGTTCATCCCGTCAGCGGCCACCGAGTTCGCGCGAGACAGGTCCAGCGGCCCGCTTGGAATCCAACGGGCCAAACGATCCAAGCACTCGGTTGCGTGGCTTTTCGTCAGGCCCAGTTACCGATGCTACGAACCCATTCTTTCCTCGGTTCACCCGTCTGCCTAGCAGGCCTGACTCGGAGTCCCCTGGGGCAGGCCAAGGACGGGGCGTCCGGATACGAGCTTCAACGAAATTTCGGTTCCAGTGAAACCCGTCCCTTGGGCAGTCGGATGACGAAGACCGCGCCTCGATCGCCCTCCGGGGCGAGCTCGATCGTGCCACCGTGCGCTTCCACGATCCGTTTGGAAATGGCCATCCCCAGCCCGGTCCCCCGCGTCTTCGTCGTGAAGAAAGGCTCAAAGATACGATCGCGAATCGCGACGGGTACTCCCGGCCCCTCGTCCTCGACGACCAGTTCGACACCGACGAAGGGAGTCGACACGGCCCTCAGTCGCACAAGGATCTTGCCGCGGGCCTGGCAGGCGTCGATCGCGTTCTCGAATAGGTTGCGAATCACCTGTTCGAGTTGATACCCATCCAACTCGACTCGATTTCCCTCGAGTTCGTCCCGCAGGTCCAGTTCGACGTCGGTCCCCTTCCAGACATGCTCTAGGTGACTCCAAGTCCGCTTCACCAACGCACCGAACTCGGTCCCCTGTCGCTGCAGTTTGATCGGCGCCGCGTATCCACGCACCTGCTCATAAAGGCCACGCAGGTGGTCGAGCGCCGCTTGAATACGATGAATCGTCTTGAGGCTATCAGGGTTCCCGTCGAGGTCGAGAGCCAGCATCTCGAGACACGCCTGACTCCGCTGAAACGCATTGCGGCTTTCATGCGCGAGACCGGTCATCATCTCGCCAATGGCCGCCAGCCGCTCGCCTTGCACCAGCTTCTCTTGGGCCGCTCGGAGGTCGGTGATGTCATGGCCGATGGCCAGGATGCCCCCCACTCCGTGCTGACCGGCGGGAAGCAAGGTCGCCGACCAATCGATGATTCGCTCGCCTCCCCCTCGCGTCACGAGTCTCGCTTCGTAGCCGCGAATACGGCGCCCCTGCGCGACTTCCGCGAGCAGGTCGCGATTCGCCGAGGCATCCTCGGGGTGGACAAACAGCTCGATGCAGTCTTTGCCAAGAGCTTGATCGAGTGGAATGCCGGATAGCTCTTGCATGTACGAGTTGTAGCGCACGACTCCGCCATCCGCGTCGAGAATCAAGACGATGGCTTGAGCCAATTCAATGATCTCTTCGGCGAAGTCCCGCTGATTCCGCAACTGCTCGACATAGACTTGCCGTTCGGCGATCCGTCGCAGGCTTGCCCGGAGAGCCTCGGCATTGACCGGCTTGAGCAAGTAGTCGTAGGCTCCCACGCGAAGCGATTCGATCGCGTTCTCGATGTCCGGATATCCCGTGACCACGACGATGGGAAGTTCGGGTGAGTGCTGCTTGATGCGCGGGATGAAATCGTCGGCCGTGCCATCGGGAAGTTGGCGGTCGAGAATCACCGCCGAAGCCCGTTTGGTTCCGAGAAACTCGAGCGCTTCTTGGAAACTGCCGACCGAGTCACAGCGATGGCCGTCGAGGGTCAGAATGTCGGCCAGATTGGCGCGTGTATCGGGATCGTCCTCGATGATGAGCACATCGAGTGGAGCGACCTCAACCGGGTTCATGGGAGTCGGCATCGTGGGTCTCGGCGGGAACAACCTTAGCGAGTAAGCCCGGGATATTGAGTGGCTTTTGCCACAGAGCCTTCACACCGAGGCGACGCAAGTCGGCCCATTCCGCGCCGAGTTCTCCGATCGGTTGCCCCGTCACCGTGTAGACGTCGGTGGAGGCTCCGGAATCCGCCACGTATTGGACCAAGTCTCGAGGCGACTCACTGGGGAGCTTGAGGTCGAGCAGCACGATATCCCAGTCGCTCGTCTCCAGCTTACCAATGCCTTCGGCGATCGACGTGCAGAAGCCGGCGCGGACTTGATGCTGATGCAGCACCTCGACCAACCCCTGGCAAAAATCCTTTTCGTCATCCACGACCAACAATCGAGGCCGCTGCGTCATGCCGGTGAGCAGGCTGCGAATCCGAGGGACATCGCACGGCTTTTCAAGAATGGACCAGAAACCGGCTTCCTCGGCTTCTCGATGAGTCTCCGCGTCGGCGTAGGCGGTAAGCAGAATCGTGGCGAGATCTTGCTGTCGTTCGCGGAGCAATCCGTGGAGCCGAACACCGTCGAGGCCGGGCATCCGCCAATCGAGAATTGCGGCGTCGTAGCGATGCTCGCTGGCCAGCTCGACCGCCTCGCGCGGCTTCGTCGTGGAGTCGATGTCGAAACCGGCATCCTCGAGAATATCGACGAGATTCGCCACGAAATCGGGCTCATCGTCCACCACCAGGACTCGATGCTTGGCTTGAGTCGGCGTGTTCACGGCTACACTCATGGGTTCGAAGAAGCGACGTCGCTCGAAAAGGCGGGAACGTATCGGACCGGAATATCCCGGGCGGTCCGTGGACGGCCCAACAAGGGACTATCGCCACGGTGATTGCGTCACTCCAGGCGGGTCATGGCGATTCACGGTTTACCGTACAAGGTCCCCCTGGAATTGAACGGGGTCAAGCAGCCCACCAGGTGGGTCAGTCGACGAGCACATGCGCCGGAAAACGCAATGAGAACTTCGATCCCGCTCCCATCTCACTCGTGACGTGGAGCAAGGCATCATGTTTTTCCAAAATCGCCTTGGTGATCGCCAGCCCCAATCCGGCTCCTCGCGCCTTGGTCGAGTACCACGGTTCGGTGATCCGTTTCAATTGCTCGGCCGGAATGCCGTGCCCCGTGTCGGCGATCAACAGTTCCAAACCGCCAACGCTCTTCCGCAAGGTCAGGATGAGCTGGCCTCCGCTGGACATCGCTTCACAAGCGTTGCGAACGATATTTCCGACGGCGATCTGGAGTTGTCGTGGATCTCCCAGCAGGCCTGGGACCGTTTCGAGATGAAAGACGCGTTCCACGTTTCCCGATAGGCAGTGGTTCTCGACCCACTCGGGCAACGAGGCACGCAGGTCGATCACTCGCTTTTCAGGAGCCGCGATCCGCGCGAATTGCGTGATCGCCGAAATCACATCGTTGGCCAAGTCGACCTGTCGCTCGATTCGAGCCAGGTGTTCGGCTCGTTTCTCGTCGGTGAGTTGCTTGGCGTTCTGCAGGAAGTAAACGCTGGTCTTGATGACGTTGAGCGGATTTCGCAACTCGTGCGCGATGCCGCCCGCGACTTGCCCCAACGTCGCCATGCGCTGAATCTGCTGATCGCGCCGCGTGAATTCCTCGCGGTAAGCCCATTCCACGATCGCCAGCTCAAGATCGAACAGACGATTGAGCGCGATGACCGAGCGTTCGAGACCTTCCTCGGCGTTGCTCGGACTGATCGCCGCGCGAACCTCGGCGGAGGAGCGAAACGCGGCGTGCAGCCCTCGAACGACGTTTTGCCGCAGGCGCGACATCGCGGCCGCGACAAAGGACTGCTCGAGCCCAATCTGCACGTGCCGGCGTCCAATCTGCCACCGGCGACTCACGTAACCGGCGTCGTAGGGACCGGACAGCAGTTCATCGAGCCATTGGCGGAGGGTCACCATCAACCGCGCGACCTGAGCCTCCCCTTCGGTGATCGCGTCGCGAGTCTCGCTGAATGCCATGATGCGATCATAGAAATCGCGAATGACCGCGTCGAAACTCGGCGTCAACACGGGACGGAGCAGCACGACAATAGTCGCATCGTCGTCGCTCCAGCCCACGTAGCGTTGCAAGCGCTGGTAGCGTTCGAACCTCACCGAATCGTCGTCGATGAGCTCGTCCTTGCCGAGGTCCGCATCCCCTCGCTCCATCCTCGCACCCTCATGCGATCGGCCATTGTTAGGTCCATCCTCACGGACGACCCTTGCATCGCTTTCGACATCGACTTGAAGCCCGACCGCCTCGTCGAGACAACCGCGGTCCACTTCCGGCGCTCGATTCTCGCGGACCAAGCGAATCATCGAGCGACGCGTCTGTTCGCGAGTCGACGGAGAGCCGAGCGAAGGGAGACTTCCCGACATGTTTCCGCCGGGAAGTCTCACCGATCATCTCGCCTCGGGATCCGCGCCCCGTTAGTCCGCCTTACGCAGCACCAAAACGGGGCAATGAGCCAAACGGACCACGCGTTCCGCGACGGAACCGATCAACAACCGCGAAAGTCCGGTGCGACCATGGCTGCTGATGATCACGAGGTCCGCGCCGACTTGTTCGGCGAACTTCGTCACCTCACTCCCCGGATCACCAAATCGCACCTCGAAGTCGATATCCGCCATTTCCGATCCCGACATGCGATCGCGGAACGCGCGAATCAGATTCTCGCGCTGCGTGTCCTGGGAAACGACACCGTAGATCGAGCCTGGATCACCGGCTGGGATCACGAGCGTGTCGACATGGATGACGTGCAGCTGCGCCACCGAATTCACCATGGAGCGAGCCGTGTTGAGCGCCTCCACGGCGAGGTCACTGAAGTCCCAGGGAACAACTATTTTGGATTCCGCTAATGGCTTCATCTGAAGGTTCCTTTCCTGTCAATCCTCGGACCAACTCTCAACACCGTTCACGCGTCAATCTAACAGTTCGCGCCTATCGACTTGGCTTACCAGGGAGCCGGCCGCGGCAGGCCGCGGTTCGATTGGCCCATCCTCGACGACTCGTGAAATTCGTTTCCGTGCGACGGCCCGCGACCCGACGACGACGCTCGGCGATTACTCGCTCGAGGTGTCCGTATCGGACCTCGCCGCGCGATAGGTAAGCACAGGGCATGCCGCATGCCGGACAACTTTTTCCGCCACGCTTCCGTAAAGCAACCGCCCCAACCCCTTTCGCCCGTGGGTTCCCATCACGATGAGCTCGACGGACTTGGCGACGGCGAACTCGAGAATCTCCTGCGCCGGGTCGCCGAGGCGATGATGCTTCTCGTAAGTCACTCCCTCGGGTACCGCCAGCGCACGCAGCTCGTCCCGCTCCATCGCGACTTGGCTCGCCGTTTCGCTGTAGATCGGCACTCCTTTTTCGTAGGCGGGAGGCACGGGAGTCACATGCAGAATTTCAAGCTTGCCGCGCTTCAAACGTATCAATGTGGCGGCGATTTCCAGGGCGCGGTTGCTGCACTCGGATCCATCCACCGGAACGAGGATCGCGGGAAGTGGTGAAGCGTGACTCATGCGTGCTGTGCTCCTTGTCGATCCAGGTCCCAGCCAGCGGTCGCTCGGAGACACGAACCAAGATCAAGAACGCGCGGGACGAGAGGGTGCGACGGAAGGCAATTACGGTGCCGCCAGTCAGCGGTGGAATCGCGCGAGCGCGAACGGCGACGTCACGGTCAGCGACTTGGGAGAGCCGCCGCGAAGCCCGCGAAAGGCTCGACTCGTCACGTCGGCGCGCGTGCAAGGAACGAACGAAACTTTTCTCCAACTCGGCCCCGTCTCCAGTAATCGACTGGATTGCCCTCACCGAAGTGTATCGCAACCGCACACGAGGCACAGCACAGTAACGATTGAGCACATCAAGAACGATGACGGTTTCCGTCGTGCTTCCCCTCCGTTAGAGCCCTGGCCGCGTGAAGTTATCGAGCTGGCGAGGGAGTCTTAAGGAAAAACGCCTCGCTCGAACTTCGGGCGAGGTCACTCGACCGGAGTCTCGAGGGGAAGGAAGCTCTGGGTTTGCTCGAAGAGATCGTCGAGCTGAACCTGGGCGAGGCGAACCAGGACGAGCTTGCCCCGCTTCTCCTCGACACCCTCGGGCTCGGAAAGAAAAAGATGCCCGAGCTGATCGGCTCCCGGAGTCGTACCCACGACCATGACTTGCCCGGGGCGCAAATTGACAGCGAGTTCCAAGCTTGGAAACAACTGCTTGTCACGATACTGGCGGAAGATCATCGAGCTGTTGGCGACGTCGACGCCTTGCTTGGCCGCTCCATGATGGATTTCGGGGGTCAACTTGACTCGGACCGAACCGTCTCGCCTTGGATAGGTTCGCAGGGCGAGTTGGCAATCGGCTTGTTCGACCGAGCCTCCGGCGCGGTAACCATCGTCGTTCATGATCCACGCGACTCGTTCTTGGAGCGGCGTGGTCGTGATTTGCAGGGCTTGACCAGATCGGAGTTGATGTCGTTGCTGATTGAGTCGAATACCGGGAGCCATGGCACCGGTTTCGGCATCCATGTCGGCTTCGTGAAGTTGTCGGTCCAACTGAGCGGCCAATTCGGGCGGCAAGACCGCCGGCGCGACTCCCACACGAAACCCGTTATTTCCCAGTCGTTGACGAACTTGTGGATCGACGATCGTTTCGTCGATTTGGAGCCAGATTCGATCGGACAGATCGAGATCATTCGAGACATTCACAATGGCGATCTCGACGACCACACTGTCGCCCGCCATGCGATAGCCGCGCAGGTTGGGGCCCTCCCCAATCGGATCGGCCGAGTCCTTTTTCCAGGTCGCGCAGCCACCTAGCAGAAGTGAACCGCCCCAGAGCGCGGCAAACCTGGCAAGCCACTCGCGTCGGTTCGGCACGACGCTCGCTGCCTCGGCGCGCACGCCGTCCCCGAAGGGACTCTGCTCGTCAGGCAAGGCCCGTGTCGTCATCAACAGCGGAAGGCTGTCCAGATCATGACACCGTTGCTGCATGCGTTCCCGCTGACCTCATAGGAAAATCGCCGCGGCCTCGCAGGAACCGCGAACTCGACACACTCCGGGGTGGGGACAGTAGAGAAACGAGCTCGACGAGTCAACGCGAACTTGCGAGGCCGATAGACCGCTGCTGGCCATGGGCGAGCGGTGCTTTCGCGGAGCGAAAGCCGACACTCTCGCGGCTTTGTTCCGGGGCCGCGGTTGGCCCGATTGCCGGCGTGCGACAGTGTCGGCTTTTGCTCCGCAAAAGCAGGCTGCCCCTCCCCACTCGCTGCTTGACCAATAACACAGTCACTCCCTGGTGACCGAGTAGGGGGCGGCTCGGTCTGGAAGATCGTGAGGCTCCACGACTTTCTACTTTCGCGCCGCGCTTGGCTCGCCTTAGACTGGAGACTCGACGTGCTGGGGCGTTTCCTCGCGAGACACTCGGCGCGCGGATCCCCTATTCCGCCTCTCCCTCCCGCCTCGATGTGCTCATGCCTGCCGCCGTTTGCTCCAACTTCGTGTCGCGCCGTCCGTCCTTCAAGACGCGTGCTCATCGCTTCGGTCTGACTTTCCTTTTGGTCTGCTGGACTCTGTCCACCGCGACCCAGGGGCAGACGATCGACGAAGCCTTCTTTGAATCTCGCATTCGCCCCGTACTCGTGCAGCGCTGCTACGAGTGTCACAATTCGGCTGAACAGGCCGACGGATCGCTGGCGCTCGATTATCGAGGTGGCCTGTTGGAGGGCGGCGATGCGGGACCAGCCATCGTGCCCGGCGCCGCGGACAAGAGTTTGTTGATCGAGGCGATTCGATTTGATGGCGAGTTGCGCATGCCGGAAGGTGGGCCTAAGCTCGATCAGACCATCGTCAATGACTTCATCGCGTGGATTGACGGAGGAGCTCCCGACCCGCGCGACGAACCTCCTTCCGCGGATGAGCTGGCCGCCGACCTCTCGTGGGAAGCGGTACGCGGTCGACGTCTCGCTGCTTGGCAGTTCTCTCCGCCAGAACAACAACCGGCGCCGGTCGTGCATGCGGCCACGTTCGGTTCACCGCCAACGGACCCAAACGGACTCGGCACGATCGATCGATGGATCGGAGCGGGGCTCGAACAACATGGCCTCGTGATGGCCGACGAGGCCGACCGCCAGACGCTCATTCGCCGCCTCGCGTTGGTCCTCACCGGTCTGCCTCCGACGCTCGATGAGCTGGAGCGGTTCACCGGCGGTGATCGCGTCTCGCTGGACTCGGACGATTGGACCCGCACGACTTACGTCGAGGCGGTCGACCACTACTTGGCGAGCCCGGCCTATGGCGAGCGTTGGGCGCGGCATTGGATGGACTGGATGCGCTACGCCGACTCGCACGGCAGTGAAGGCGACCCGGCGATCCCACACGCGTATCGCTACCGCGATTATCTGATTCGCGCGATCAACGAGGATCTGCCTCTCGACCAAATGGTGCGTGAGCAACTCGCCGGTGATCAACTCGAGGCACCACGTATCAACCCGGACACGGGGTGGAATGAATCGCTGCTCGGCCTCGGTCACTTGCGCATGGTGCAGCATGGTTTCGCTCCGGTCGATCCGGCCGATGAGCGCATGCGTTTCACCGACAATCAAATCGACGTCGTCTCGAAGGCCTTCCTGGGACTCACCGTTTCGTGCGCGCGATGCCATGACCACAAGTTCGATCCGATTAGCCAACGAGACTTTTATGCCTGGTACGGCATTCTCGCCTCGGCCCGTCCCGCCTTGCTCACACTCAATGCCGAGCAAGAATCGGCGGCCGTGATCGAGAGCCTATCTCGGCATAAACTCGCGCTGCGACGTGAACTCGCCGAAGCGTGGCGTGAAGCGGTACCGACCGTTCTCGATACACTTGCCGCTGGCGGCGATGCTAGGCTCGCGGCACTGCTTGACGAAGCAACCGACGTCGATCATCCGCTGCACGCATGGCGAGAGCTGCGCGCGAAGGATGAGTCTGAACAGATTAGCGGACTCGGTGAACTCACCGAGCGTTGGCGACAAACCGTCGACGCGCGCCAGGCCTGGAGGGATGTTCGCTATCCGCTGCGTTGGAACTTCACCGACGATCAACGCTCGCCGGTTACCAGTTCCACCGCGGATTGGTTTCGACATGGCACGGGTCTCGACAGTGGCCCGGTTCCGGCGGGACATTTCGAAGTGCCCAGCGAGGGCGATCGTGTGATCGCATCGATTCACGGCCCCGGCGAGTTTTCTTCACAGGTCTCGCCCCAGCGTAATGGCGTGCTCGCCAGTCCGACCTTCAAGGTCGATTTTGACGAGTTATGGATCGCGGTGTCGGGGCGTGGGGGAGCCCAAGTCCGCTTCGTGGTACAGAATTACCCGCGCGTGATCGGCCTCTTGTATATCGGCAACACACCACAAACCGACTCGCCCACTTGGGTCCGCTGGGACATGTCCTACTGGCGCGGTGAGGAAATGCACATCGAGATCGCCACCGCGGGCGACCAACCCGTCGGCACGGAAAGCGAATCCGACCGTTCGTGGTTTGGGATCATGGAAGTGGTGGGGCGCGACACCGACCAGCCGGAACCCGTGCTTCCTGGAGGAGGGCTACCTGGAGCGTTGCTGTTGGAGGGCAACGCCCCGTCGACCGGCACACTGCGAGCGGCCTATCAAGATGCCCTGCTGCGAGCGATCGATGCGTGGGAGCGGGATGCCTTGAGCGCGGAAGGGGCCAACTTCCTGGACTTCTTCGTGCGAACCGAGCTGCTGCCCACCAGCCTGAATGATCTGCCGCGATCGCGGGACACGCTGAATG
>JAGQPS010000420.1 GCA_020426595.1 Planctomycetales bacterium
CTCTTGCACCCAAATCGCCTTTTGCTTGGGCATGATTCGCATCCGTCGGGGCTTAAATCAACAGGCCGGTCAGCGAGGGATTCTTCGCATTCTCAAACCAGCAATCAACTCGATACGCCACCAACGCTTCCCATCCGGCGATCTGCTGAAAACACGACATCAAGCCCGCAAGCCAGCGACTCGTGATGCCCACGCAAGAAGCCGCCACTCGCGACACCGCCTTAACGAGTCACCCTTCCAATCCGCCCCGCACGCGTCCGCCCATCAGATCACTCCGTTGGCGACCTCTTCTCGTAGCTGTCGGAGCTCCTGAGCGAAGCCACTGGAGAGAATAGGGAACCGGCACCACGTTTTCGGATCGAGGTTCTCGTCGTCCAGATGAAAGGAGGGAGCATAGCGTTCCCGTTTCCACTGGTTGCGACACCACAGCTGAAAGAACCTCTCGATCCAAACCAGCAGTTGGTCGCGTGCGATGCCCGGTCGTTCGCGACGAAGAATCGTCCAAACCTCGCGTGGCAATCGCTTGTCTCGAATCGCAAGCCGCTCGATCCGGTCGAGCAAGTCATAGGGCATCAAATCCGCTTCGTCGGTCTGCCTCGATTCGCTCGGGCGAAGCTCGGCCGTCGGCGTCTGCGCGGTGATCACCCCCAATTCCGGAATCGGCCTCCCGTCGCAAGGCCCCTCGGTCTCGAGCCACGCGAGCCACTGGCGGAGGAAGTTCTTGTCGATCCCGGCGATCGGAGCCAAACCGCCACTGGTGTCGCCATCCATCGTGGCATAACCGACCGCGGCCTCGGAGCGATTGCTGGTCGACAGCAGCAAGGCGCCACTCAAGTTGGCCAACATCCATACACTCGGCGCTCGCACGCGAGCTTGGATGTTTTGCAGCGCGATGTCATCGGTCGTCCAAGACAGCCGTCGCCCAATGGCCTCTTCGATCCGCTCCCGATATCCCTCGACCAACGCATCGACATCTAGTTCGTAATGGGTCGCGCCCACCGACTCGGCCACGCTTGCCGCGGCATGTCGCGTCGTTTCGCCACTGTTGCGAGTCGCCTGGTAAGCCGTGGTGAGCAAAAGTCGAACCCAATCGCGATCCGTTAGGCCAGGCTTGTCAGTCGGTCCGAAACCAATCCGCTGACGCACTTGTTCATCACCAAGCTCCGCGCGACTCCAGTGCACGGCGAGCGCGGCGAGGACCGCGACCGCGGCGCTATCGGCTCCACCACTCAGCGAAACGACCCAACCGCGGGAATGGCTCTTGCGCAGGTAGTCGAACATGCCAAGCGCTACGGCACGACCAAACTCCTCGAACTTCAATCGCGCCGATCGCTCCCAACCAGCATGCTCTTCGCTTGCCAGTTCGAATGGCGCGTCGGGCAGGCGAAACGCCACTTCGTGAACGTACGGCCCGGAGGGGAGGGCGGGGCGGAAACTGCTCGTGCGAGCTCGTTGCATCCGAGTCGCGTCAATGTCGGTGACCGCGCTCGTTACCTTGACTTCGGAGTAGGAAAAGCGAGGCCCCGACGCCAACACTTTCCCCTCGGCCGCGATCATCGCATCGCCGTCGTAAATCGCGCGTCCCGCCTCGTTGCCGAGCAGATTGGCGTAGACGTACGTCACGAAGAAAGCGCGCGTTCCTTCCAGAATGAACCGACGTCGAATCTCGTGCTTGCCAAACGCGAAATGGCTCGCGCTCGGATTGAGGATCAAGTCGACTCCGCGAGCCGCCTGCCGCGCTCCCGGTCGCTCGCCCACCCAAGCGTCCTCACAGATTTCGAAGCCGATCCGCACGTCACCGCATTCGAACATCAAGTCGCCAATGGGGTACGCGTCATCACAGCGGAGCTCGACCCTCTCGACGACTCCCGCCGGCCAAGGCTTGAACCAGCGTGGCTCGTAGTGAATGCCGTCTCCCGCCAAATGCTGCTTGGCGACCAGTCCCTCGAGCCTTCCGTCCACGGCGACCGCGACGGCGTTAAACAGGCCTCCGGCGACCATCACTGGCAAGCCAAACGAAACGACAAGCCCCTCGGTTTCGGCGACCAACTCAAACAGCAAGTCCGTCGCGGTCCGACGGACTTCCGAGGCATGAAAAGCGTCCTCGCACCCATAGCCGGTAATGCAAAGCTCAGGCAAACAAAGCACGGTCGCCCCTTGCTCCCGGGCCGAAGCGATCGCCGCTCGAATTCGCCGCGCGTTTCCCTCCCAATCAAGTGGCGTTTGATTGAGTACCGCGGCGGCTACCTTGACCAATCTCATGCGATCGACTCCGAACGACTCCGGTCCGTCCCATTCCTTGAACCCACCTACCGACTCAGTAACTTGGCTTTGAGCCGAGACAAGGACCCCGTCCATGTTACTTCGGGAACCCTCGAGTCCGCAGCGGTGGCGAGCGGATCGAGTTGAGCCATGGTTCGTTGGGCTCGCTCCCGTATCTCGACCATCGATTCCCTTGCCACCACGCGCCGGCCGCCACGCATGATCGGGCGCAGCAGTGGTTCAAGACAAGCCGATGCGTCGAGACCAGGCCAGATCTCGGCAAGCTCCTCGGGCCCCACCGGCTCGTCGGCCGAGTGAATAACGTCGCCGATCCAACCCTCGGACGTTGTAACCCGTGAGACACCGACCGCGCCGGGATCCGAGACCTTGATAGGATCGTCCGAACGTTTCAGACGCGGTTGGAGCGTTCCCCGGTCGTCGGCGATCGCCCCCAACTTGTAGACGCCGCCGAGAGCCGGCTGATCGTAGGCGGTCACCATTCGCGTCCCGACTCCCCACACGTCGATCGGAGCTTGCTGCTCTTTCAGACGTCGAATCGAATACTCGTCGAGGTCACTACTCGCGACGATCCGAACTTGATCGAGCCCCGCCGCGTCAAGCATCGCGCGGGCCTGGTGGGACAACGCGGCCAGGTCTCCGGAGTCGAGCCGGATGCCGAGCAACCGCTCCCCGCGAGCTCGCATGGCGAGGCCAATCTCGATGGCATGCTCGACTCCCACGACCGTATCGTAGGTATCCACCAGCAACACGACGTTGTTCGAAAGCGAGTCGCTGTAGCGAGTGAAGGCGTCGCGTTCATCCTCGAAGGCCATGACCCAGGAGTGGGCGTGAGTTCCGCGGACAGGGATGGCATACCGTCGCCCCGCCTCGACATTACTCGTCGCGTGACACCCTCCGATATACGCGGCTCGACTCGCCGAGAGTCCGCCATCGAGTCCTTGAGCGCGTCGCAAACCAAACTCCAACACTTCGTCGCCGTCGGCCGCCTTGACGATTCGAGCCGCCTTGGTGGCGATGAGTGATTGGAAATTAAGCACGGTGAGCAGCATCGTCTCGACGATCTGTGCTTGAACCAGACTCGCCGTCACGCGGACCAAAGGCGTTCGCGGCAGAGCCCAGGTCCCTTCCGGCATCGCATCCAGATCCCCCGTCCAACGCTGTTGACCAAGCCAGTCCAAGAAGTCGTCGTGAAACAGTCGAGACCCGTCAGCCGCGTGCAGTCCAGCCAGGTAGGCGATGTCTTCCCGCGAGAATCGCCAACACTCAAGCAACTCAAGCAGCGTCTCGAGGCCACAAGTAAGCAGGCCACCGCCTCCGAACGGAGCTCTTCGATAGGTCCAGTGAAACACCGCTCGTCGATCGGCCCAGCCTTGCCGGAAATACCCTTGGGCCATGGTCAGCTGATAAAGATCGGTCGACGTACCCGATGTCTCCATTTCACGCTCGCTTTCCTGAATCGAATCGATGCCCGGTTTGGGGCCAAGCACCCCGTGGCGCGATCGCACTCAGCGTCACCCTGGGCCGCGTGCCTCAAGCGAGCGCACCGCCGAGGAATGCCTCGCGCGCCGATCGAGTTGCTCCCAGCTCTTGCTCTGGTGCCGCGCCGTGGTGGATGTGACCGGCGGGAACCATCGACGATGCGGCGAGTCCCCGCGTCGTTCGTGAAGCTGAAGAATCCCTTGCTTGCCGGACTGTTGAATTGAGTCCGGCGGATTCTGATTCGTGCCCACGCAATCGATGTTCCTGATGCAAAAAGGTCGAACCAACGTTGGCTAAGCCCCTTAGATGTTGAGCTTTCACGGTTGGAGTTGGACGGAAGTGTGGGTG
>JAGQPS010000421.1 GCA_020426595.1 Planctomycetales bacterium
TAGTCGTCCTCGTTCCAAGTCACCGGGAACGTGACGTCCGCGACGACTCCGTTTCCATTCGGGCCTCGGAAGCGGGCCCAATCCTGAGCCACGGTCGTGCGGGCCAAACCGCCCAAGCACATCATCAACAACAGTCCCGCTCGTAGCAGACTCAGGCTCCGCACCGTCATCAGTCACCTCGCTCGCTAAAACCCCGGTCCAACACCAGCAACCATTGTGGCATGACCGAGCGGCGGGAGAGAGTAGTGAGAAGAAAAGTGAGTAGAAAGTAGTGAGTAGAAAGTAGAGCGGAGGGAGGCGGAGTGATGAGGGTGGCGGGGATTGGCGTGCGGGGTGGAGGCGGAGGGATGATGGCGGTGGCGGTTCGAGGTGGGGGCCGCGGGGGGGCGTGCTTTCGGGGAGCGAAAGCCGACACTCTTGCGGCTTGTTTCGCGGGGCGTCGCGTTTGGATCGCTCGCAATTTTCTGTTACCGCACGTTGCCGTTGGGCGGGGTGTCGACAGTGTCGGCTTTCACTCCGTGAAAGCACGCCTTGGCGGAGTTAGTCGGTTGGGGCCTCGGAGATGTTGGCGGTGGTCGCGCCACGAGGCCTCAAGGGAAAATCGTCGACGGGCGATCGCTTTTGCTTTAGGGCGATGGCTCGGCGGCAGCAGGCGTCAGGCCTCCCGCGCCGGTTCGTCCAAGCCGAAACGGCCGAGGATGGAGTGCACGACACTCGGGGCGAGGAACGCCATGTTGCCCACGATCATGATCAGGCCGAACGTGATCATGCCCATGCCGAACGCGATGCCGAGGTGCAGCGGGATCGAGACGACGACGATGAAGGGACGCGTGAGACGAAACCACACGAGCGCCGAATAGCTCACTTCCCAAAACACCGTGATGTGAGTCAGCGCGGCGATGATGAACGGGTACGACGCGAGCCAGGTGAGGTCGAGCGTTTGATACTCGCGGTTCGCCACCGCTCCCCAAAACGCCTCGCCGTTCCACCACGATTCCCCCTGCAACTTGCCGACTCCGGCGAACAAGTACACCAAACACATGTGCAACTGAATCAGCCGAATCGAAACCGTCGCTCCGGGCGTCGCCGACACCGGGAGCGGGCCGCGCTTGCCGATTCCCGTCCGGCGTCGTTCGAGCCATCGATCGACGCTGTAGTACGCGCCGCTTGGGCCAACCGCCAGGTACATCGCGAGAAACGAATTGATCTGATCGAGACCAAACAACGCCGCGGGGACTCGATTGACATACGCGATCGTGATCAGCGCCGCGAGGATCCCCGTGACTCGTGTCTTGAAGCCAACCCAAAACGCGATCAGCACGAGCAGACCGAGTCCATGCACGATCCACAGCGGCACTCCCGCAGGTACGTAATAGAGGTAACTCCAAGCCCACGACGTGCCGTGATAGTGCCGCACGAAGTCGACCGAGAGCATCGAATCGGCCGAGAGGAAGCGATCGAGTCCGATCGTCCAAACGAGATGCGTGTAGACGAGCATCGCGCCCGCGAGGACTCGGATCAGACTCAGCGTCGCCGGGTCCGACGGCTTGAACCAGAACTCCTCCCAGCCCCGCCAGGCATCGACGAACCATTGGCGGGCAGCGGCCCATGCGGCGGAAATCATGGCGTGATCTCCTCGAGCGATTCGAGGGGCAGCTCCTGCACCTCCGGCAGTTGATAGACCAACCGTTCGAGATACGAAGCGGGATCGTCCAGCTTGGCTCCCGCGCGCACATCCAAGGGGCTCGGCAGCGGATGGCGAACCGAATAGACCTTGATCGACTGGGCGTCGTGATAGCGCAAGAAATACTCGGCGATACCGTGCAGCAGTTCGTCGCGGAGCATGAGCTGCTCCTCGTAACCCGCTCGCGACGCCTCGATTTGTTGTTCGGCTTCCTTGGCCAACTCGCCGTGTCCGGCTCGCATCAATTCATCCACCAACGCGCGGCGGTCTCGGAGCTCGACCGCCCATTCCTCGGCCGCGGGTAGGCTCACCAGTTGGTTGACTCGTTCGGCCACCATGAAATGCCGGTGGTAGTAGAGTCGCGGCCATTGTTCGTCGGTACTGGGAAACCGGTGGCTCTCGACACGGCCATCGGCGTGGGTCACTTCGTAGCGGACTAGGTGGCTCGGGCCCGGGTTGGGCGCGAAGAAGCGGTAGCCGTGGTTGAGAAAACCGGCTCGCAGATACGGATCGAACCAGCCTTCGATCCAGCGCGACAAATCGCTGGCGGGAGGCGGACCGGCCATCGGGGAGGAGAAGATCGCCAGGCAGTGGAGTAGCACCAAGACGCTGACCAGCCGCCTGCGCCCTGGGCTCCAAGTCACCGCGTTCCCCGTCGCTGGGCCGCCTGTTGTTGGGCCGCCTTTCGCTGGGCTTGAGGCCGCGGGCCTTCGAGTCGCCTCGCCGGTCGCCATGTCGGATTCTCCCGAACGCGCAAAGTGGAGAACTGCGGAAGGAGGTGCGGGAAAGAGGGCCAGCACCCAGGGGCCGAAACACGGTCGGACCGAAGGTAGCATCGTCCAACCGAGGCCCAAAGAAAAACCCTTTCGCCCGGCAAGCCGAACGAAAGGGTTCTGTAGGATGAGCGGTGAGCGACTCGGCACGAGACGTGTCGTGGTCGCTCAGTGTTCCGCGTCGCCGATGGTTACTCGCGGCTGGCGAGTCGGGCGTTGTCACCGAAGTCGAACGCGAGTTGCTCGCTCGCTCCGGCCGACAGGTTGATCACCTTCTCTTGGCGGATCGTGCGACCGTCGCGCTCGATCGAGACTTCGACCTTGTAGTCGCTCCAGTTGTCGCCCGCCGAGAGCTTGCTGGTCGAGAAGATGCGGACCGAACCGGTCGCGGCGGTTTCGACTCCACCAAGCGTCACGGTGGCGTCGGCCGGAACATCAAGGGTCAGCGTGGTGACCGGAGCGACGGCGGCGGCGAAGTCGAAGTCGACTTCCTTTTGCATGCCGGCCGACAACTCGATCAACTTGGTTTGAGCCAAGGTCTCGCCGTTCACTTCGTATTCGGCTCGCACTTCGTACGAGTACGAACGACCCGCTTCGAGGTCGCGCGACACGTAGCGACGCAGTTCACCGGGAGTCGAGGTGCGACGTCCATTGACGTACACGACGGCCGAGTCCGGCACGGCGACTTCGAGGTACGCATCGCCTTGAGCGAGCATCTCGTCGTCGATGCGCACGCGACTGGTCGAACGCGATGCGCTGCTGTAGTAGGCGCCGGCCGCGGGAGCCGCGCTGTAACCGCCGCTGCTGCCACCGCTCGAACCGTGCGAGCTGTAGACGCCGCCGCTGCTTCCGCCGCTCGATCCACCACTCGAACCATGCGAGCTGTAGACGCGGTAGGTGCGATAGCTGCCGCCACTGCTGGAGTGACCGCTCGAGCCACCGGAGCTGTAGTAGCCACCGCTGCTGCCGCCGGAGCTACCCCAGCTGCTGAGTCGATCGCCGATGCGGTGCACCAATCGACGGACCGGGCCGGTGTGACCCGAGCTGCCGCCGGAGCTTCCGCCCGAACTGTAATAACCACCACTGGAACCGCCCGAGCTGTAATAGCCGCCGCTCGAACCACCGCTCGAGCCACCACTCGAACCGCCACTGGACCCCCACGATCCGTGCCAGCTCCAGTTCGCCCCGGCTTCCCCGCCGGAGAAGGCCACCAACATTGGCGCCAGTCCCATTACCAGACAACTTGCCAGCCGTCGTCTCATGAAAAACGTCCCTCAAACAAGGCCACGAGTGAAAGTCGCATCCGAGATACGGCTCGGACGGCGTAGGCGACTTTTCCGTGAGTGCGAGCCCTGCGTCGTCGTTAGCTTCGACGCAATCCTCCTAGCTTCACGGCATGCGCCAGGATACCAAGCCTAGTTCGAGTTTCAAGCAGAAGGCAGTAGGCGGGCTAGAGAAGCAAGGATGATGGCGCGTCGAGTTGGGCTTTGGAGGCCTGCGGCATCCGGGAGCTCCTGCTCGTGTGGGGTGCCGAGCGAATCGGCCGAGCCTCGGTCCCGGTTCCTTGTTTCCGCACGTTGCCTTTTGGCGGCGTGACGCCAGTGTCGGCTTTCACTCCGTGAAAGCGAGTCTTGGCGGAGTCGCCCGGTT
>JAGQPS010000422.1 GCA_020426595.1 Planctomycetales bacterium
AAACTTGTGCACGACGGCTTGTCGATCATTGGTTTGTCCGTCGAGATAGGCCCAGCGATACCCGGCGGCCTTGAGTCGCTTTTGCAGCAGGGCCAATAGCGAGGTGAACTGGCTGAAGATGATCGCCTTGTGTCCCCCTTCGATGATCTCAGGGAGATGCCCGAGCAGCTCGTCGAACTTCGCTGAATCCAACTTAGCGTGTTTAGCGCTGATCAGTCCCGGATGACAGGCGGCCTGCCTCAAACGCAACAAGGCCTCGAGCACGACGAGCTTGCTCTTGTTGAGACCCTTGCGCGCGACCGAGTCGGTCAGCAACTTGCGGTAATGATCGCGCAACTCGTTGTAGAGCTTGCGTTGCTTGACACCGAGTTCGCAGTAGAGCGACTCCTGCACCTTGTCGGGCAGATCGGGCAACACTTGTTGTTTCGTGCGACGCAAGATGAATGGACTCACCGCGCGCGTGATGAGCTCGACCGACTCGGCCGTTGGATTGCGAGTCGCCTGGGCGAACTGCTTGGACCGTCCCAACATGCCGGGATTGAGGAACTCGAACAGACTCCACAACTCGCCCAAGTGATTCTCGATGGGCGTTCCGGTCAACGCGAGACGATGTTCGGCGCGGAGCAAGCGGCATGCCTTGGAGGCTTGGGTCTGCGGGTTCTTGATCGCTTGCGCTTCATCGAGAATCGCGTAATCGAATCGCCGCTCCACCAGCTCGGGAATATCCCGCACCAAGGTCGGATAAGTCGTGATGATGAGATCGAATTCGTCGAAGCGCGAAAACCATTCCTTACGATCGATTCCCGCCGAGATATGAGTCCTGAGTCTTGGAGCGAACCGCGCCGCCTCCGCCTGCCAGTTGAAAAGCAGACTCTTGGGCACGACGACGATGGAAGGACCGATCGAATCGTCCTTGGCCCGAGCGAGGCGGCGGTGTTCCAACAGCGACAAGACTTGCACGGTCTTGCCGAGCCCCATTTCGTCGGCGAGGCATCCGCCAAATCGGAATTGGTTGAGAAACTTGAACCAGCCCAGTCCCGCCTGTTGATATTCCCGCAGCTCCCCCTGGAAGCTTCTCGCTGGTTTGCTCGGTTTGATGCCTCGGACGTTCCTGAGCGACTTGAGCAACTTGGAGAACGACGCATCGAACTTCGCGTCGATACTTTCGGCGGCCAGCAACGCATCGAGCAACAGCGCTTGCGATCTGGCGAAGCGCATCGTTCCTTGTTCGTCGGCTGTCGTCGATCCCTCCGGGAGGCTGTCGACCAATCGTTTGAGTCGCTCGATCGCTTCGTCCGGAATCACACCCATCGATCCATCGGACAGCCGGACCAGGCTATCGCCACGCCGGGCGGCGGCGAGGAGTTCCGGCAGCCGCGCCGTCGCGTCGCCGGAGGTATCTCCGTCGAAGCTGAGTTGCCCGGAGACGTCCAGCCAATCGATTCCCGACTCAACCTCGATTCGGATATTCCCTCGCGACTTTACCGCTCGGCCGTCGAGGAGCACTTCGCAAATCGGAGCCATGCGCAAGCAAAACTCGATCAAGTCTCGACTGGGGCATTCGGCGACGACTCCGTCCTCGTCGCTCACCGTGCCCACGAAACTCCATGCGGAATGCGAATCGGTGTCGAGCCAAGCGATGGGGCCGCACGCCAGCGCCTTCGCCACGCGATTCTGTTCCTCTTGTTCCCGGATCCAGTCGCGAGGAAGAGCGTTGGCATTGTCGTCGAACACGACGGCATATTGATCTCGAGGAAACTCGAGCACACTGTCGCCGTAGCGAACACCGAGGCGAACTTCCCAGATATCAGGACGAGTTTCGTGGCGTCGGAGCACGATGACTCCGTCACCACACCTGACCACGGATTGGGGCTCGGCGGCGACAGGCCAGTCGATCGCGCCGGCCAGCGGCGTTAGTTGCCAATAACCCATGGCCGCTTGTTGCTCGTCGGGGGCGACTCGCACTTCACCGAAATCGTAGGCCATCGCGAGCCACGGCCCCATTTCCATTCCCAGGTTACCGGTCCAACCGTCGGTCCAAAGAATGCCTCCCGACGCCGAAACATACAGGGCATCACGCAGAGCGACCTCTTGGCCGTCGGAGCGAATCACGACCGGCGTCATGATCCACTCGCCACTCGTCTCGTCGGTCGCGACGCGGTAACGAAACTCGCCTGTCGTGTAACTTCTCGGCGGGAGTTGCCGCACGTCGTGGTCGCCGTTGGCGCGGCCGGTCCGCCAAGCCAGCTTGTTCTTGGAGATGAGTCGGAGCACCGCGGCGTCTTGATCGCGCGGCGACACCACGAACGCCGCGAATACAGCCTCACCCTGTCCGGTGCGTGGGGAATATTCCTTCCAAGAAATCCGCGACCGCAAGGCGTCCGACACCTGCCACTCGTCCGTAGCCAGGACGGTCAGGTTTTGTAGCTCGTTAATCTGGACTTGATCATTGAGGTCGTACAGATAGTTCAGCGTATCGAATCGGATCTCGACCCGTTGATACTCAACCTCGCCCGCTTGGTTCACGCCCGTCGCCCACATGGGAACGAGCACGAGCAACTTGGCTTCTCGGCTCAAGCCAAGATCGATGGCGAAGCAGAGTTGTTTATTTTGTTGTTGGCGTTCCAGTCGTGCTCGCGGACTGGCGGGCAAACGCCTCGGCACGAATCGTTCCGGAGTGCGCTGGGTCGAATCCTTGAGCCATGGCAACGGCATCGGAACGATTGGATCATGGACGGGGTCCGCGTCATGGGCGGCCACTTGCAAGACCGGGGTGATCTCCCAGTCATCGGCATCCATCCCATCCTCTTCGTCCACGGACTGGAGCATCTCCCGCGCGCCGTTGAGGTACAACACGAGCGCCAAGACGTGAGCGCAGACCTTCTTGGTCACCTCGCCTTGGCACGAGCACTTATGGAAGACGTAATTGCCGTGAGGAGCCAGAATCGACACGCGATAGACATCTTCCTCGGTTCCGACTTCGGCTCGAATATCCTCCTCCCCTTCCACGAGATTCTCGAAGAAGGCCTCGGAGACCAAATAACCGGCCTCCGCGCGAACGCGCCGTGAAATGTCCTCGGGTAACGTTTCCAACAGCCGACGTACATCAATCAAAGGACCACTCCACGACTTATCAACTCATGTACCCATCGCCCGTCCCCTGGCGTCATGCCGGGTTCGGAGTTCGCCAAGCCGTCGCCCGTTCCCCGACACGTCACGCATGGGTTCGAGGCGTGCAGGGCCAAGCGACACTCGTAGGCTCGGTTAGACTAAGGCGTCTTGAGTACGGCGACAACGGGCGGGCGCTCCAACAGGGTCCAGGTGGGCGAATCGCGAAATTGGGAGGAGTGGCAAAACATGACCTGGCGATCGGAACAGCCCCAGCAACGCGAACGACTGCGGCGACTTTATTCGTCCCAGGGAGCCGACGAGTATCACCGCATGATGGGCACGGTGGAGCCCGAGGAAGTGGAGGCGTGGTTGGCCGATCTCTCGCCGCTTGTCCACTTGGCGCCCAACGCCGAGGTGCTGGATGTCGGCGCGGGGACGGGAGCGCTTTGTCAGATCCTGTGTCGTCTCGGTCCGCTTCGACTTTCAGCGCTTGAAGCGTGCCCCGCCATGCTCGACCAGCTACGACATCGAACCGATGTTGGTGAAGTCTCGTTGCGAGTCGGGTTCTGCGATCACGACGATGACCGCGACCATTTCGCTCCCGGTTCGTTTGATCTGATCGCTGGACGGCTCGTCACGAACGGGTTGTATGATCCACTTGCCGCGTTTCGCAACTGGCTCTCCTGGCTGAAACCTGGGGGGCGATTGATCGTCATCGATGGCCTGTTTGACCGAGACGGCTGGCGAGGTGAATGGCAGGCGGAAGTCGACGAGTTGCCGCTCTCGTGCCCTCGATCCCTTGCTCTCGTTCCCTACCTGTTGGAGCAAGTGGGGTTCCTTGTGCGAACCGTCGGACTCGCCGAGCATGTCAACCGTTGCCCCACGACTCGAACCCCGAAGTGGATCGTGAGTGCCTCCGCTCCCTAGCCCCGAAACGCAAGTTTTGAAGTTGCGTTTTTCACGCAGCGCCAGGCCAATCAATTCAAA
>JAGQPS010000423.1 GCA_020426595.1 Planctomycetales bacterium
TGAGTTCGACGACCCAGCCGACGCCTTCACCTTCCAGCTCTCCCGCGATGCGCTCGCCATACGCCTTGAGTTCGTCTTCGTCGTAGACGTTCTCGATCGAGAGCATGGGGATGCGATGCGCGGCCTGTTCCAGGTGAGGCACGGGAGCGTCGCCGACTCGCTGAGTCGGGCTGTCCGGCGTGGCCAATTCGGGATGGTCGCGCTCGAGCTGCTGGAGCTCCTTCATCAAGCGGTCGTACTCGAGATCGGTGATCTCTGGTCGAGCCTCGACGTAGTACTTGCGGTCGTGGTACCGCAGCAACTCGGAGAGCTCCGCGACACGCGCGCTTGCCGACGACGCGTCACTCATGCTTCAGTTCTCGATTCCACATTCGGGGACAACCGTCACGTTCTGGCCGGCCGCGCTGTTGGGGATGAGACATAGGAACTGCATCGGCTCGGCGCCGGTATTGCGAAACTGATGCACCTCGTCGGGCGACACCAAAATCACATCGCCGGGACCGATGGGATGAGGCGCGTCGTTCTCGATCACCTCTCCATGTCCGGAAAGCACGAAGACCTCATGTTCATACGGATGGTGATGACGAGGCGTGTGGCCACCAGGAGCGACCATGAAGCGTCGCATCGCGAAATTGGGGGCACCATCCTTTTCACCAATCAACCACTGCACTTGGCAGCCGGTCGCCCCCGGCATATCGACTTCCTGAGTCGGTACCGACTCGATACTTCGCACCTTCATCCTGACTCACCTCCGACAAAGAGACATCGCGGGCCGATGTGGCCGCTCACGACCAACGCCCCATTCTAGCGATCGCCGCGTCGATGCGAAGCAAGAGGAGCCAGCCGGATATCCCAGGGTCTTCGGTTGGTCCCCACCGATCTCGGCTCGTTCCGCATTGGACTCCGCCCCGTTTGACTAAACTGTCTCGATCACGGTTTTCAGGATTCGTGCGCGGGGAACCACCACGAGCACGTCTCGCTTCCGCCTTCACGAAGCACCGCATTGGATCGCCTCATGTCTCGCTCCCAACGGTTTCAACTCGGTTCGTCGCCAGGTCATCGCGCGTGGCTAGTCGGCCTCGGTCTGGCGTGGTTGATACTGAGCTGTGTCGCTTCGCCCTTGCTCGCTCAAGGCACGAGCGCGGACTTCGAACGGAGTGAACAGCTTCGCGGCCTCACCGCCAACACGGTGTTCCGAGCTCGGGTCGAGCCGCAATGGTTGGGAGACGATGAGTTCTGGTACCGGGTGGCGACGGCGCCAAGCGAATGGGAGTTCGTGCGAGTGAATGCCAGCGAGGCCGCTCGGGACTTGGCGTTCGATCACGGCCAACTCGCGATGGCGCTCACCGAAACGACGGGCAATCCGCATGCGGCGAATGCCCTGCCACTTGAATCATTGCGTTGGAACGAGTCGCGGTTGGAGTTCAAGGCGGGCGACGCCTGGTACCGCTGGGATGAAGCGACCAAGCAGCTCGAGGTGATCGATGCTCCGGCGGCGGCTCCGGAACCCACCGACAACACCGACTCACGACGAGGTCGGCGGCCGCGTTACAGTGGTCCTGGTCGCTGGGGTGCCCAGAGTCCCGATGGCCAATGGGAAGCAAGCGTGCGGGACCACAATGTTTGGCTCCGCCGTCGCGACTCGGGTGAGGAGTTCGCGCTGACGACCGATGGTGTCGCCGGCGAGGGCTACTCGGAACGCCTCATTTGGGCTCCCGATTCGAGCCGGGCGATCGCCGTGAAAACTCGAGAGGTCGAAACGCGTCGGATTCACCTCATCGAGTCGAGTCCGAGCGACCAGCTTCAACCGAAGCTCCATCCACTCGACTATGCCAAGCCGGGCGACGAGTTGCCTCAGCGTACGCTGGCCTTGTTGTTGGTTGATTCGCGACAGTCGCTCACGATCGATCCCTCGCTCTACGCCAATCAATGGTCGTTGTCGAACTATCACTGGTTGCCGGACTCGAGCCGTTTCCTCTTCGAGTTCAACCAGCGCGGGCATCAAGTCCTACGGGTAATCGCCGTGGATGGCTCGACGGGCGAAGCGGCGACCTTGTTGGAGGAGGCGAGTCCCACGTTTATCGACTACGCGCAGAAGCATTTCCTGCGCTACGTCGACGCCACGAACGAATTGTTGTGGATGTCGGAGCGATCGGGCTGGAATCACTTGTATCGCTTTGATTCACGCACGGGCCAGTTGCTTGGGGCGATCACACAAGGGGACTGGGTGGTCAAGGAAGTGGTCGAGGTCGACGAGCAAGCTCGCACGATGCTGCTCAAGGTCGTCGGTTTCTATCCCGAGCAAGACCCGTACTACGAGCATTGGGTGCGTGTGAATTGGGAGGGGACGGAGCTCACCGCGTTGACCCAGGCCAACGGAACCCACGAGGTGACCTTCTCGCCAAACGGCCAATGGTTGATCGATCGTTGGAGCCGAGTGGACTCGCCCCCCGTCCATGAGCTGCGCCGAGTCGAGACGGGTGAACGTGTGGTCGAACTGGAAACCGCGGATGTTTCGCGTTTGTTGGCCACGGGTTGGCGGATGCCCGAGCGGTTCGTGGCGGCCGGGCGCGATGGGACGACTCCGATTCATGGCGTGATCATGCGACCGACCCATTTCGATCCCGCTCAGCAATGGCCGGTGATCGAAGTGATCTACGCGGGACCGCAAGGAGCCTTCGTCCCCAAGGCGTTTAGCCCATTCCATTACGGCCAGGAAATGGCGGAACTCGGGTTCGTCATCGTGCGGATGGACGGCATGGGGACGAATTGGCGGAGCAAGGCCTTTCACGACGTCTGTTGGCGAAACCTGGGCGATTCGGGTTTCCCGGATCGCATTGCGTGGATGCAAGCCGCCCAGCGGCAATACGACTATTTGAATCTCGATCGCGTCGGCATCTACGGCGGATCGGCGGGAGGCCAAAGCGCGCTGCGAGCCTTGCTGGCTCATGGCGATTTCTACAAGGTCGCCGCGGCCGACTGCGGCTGCCATGACAACCGCATGGACAAGATTTGGTGGAACGAGCTGTGGATGGGTTGGCCCATCGGACCTCACTACGAGGATCAATCCAACGTGACCCAGGCTCATCGACTTGAGGGCGATCTGCTACTGAGCGTGGGTGAGCTCGATCGCAATGTGGATCCGGCGAGCACCTTGCAGGTCGTCGATGCGTTGATCAAGGCGGACAAGGACTTCGAGTTGCTCTTCATTCCCGGAGGCGGCCATGGAGCCGGAGAATCACCCTACGGACAGCGCCGCCGACGAGAGTTCTTCGTGGAGAAGATCCTCCGGCACGAATAGGCATGCGACCGCCACGCCAACGAAAAAAGCCCGTGCGATTCACCGTTGGTGGATCACACGGGCTTGTGGGTTGACTCAATGAGTCGCGCGGTCTAGCTGACCGCGGCTTCACCGCCATCGCTCGCTCCGCCGTCATCGGGCGGAACGGTTTCGGCCGGGGCCTCGAACTCGCCGGCGAACCGCAAGTGCTTGACCTTGCCGTCGTCGTTCTTGACCGCCTCGACGACGATCTTGTTCATGCCTTGGAAGCTTCCTTGCAGCAATTCCTCGGCCAGCGGATCCTCGACGAAGTTCTCGAGCGACCGACGCAACGGTCGAGCGCCCATGTCGAGATTCGTTCCCTTGCGGATCAGGAACTCCTTGGCGTCCTCGGTCAGTTCGAGTGCGTAGCCACGGTCCCGCAAACGCTCGCGAATCTTCGACAGCTCGAGATCGACCACGCTCTTGAGGTCCTCTCGGGTCAGGTGACGGAAGATGATGACATCGTCCAAGCGGTTGAGGAATTCGGGACGGAAGACCTTTTCGATCTCATCCATCACGCGCTTCTTCATGCCCTCGAACGACTCGTCCTCACCAGCGCCTGGCAGACCGAACGTCGATTCGTTCTTGATCGCGTGAGCACCCGCGTTGGTGGTCATGATCAAGATCACGTTGCGGAAGTCGACGTTGCGTCCAAAGCTGTCGGTGAGTCGGCCTTCTTCCATCACCTGTAACAGCATGTTGAAGATGTCGGGGTGGGCCTTCTCGATCTCGTCGAGCAGCACGACCGCGTACGGACGGCGACGAATCTTCT
>JAGQPS010000424.1 GCA_020426595.1 Planctomycetales bacterium
AAACAAATCGCCAACAGCAACCCAAGACGCAGGTGAACACGCCCCGGCCGCGGCGAGACAATCCCCGTGACGAGCCAGCCGGCGACGAGCGCCAGTAGCGTGAAAGCGCCGGCGCCGATCGACGGAATCGCCCAAGCGGACGCCGCATGACCCAGCAAAGTCGCCACCGCGACCGGTACGAGAGGCGTGTAGCGAACCGTCGAGACCAATTCCGGCGCAGTCAATCGCCAAGCCCGCGCGCGACTCGGGAGGTGAGTCGCTTGTCGACGTGAATGCCGACGCCTCAACAACTTGAGCAACGACGGGAACCGAGAGCCACCGATCGGCCAGGAAGAAAAACGCGGCGCCATGACGACCTCCCAAGAACGACATCAGGGAATCGAAAAATGGCCTGCGTTTGGAAATGGAGCTGCTGGTGACGATGCGCGATCCGCGTCTCGGTGAACCAACTCGCGGTTTCCTGATATGTACGGTAGGACTCGCGAGCGCGTTCCGCAAGAGTCGGGATGACGCGTGAAGTGACAACGTGTTGCCAACGACACGATTGCCCAAGACCGGTTTGCCAAGGATCGCGCTGACGGAGAACGTCTCCGCGATTTGTGGTGGGCGATCGCCATGGGTTTTGCCGGGGAACGCGCTCGGTCACAATGGATCCTCGGATTTAACCGAGGAGATTCAATGGGCAACGCGTTTCGTCGCAAGGTCGACCGGTTAGCGGCAGGTTTTCGCATCGTCACCGAGAGGACAAGTGCAATGAGAGGTATCCGAGTCGCCAGTCGTCTGTTGATCCTACTCGTCGGCGTGTGGAGCGGTTTGGGGACGGGGCTGCGCGCGGTCGAACGCCCCAACGTGATCCTGATCCTGACCGACGATCAAGGTTGGGCCGATATCGGCTGGAATAACTCGAGCGTTTACAGTCCCAACCTCGATCGGCTCGCGGCGGGAGGCATTACGTTCGGGCAGCACTATGTCATGCCGCAATGCACACCGACTCGAGTCGCGCTGATGACGGGACGTTATCCTGGTCGCTTCGGTCGAGTCGCCTTGGCGGCCACCAACGACCCCGCGATTCCACTCGGGACGCCGACGCTCGCGACGATGTTCAAGGCGGTCGGCTACGACACTTACCTGGCGGGCAAATGGCACCTCGGATCCGATTTTGAACACCGTCCCAACGCATTCGGATTCGATAGCAGCTATGGCTCCTATTCGGGAGCGGTCGGCATGTACGACCACCGATACCGACCCGGACAGTTTGAACGAACGTGGCATCGGGACGGATCACCGATCGAAGGCGATGAAAACGGGACTCATGCCACCGACCTTGTCAAAGCCGAGGCGATCCGCGTGATTCAAGAGCAGCGCGAGAGTCCCTACTTCTTGTACATCCCCTTTCATTCGGTGCACACGCCCTTGGACGAGCGAGGCGAATTCGTCGACCGTCCCACGCAACTCGACCCCAACGATCCAACGCGTTGGCTGAACGAAGACGAGATTCCGTGGTTCAATGATCCCGACGGCAAGATTCAACAAGAGCCCGATCCGGAGAAACGATTGCTACTCGCGGCCGTCCATCATCTCGATAGCGTCGTGGGAGAAATCGTGGCGGCGGTCGAGGCATCACCCCAGCGAGACAACACGCTCATCCTTTTCTCGTCGGATAACGGACCTCAACGGAACTGGCCAGGCAATGCGTATCCCGATGACTTGAAACTCACCGACTTCAATCAGCCGCATCCCTTTCGAGGATCCAAGACGGACGTTTGGGAAGGTGGAATTCACGTTCCCGGTTTCGCGTACTGGCCCGGCATGCTCGAGCCGCGTGTGATCGATGAACCGGTTCATATCGTCGATTGGTTCCCTACGTTGGCCAATCTCGTTGGATACGAACCCGATCGGGCCATCGCTTGGGATGGTGTTGATCTGGAGCCGCTGATTCGTGGCGAGGAAATCGAGCCTCGCGAGCTGTATTGGATTTGGAGTCCGCGGACCAACCGTTGGGCACTGCGATATGGCGATTGGAAAATCGTGAAGTACGGGACGGGGACTCCTGTTGGTCCGAGTGATTGGCAGTTGTTCAATCTGGTCGACGATCCGGCCGAGGCAAAGAATATCGCCGAGCAACATCCCGAGATCGTCGCCGACCTGCACGCCCGTTTCCAGCGTCAACATGCCAAGGACGCCGATGACGTGGGGAGCTGAAACACTGGCCCCGCGAAGTTGATCGATTCGATTGCTTCGCGGGCTTGGCTCTTCGCCGCTGAGTGGTTTTTACGGCGAGTCCGTGCGATCCCAGGGATTCGCCGCCCTGGGGTGATAAGCCGGGCGCGCATCACGTTCGGGCAGCGAATCGAGGACCGTCTGGAACTTGGCCAGGGCCGCGATGTGTTCCGGATCCGAGCTTGGCAGCAGGTTGTCTTGCTCTTGCTCGTCAACCGACAAGTCGTGCAGTCGAACGATCCTCCGGTCGCGGTCCACCCAGACCTTGAACCTGCGATCTCGCATGACTCGAGTCGCGAAGTCGTCTCGCCCGCGCACACCTTGTTCGTCCAACCGCGCGGGACCGTGACCCATCGATAGGATCCAATCGCGCGGCCCACGCGGATCGGCTCCCGAGAGCACTGGCGCGAAGGAGTGACCATCGATCTGATATCGCTCTCGCGATACGCTCGCCGATGGATGTTCGGCCAACTCAAGGAATGTGGGAAACAGATCGGTGAAGTCGACCAAGGCGTCCGTTGAGCTTCCCTCGGCGACGCGGGACGGAGCACTCACGATCAGCGGCATGCAGGTTCCCGCCTCGTTTTCCTGCGCTTTGGCTCCCGGGATGCGGCGTCCATTCCGTGACCCGACGATACCATTGGTCGAGCCATTGTCCGTCGTGACAAGGATGTAGGTTTGGTCACGCAGTCCGAGTCGGTCGATCTCGGCAACGATTCTGCCGATGAGTCGATCGGCGTATCGCACCATCGCTCGGTGCTTCTCGATTCGCGATTCGGCATGGGGCTCGTCGGGCGTCGCCACCAGCGGTGTGTGGGTCAAGGCCATGGGGTAATAAAGGCAAAAGGGCTCCGACCGGTGTTGGTTCATGAAGTCGATGAGATAGTCGCAATATGCATCCGGGCCAAAAACACCGAGCCGAGCCTCGCTTCCCCGAGGAGTATGGATGTAGGCATCTTGATATCTTTCCGCGCTCGCTGGGTTGCCAGTTTCATATCCTGTCCACACACACCAATCCTCGAAGCCATGCTCGTCGAGAACTTTGGGCTCGATTCGAAAGTCATTGATCTGCCACTTGCCAGCGATGCAGGTTCGATATCCCTGTTCGCGCAGCGGTCGAGCAAACGTGTAATTGACCGGCTCGTTGGGATCGAAGTAAGCGACGCCCCAGCGTGGGACATCCCAATGATTGACCCATCCGGTGTGAAACGGGTATCGGCCGGTGAGTAGCGTGGTACGAGTCGGAGTGCACTGCGGCATGGCATAGGCGTTGTCGAATCGCATGCCTCGGGCCGCTAACTGATCGAAGTGGGGCGTGGCAATGTCGTCGGCTCCGTAACAGCCGAGCCACTCCTTGCCGAGGTCATCGATCATGATGAGCACGATGTTGGGGGGACGGGAATCGTCCGGCGCCTCGTCGTTGGTTTGGCTCCAGACCCGATCCGCGCACGGCATTACAAGCGCCGCGAGGACCACCGCCAAGTGAGGCCAGGGGATCGCGCATCGCCAGAGGTTGGGACGAGCCGTGGTCATCGTGAAAGCTCCTCGGTGGCGGTTGGTGTCTTGACGGGGCTCGGCGATCCGGAGCGCCGGTCGGCAATCTTGGGCCTCGGCCCGACGGCTCAGTGTATCCCGTTCGCGCCGTCGGATTGGGGAGCTGCCAGGATCTCGCCGCTGAAGCACAGCGCACGAAGCTGTTTCGATCACTGTGGTTCGCCGCTTTCGGTTGCTATTGACGCTCTCGCCTGGGTTCTCTAATTCCTCCCATTCACCGGCTTCCCACGCCACCCAGGACCGTTGGGGGAGAGTCACGTGTTCCAAAAATCTCGGGTTGTGACTCAAGATTAGTGGGACTGATCGAGCT
>JAGQPS010000425.1:0-2113 GCA_020426595.1 Planctomycetales bacterium
GCCGCGCATGCTCGGCTCCCGTCATCATCGCCTGAAAGCCATGGTCCGAGACGAGCAGGTGACCGGCGATCCACATCGCGTGATTGCCTCCCCGTTCCGAAGGCTGCGTCAGGGGTGAGTCGCGCAGATCTTCCAGCAACGGCCAGACCATACTGACGCTCGCTCGATTGGAAAGGAGTAGAATGTCCTTGGATTGCATGATGTCGCTCCGTACCCAGGGTGCCGCGTGGGCGGAGCGGTTGATCAGCTAACCACTCCACCTCGAACTCCCTGTCCGAACAGGGAGGTTAACAACGAAAACACAGTACGGAATTCAATTGCATTTTGCAAGTGATACCGACAGTGGAACGACCGAACCATGCCCGAACCGCAACCCCAATCTTGGCGATCCGCTTGCCCGGTGAACATCGCGCTGGAGATCCTGGGCGATCGCTGGACGCTCCTGATACTGCGAGACGTGTTGCTTTTTCAGCGATCGACGTTCAAGGATTTCCAGGAGTCGCCGGAGAAGATCGCGAGCAATATCCTGGCCGACCGGCTCAAGAAGCTTCAGCAACACGGAATTCTGGAGAGCCACCGGTCGGAAAGCGATGCTCGAGTCATCGCGTATCGGCCGACGACCAAGGGGCTTGATCTGCTACCGGTCCTCATCGAGCTGATTCTGTGGACCGATCGTTACGAGGAGACCGGCGCGCCGCGCCGATCGATTGCTCGGCTCCGACGCGCGCCGCATGAGGTGATCGCCGAGATCAAAGCGGCCTTCGCCGATCCCACGAAAGTCGCCAAGCGTTCCGGGAAATAGCTCGGGCCTTCGAGTCGCGGCGGCTCGCCCACCCAGCTTGATTCGATGGCGTTGCTTGCCGCCAGGCCGCTCGCCGGTCTCGCACCGTGGAGCAAACGGTGCGACCGCGCGATGGCGTTGCTACTCGAACAACACCTGATGCAGCGAGCGGAGTTCCCGAGCCGGAATCTTGATGATCTTGCGGTCGTAGGTCATGAGTCCATTGACCTCTCCCTCGACGTCGGTCGTCTGCGTGTAGACCGCGCCGGCGATCCCGGCCGCACGGAGCTCGTTGAGAATCCGCAACGACTCCACGTAACGGAGTCGATACTCGTCTTCGTTACGCGGCAATCCACCGTAACCCCAGTTCTCGCGGTCCTCGTCCCACAAGTGTCCGGGCACCGCGTAACCGTGCCCACCAAACTCCCCGACGACCTTGATAAACGGCTCGTATCGCTCCCGACCGCCGAGATCGAAAGGGAAACTCGGGTGCGGATACGAGTGCTCATCGACGACATCACCGACCGGCCAAAAGTTGCCTCCACTCGCGATGTTGACCAGGCGAGTCGGATCGCGCCGCGCGATCCAGCGACCGACTTCTTCCGTGCTGTGTTGCCCCCAGGCCTCGTTGAACGGTACCCACACGACGATGCAAGGATGGTTCTCGAGCGTATCGACCATGCGCTCGAGTTCGACCATGTATTGCTCATGGGCCTCGGCCGGCCACTGCGCGTCGACGGGGCCTGGTTCGAGATGAGTCCAACGAGGTCCTTGCCCGCCGCTGACTTGATCTTGCCACATCAACATGCCCAAGCGATCGCAGTGGTAGTAATACCGGCGCGGCTCGACCTTGATATGCTTGCGGATCATGTTGAAGCCGGCGGCCTTGAGCCACTCGATATCGAACCGCATCGCCTCGTCGCTCGGAGGCGTCAGCAAGCCATCGGGCCACCATCCTTGATCGAGCGGCCCCCAATGAAAGATCGGCTCCCCGTTGAGCGTGAACCGCCAGTGCCCGTCCGCGTCTCGCTCCTTGCCGACGGTCCGAATACCGGCGTAGGACCGAACTTCGTCGAGCACCGCGCCCGACTCGTCCAAGAGCTCGACGGTCAGTCCATACAGGAACGGACTCGCTGGCGACCATAGTTTTGGCTTCGGCACGCTGAGTACGAGTCCCTCGGTGCTTCCCTCCTCGATCAACACCGCGTCCGCTCCATCGTGCACGGTCACTCGGACTCGAACTGGCCGCTCGGTTCCGCCGATGGTGGGTCGCAACGTGATCGTTCCCGTCGCCGCGTCCGTACCGATCTTGAGATTCTCCAAGTAAGTCCT
>JAGQPS010000425.1:2211-4063 GCA_020426595.1 Planctomycetales bacterium
AGGGAGTTGGGGACGATGCTGTCCGTCGACGATATGCGCGTCGATGAACTGACCGCCATTGGTTTGGTGGCAGTGCACGGCCAAGAGATTCTCCCCCTCACGAAGCAGCGCTACCACGTCCTCGTCTAGCCCAATCAAATCATAGTCCTGCAAGTAGCCTTCGAACTCACCGATCAATTCACCATTCAGATAGACCTCGGCCTCCTCGTCATGGTGAATGAGCAGCGCGGCCTGCTCCGGTACCGACTCTAGGACGAAGGTCTTGCGCAGCCAGATGTCGCTGCCATTCCAAGTCGTGCCGACTCGCGATCCGGGTGTCCCGCGAGTTCCGAATCCGCCCAAGCCGCTCCGCCATTGCTCGGCGTCGAACTCGGATTCATACCAGTCGTCGGCCGGTTCCTGAGTCGTGAAGTGCCATTGGTCCTGGACCTCTTGGGCGACCAAATTCGTATTCGACCAGCCCAGAAAGGCACTCAGTAACGAACCGGCTGCCACGATTCGAATCGACCATCGACGACATGAACTCACGGGACCGTCCTAACTCAAGGCGGAAGACGATGAGATGCGAAGCCCCGCGATGTTCGGCACGGAGCTTCGATTGACTTGCCCGGCCCGACTCCTTGTCAGGACCCACCCGGATTTCGCAACACCAACGAGCGAGGGAAAAACGCGGGATGAGGCAAGCAATTGAGCCCGTATCGTAACCGGATTAGCCCCACAAGCGAATGGTGCCTCGCATCAACCTTCCGAGGCCGAGTCGACCTCGCCGCGACGTCGTTGGCGCCGCCAAGCCGCGTGGGCGCCGATCGAGAAGAGCCCTATCAGAGAGACCAGGAAAATGGACAGTCCAAGCAGCTCAATCATCATCGCGACATATCCATGAAACACCCAGTCCGCTTGCTGAGCGGGAGTCGGATCAGGATAGGGAATGCCGGCCAGGGTTGCCGAAGCCGCGAGTGGTTTTGATGTCGATTCGAGGTACTGGGTCATTCTAAGCGGCATTCTGGACGCTCGTCGTATTTCGTGTCATGGCGAGTCGACAGGTTCAAGAGTCAGACAGTTTGAACTCCCCTTTGCGTCTTAGCGCCTTCGCGTGCGAACACGTTCACTACGATGAAGAGCTCGCGCGACGAGGGGGTCTCAATTTCGGTCCCCTCTCTGTTCGTCACTCCGCGCGGCGCCTACGGTGCTGTGGTGCAAGGCACACGGTTGATTGTGTGTGTCCGACCGGCGTCTCCCTTTACTGGATTGAAACCTTCGTGGCTCAAACATCGATTCAACGTGTCGCGATTGTTGGTGCCGGTCTGTCGGGGCTCGTGTGCGCCCGACAACTGCAAGCCGCTGGGCTAGGCGTCTGTCTGTTCGATAAGAGTCGAGGCTTGGGTGGCCGCATGGCGACTCGGCGAGTCGATGGGGTTGGTGAATTCGACCACGGGGCTCAGTACTTTACGGTCAGCGATCCGTCGTTTCGGTCGGCCGTGACGGGTTGGCTGGAAGCGGGAGTGTGTGCCGAGTGGCAAGCCAAGATCGCGGTCGCTCGACATGGAGACTGGCGTGGCACCTCTGATGCCTCTCGACGATTCGTGGGCACGCCGACGATGACCGCCATCGCGAAGTGGCTGGCGGAGCCACTTGTCGTCGAGCGAAATGCTCGGATCGTCGGCCTCGAGCGGCATGACATCGGCTGGAGTCTGATCGCCGAGGATGGTCGACGCTGGAACGATTTCGATGCGGTGTTGTTGACCGCCCCCGCTCCGCAAACTCGGGCGTTGCTCCCACCTAGCTCGGCGTTGACCTCGCAAGTCGCCGAGATCTCGATCGCGCCGTGTTGGTCGGCTTTACTCGCATTCGA
>JAGQPS010000426.1 GCA_020426595.1 Planctomycetales bacterium
GGTTTGGGCAAGCGACGCACGACGTCGGTTCGGTTGTCGGCGGGACCATCGGCGAACACGGACGACATGGCTCCCGCCACCACACAAATCGTGACGATGAGCATGCGCAGGGAATTGAGAAGCTTCATGGGGAGTTTCGCGCGGGGGCAGAATCGGATGGAAAAACGAGACGATCAGTGGTCGCGGCCGCTGGAAGCGACCGCTCCGCGAGACCGAATACGCGCTGCATGATAGGCCTGTCGGAGAAAGCAGGTCAAATCGCGAACCTTGCTTCCCAGTGCGTTCGCCCGAGCAAGCTAAGCGAGCCCCTCGTCAACCTTGCGAGAATTGGCGTCGGTTACCGCGTCAGCGTCCGACGCCGTAACGCCGTCGGGCGAAGTCAATGTTCCCTTGGCCTCATCAAGCGGAGCGGAGCCAATTCCGGATTCGCGACCTAGCGAACCGAGCACCTTCGCGTCGACGGTCCGCAAATGCAGGTCCTGTTGCGGGAAGGCGATTTCAATTCCCGCCTCGCGGAAGACCCGGTCGATCTCGGAGTGCAGCTCGTGAATCGTCGCTAAACGCCGCTCCAGCGAAGGCAGGAAACAGCGAAGGACAAAGTCGAGCGTGCTCGCGCCGAACGCCTCGAAGGTGACGTTGGGAGTCGGCTCCTTCATCACCTCGGGATGTTCCGAGGCAATCTTGCCAAGCAACTGTGTCACGAGGTTGGTATCGCTCCCGTAGGCGACCCCGACCTGAATCACGACGCGGTTGATCGAGTTGCCCAGCGTCCAGTTGAGCAGCTTGCCCGTCACGAATTCCTTGTTCGGGACGATGAGGTCCTGATGGTCCCAGTTCGTCACGGTCGTCGCCCTCATTTGAATTCGAGTCACGATTCCGGTGACTCCATCGACCGTGACGACATCACCGACCTTGCAAGGGCGTTCGAGCAGCATGATCAGGCCGGAAATGAAGTTCGCGAAAATCTCTTGGAGGCCGAACCCGAGACCAACGGTCGCCGCCGCCACGAGCCATGAGTACTGGGCCCACTCAATGCCGATCGTCGAAAGAGCGACCACCGAACCGACGAGTAGGATGACGTAGCGGGTGATCGTGGTGATCGCATAGCGTGCTCCCGAGTCGATCGGGAGGTGTTGCAGCAACATGATCTCGAGCAACGCGGGGAGGTTCTTGACCGCCACGATCATGACGAGCAGTGTGAGCGTGGCTCGCGTCAGCTTTTCGATCGTGATGGTGACGACTTGTCCTCCTTGGGACACGTCCCACACCTTCATTTGTCCGAACACGCCCAAGGCGGGAAGCATGTCGGCCCAAATCGCGAGGACTCCCAACGTCGCGACCAACACCACGACGAAGTGAATCAGCTGCCGAGTCTGTTGGCTGAGAGCGGCCAAGTCGACCTCGGTTTCACTCGGCAATTCGACCGCGAATGCTTCGTTGGCGCTGCGAGGCGCGTCACTCCTCGATCGGAGCGCTTCCAAACGGTCTCGGTATTGCTTCATCGCCAGGCGGCGTCGACGGATAAACAACCAACGACGGAGCAGGGCGGAGATCACCGCGACCAGCAGGAGAAACGAAAGCGACTGGAAGACTCGATAAGCGAGTTGGAGGCCCGAGTAGTAGTACCCGAGACTCGAGAGCACGATCATGGCGAGCAGCCCGCCCAAGACGGAAAAGGTCAGCAAATAGCGGGCTCGGTACCAAAGGCTCTTGCGATGATCCGCCTCCAAGTGAGCCATCACGCCTTGTGTCGGGTGCAGGATGCGGAACGCGAATAGAAACGAGAGGCCAAGCAAGAAGAGAAACGCGATGCGACCGGCTTCGTTGTTCCATTCCTGATCGAGCCGCGCGTGTTCGTCGAGCAGGTAGAACGCCTGCGCGATGAAGAACAGGATGGGAGCGCCCACACTGTAGATTCGCGTGACTCGGCGCAGCATGGACCGCGCATCCGCGGGCCAAGAAAAGTGATGCTCGCCCAATCCATCGGGACGCGTCAGTTGTCGCACGATTTCAATGGGCCACAGGAACCACGCCGTATGCAGAAGCGCCGATCCGAGGGAATCGAGCAGTCCCGAGGGATCGGTCGGCGTCATCATCCGCCAACCGATGAGGCTCAAGAGCAAGGGCCAAAGGCTGCCTAGCAACATCGACGCGAGAAACGCCAAACCGGTCGGCCGAAATGCTTGGCAACTCTTCTTGGCCGCCAACTTCCCTTGGTCGATAACGACCGCGCGGAGCTTGCTTCGATAGACGGCGATCACGAGTAGTAGGCCGACAAGCAAGGGCCCGAACAGCAAGTTGGCTTGCAAGTCGCCCGCGACCCTAGGCACCGATTCAGCCCACCGCCCCCAGGCCAGCAGCCGCCGCAGGTCGACGAGAACCAGCGCGGGACTCCGTAAGCGAAGCGGTTCCGAACTGCGGACCCACAACACCCGTTCCTCGACGTAGCGAATGAACTCGTCGCAGCGATCGCGAAGTTCGTGGCGCTGGGAATCGACGGTGACCCACCGCTCGAAGTGAGTCTGACAAGTCGCTTCCAGTTTGGCCAACTCATCAAGCTTGCGGCGCATCCACCAATCGACTTCATCGGCAACGGAGTCCGGCGAGCGATTCGGATGTGCGCGAATGATGGTGTCGATCAGACTCTCGCGAAAGTCGGCGTCGGCGAGGAGTTTTTGTCGATCCTCTTGTACCTCGAAAATGCGGAGCTGCGTGGCTCGCAGTTCTTCCTGGTCGCTCAGACTGGGATCGTAGTCGGTGCGGATTCGCAGGACTTCCGAACGTTTGCTGCGGAGCAGGGCGCCAAACCCAGTGGTGAGCCCTACGGTATCGAGGCGCTTGCGAATGTACTCGAGGTCATTCTTGATCAGTTCCTTCTTTTCCTCGATGCGATCGAGCGTGCGTGAGAGTTGCTCGATCTCGCTCTGCTCGGATTCGTTGTCGCGGAGCAATTGCACGACTTCGTTCGCCAAGGTTCGGAGCTCGGGCAGAGTGTTCTCGGCGGCGGCCTGCGCGGCTTTGACTTGCTCGGCCGAGTCCTCGGCGATGATGCGCCGGAGACGTTCATCGATCTCGCGTTTACGGGCTTCGAGGTTCGCCAACTTCTTGGACGCCAATTCCTGTTGACGTGGCAGTAGTTGCGAGGTCGCGGCATAAGCTTGCGATTCGAGTTCCAAGGCCTTGAGTTGAGCCGCGATGACCGCCAGGCGGACCTGGGTCGTTTGAACCCGAGTGCTCGAGACGATGGCGGCCTCACCGGCGGGAGGTGGTTCGGCGAGTCGAGAGCGGAGCCGAGTTTGTTCCTCCCGCAAGCTCGAGCTAGTCGTCGGGATATC
Organism: Planctomycetales bacterium; assembly: GCA_020426595.1. Taxonomy (GTDB): domain Bacteria; phylum Planctomycetota; class Planctomycetia; order Pirellulales; family Pirellulaceae; genus UBA11682. The sequence goes on from JAGQPS010000426.1 coordinate 3,336, forward strand.
GGTCAAGCGTTGCTGGCGGCGAGAGGGCTCGGCTTGCAGGCGATCGCGTTCGGCGGTCGCCTCGGTGATCGCCGTTTCGAGTTCCACTTTTCGCTTTTCGAGATCCTCACGTGTCGGATCTGGGGGCAATGCGGGCTGCGGAGCCAGGGACTGATTCAGCTCGCGCGCGATCCGATCGGCTTCCGCGGCGGCCGAGGAAATCATCGTCTCGTAGCGTTTGGCCGCGTCGTTCCATTGAGCGATCGACGCGACCTCTTGCTGCGATTGAGTCAGATTGGTGATGAGCTGGGTACGGGTTTCCTCCGTGACTTCGGTCGACGACCGAACCGCGTCCAACTGAGCCGCCAATTCGGCTTCGGTAGGAATTCGGTCGACACCGATCGATTCGGTGCCAGGGATTTCCGGCGGAACCTGGGCGAAGCAAGATGAGGCGGACAGGAGCAGCAGAGTCGAAAGAACAAGAGCCGCGATGCAGCAGCGCGATCGTTGTCTTGAGAAGCTCCCGACTTGGCGCGATTCGAGGGAGAAGCGGACGGAGGATTCGGCAGGGGGTGATGTCGAGCTGAAACGCGGAGCGGAGAATACGGGGGCTAAATCACTTGAGTGGCCGAATCGAAAGCGATTCGTGAACTCCGCGCGCGGTCTCATAAACACCATCCCTGCCTGAAGCTGCTCCCGATGTCGTCGACCTTGCTTGAAATCCAGCGGTTGAAGGT
>JAGQPS010000427.1 GCA_020426595.1 Planctomycetales bacterium
AAGGAGTACTCAGGTCCCTGGCTATACCACCAACGATCCGTGACTAACAGCGACTGATTCCCGCCATGTGCCTCGGCGGTATCCAATTCCAGGGTGCAGGACGGGGCGACCGAGCTAGCCCCCGACCAAGGCGCGATCGCCGTTTCAAAATCGGAGTTGCTACATAAGTTATCCGAATAGGTACCAGCCGTGCCCAAGTTGATCGCGGTGGCCCGATTCATCAAGGAGGCGTACACGCTGTCCGGGTCGGGCATCGTGCGCGGAGCGACACTCCCCGTACTTTCGAACAGGTAGGTCCCGCCACCTACCGTTCCCGAGGCCGCGACATCGACGGCTACCGAACTGTTGGTCGATAGCACGCTTCCGCCCGCCCAGATCCTTCCGTCTCCGTCAAGCACGGCGTCCGTCATCGTCAACGAACCGCCGACCGCCCAATCAACGTCGAGCGAATCAACGGGCTGGGGTTGGTCATGAAAGGACGACTCAAGCTGAAAGCTTGAACGTCCAGAGATCCCCGTCGCTTGAATCACGAACGGGTCGGTAACATCGTCGGTCAAGTCTCCATCCAGCGGATCGAAGACTCGCAGATCACAGCTGCCTTCGGCATAGGTCACGGTCCTACCGACTTCGCCATCCACCGCCATGTCGCGCCAGTTTGGATTGGCCCGCATCGACTCGCGGGCCGAGGCGAGTCCGGCTTGGGCCAGGAGTCGAGCTTGTAGCTCGCGATTGTGATTGTCGATTGTGAGCCGACGTGACCGGACGACCATGAGCACGGTACTGGTCAACAGGGCACCGATGAGACAGGTCGCGAGGACCGGCAAGTACAGACTCCCCGCTCGCGAGGCACGCCGCCCCGGGCGAAAGCTCGGCTCGTGTTGGCGGGGGAGTCGGGGCGACATCGATACGGCTCCTAAGGAGTGTTCTCACGCTGTTCTGATTTGGGGACGGCGGACCGAGGCGGGACTCGTTTCACTAGTGGCATCGGACGGATTCCGTCCAACGACGATTACAAACCAAGATCGAGTGAAACGCCTCCCACCGAAACGCCGACTCCGACACCCAGTCCCGTGCCTGTACCGGTGTCGGCTCCACTACCATCGGCCGCGCCTGGTAACAGTACGATGCGGGCAACGTCGGACGACTCGTTGCCATGGACATCCTTGGCGGTTACCGCCAGGGACAACACGCGCGTTGCATCGGTCGAGTTGGTCAACGTCATGGATCCCGAACGCGTTGTCGCGACCTCGTTGCCATCGAGCGTCCAAACATACGTGAGCGCGTCTCCTTCGGGATCGACATCGTCGATGGCTGAGAACGACACCGCGAGGTTGGGTCCGCCGAGTCGAGGAACGACGTCGGCCGAAACCATCGGTGGGTTGTTGCGGTCGTCGTCTCGTCCGGCCCACCATCGATGACAGCCGCGTAGTTCTTGATCGAGCGTGGCACCGACATATCCCACGAGCAAGGCAAGTTCCTGGCCATCCTGCGACACACGGACGCGAACCTCCTTGAGTCCCGTGCGCGAGTTGCTTCCCACCGTTGGGTCAAGGGGCTCGACATGACGTACCTCGACAGTGCGGGCCCATGGAGCCAAACCACTGCTAACACCCCAGGCGGGACTTTGATCGGAGTAGCCTTGATAGTCGTCGACATCATCCCAGCCAGCGCGATTGCTGGGTGATTCGCTCGCATCGAGCCCGAGTAGATTCGTCCCCTCGGCCTCTTCAAATCGTCGCGTGACGACTTCCGCGAGGAGCTTTTGTGCGTGGGAGACCGCCGCGGCGCGTAGTGTGATATCGGCGTTGCTCCACTGGGCATGTTGGTAGCCTTTCATCGCTCCCACCATGACCACGGCAACCAAGAGTGTCGTCGCCACGACCTCCATCTGACTCCAGCCATAACGAGCCCACCGGCGACGGCTTCCTTCGCTGGAGGTCGTCGCCTTGCGTGACGAAAGGCGCTGGATCTTCGACCGGATCTTTAGGAGGCATGTACATCGTGTCATGGCGCGAGATGCTCCAGTGACAATTGATCGACGTGCACACTCGAGGTTCCGGTGGAGACTTCCATGCCGAGGACGGCGGCCGTGCTGGAGAGCCCCGAGCGACTTAGGCCTAGTTGAGCTTCGCTCAGATCCCAACACCCCATCACACGATCCTCGACGAGCAGAACGACTCGGTAACTGACCGGGTCGGCGAATAGCTCGTAGTCCAACGTGGCGGCGGCGGGCACATCAATGGTGCCAAGTCCGATCTGGTTGGTTCCCAATACCGCTACGGCGCGCAGCGAAGCGAACTCGCTATCGGTCTGGGTCCAATGCAACTCCACGAGCAGTCCGCTCGATTGCGGATTCCCAACGCCGAGTCGACTAACGATCTCGGTGTCCCAGCTCGCCACTCGCATCCTCGCTCTGGCGTGAACCAGGCCGGCGGCCGGTTGATAGGTCGTTGTCTTGAGGGCGCCTTGCAACAAGCACGCTTCGCCATCGCTACCTGCCATCGTGCCAGTGACGCTCCAGCCGGTAGGCGCCGAGGCGAAGGGTGTCGGCGAGTCAATGGTCGGCGCGATTCCGAACCGACCGTTGAAGTCCCAACCCCGCTCACGGACGGACTGATGGTTGCTTAGCGCGATCGTACCACTGGCGGTGCCGCCGAGCACGCGAGGTGTATGAAGCTCGTAGCGTAGCCCGCTTGCGACATTTAGAACGGGCTCCCACGTCCCCGATTGATCGATCGTCCGCCCGATCAAAACACAAGAAATCGCGCCAGATTCCGGAGTTAAAGTCGAGGACGATGTGGCGCCCGACAATGCGGGCGGACTCAGCGATGTTACGTATACGTTTACGTCCCCTTTTGAGTCAACCGGTGTGACCACCAACCCCAGGGCTTGCTGTAATGGAAGAGTTCGCGGCGGCTCCACAAACAAAGTCAGACTGCTTCCGCTCAACGTCGATTCGTCGATGGTCCAAGAAGTGAGTGGCGATCCTATAGGCAGACCGGTGGAATCAAGCCGCCTGATCTCAACCGAGAACGTGCCATTCTTTCCGGCACCTTGGATTGCGAGATCCAAGGACTGAAGCTCGAAGCCGACCCGGGTTGCGTTAGGCCTGCCTGTCGACGTGGCAAAGGGAAGTGGTTGGATCAGCCATTTGCCGCTGTTTACTTTCGTCTTCGATCCACTTGCGCTCAGATCGCAAATCGCAACCACCGCCGACGGGATTTGGCGAGTCCATGATCCCGCCGTCGTCGAGTAGCCTTCCGCTTGAGCCGAAAAGCTGGAGACAGGGTCAAGCACCAGTTGCGTCAGACCATTCTCGGTGCGATTCAACTGTCCGGTTTGGTCATTCCACGAATAGATGACCGACGCACCGGAACCTTGCCTCGCGTAGTCCGGCATCGTCAAGCCGATTTCCGTCGGACTGACGATCTCCACGGCCGCGGCCTCGCCGATATCGCGTTGCAGCCGCATCAAGGTCGTCTGAGTCTGGAACTGGACGTGTCCTTGACTCGTCTCGGACGCACCTTGGCCCATGACGAACAGAGTCGACGCGAGGCCCGCCATGAGGACGGCGCCCGACGTCGTACCGACAACGAGTTCCATGAGCGTCAAGCCGGCCCGCCGCGCTCGACGTCGCCGATTCAAACTCGCTCCGCACAAGGTTGGCCGGCTCATTGAATGTCTCCTAGCGTGACCCCTGCTTGAGTCACGAATATGGAGATCCGTCGGCTACCTAAGGTCAATGTGACCGAACCCTCGTGGACTCTTCGTCCCTGCTGGTCGACATGAAAGAACGAGTCGCCCGTCGCCCCAAACGAGGCCTGTGTCACGATCAGATTCGATGCGAAACTCGAAAGATCAATCACGCGCGGTAGTCGACGCGTTTTCGGGTCGACTTGAGCGGGGACGTAGACTTGGTCCGAGCCAACGGCGAAGAGCACTTCGCGCGATTCGCCATCGGACCGAGCCTCTTCGATCGACTCGGAAATCGACGCCGCGACGGTGCGAGCCGCGGCTCGGAG
>JAGQPS010000428.1 GCA_020426595.1 Planctomycetales bacterium
TGAGCCGATAGGGTGCGGTGTAGAACACGTGCTTGGGAGCGAGCTCGCCAAAGATGAACACCAGCGGGCTCGTGGCCAACGGCACGATCAGCTCGGCCAGTCCGGCGCCCGAACCGCTCCCCCAATACGCTTGCACGCCCAGGACAACCGCCAGTCCCAGGAGGTAGTTCGCGATATTGTTCCCGACCAGTGTCGTCGCGACGAACAACGCGGGGCGATTGAGCAGCAGCAAAAGCCCCTTCGCGATCCGATCGCCCGAGAACGCGTCGGCGACCAACCGAAGCCGAGGGGCTCGATAGAGACCGGTCTCGCTCCCGCTAAAAAACGCGCTCGCGCCAAGAGCCAACAGCCAAAGGCCAACGTAGGTGAGGATCATCCGTTACCTCGCCCTTCTCCGTTGGTCGGTTTCTCGAGTAATCGCAATTCAACCAACATGTGTCCGCGCGCCGGGGTTTCGAGCACGCGCAGACGCAAGGGACCCCAACTCGTCTCGTCGCCAGCTCGGGCAATCCGCTGAAGCGATTCCTGAATGACTCCTCCGACCGTCAGATTGCGAGTCGACGGGAAGGGCACGCCCAATCGTTTCGAGAGTCGCCGGACATTGACGATGCCAGCGACCAACCAAGTCGTCTCGTCGAGACGATGGATGGGATCCTGATCGAGGATTCGCTTGGAGCGACTCGGCGCGTAACTGAACAACGTGTCGAGGATGTCGTCGAACGTGAGGATGCCAATCGTCTCGCCATACTCATTGAGAATCGCGCCGACTTCCCGACCCTGCATCCGAAGTCGTTCGAGCGCGTCGGCCACCGTCGCGCACCAAGGAATGTAAACCACCGGCTCGGTGAGTCGCTCGAGGTGCTCGTCGGAAAGGTGCGTCACGCTTTGCAGATGCAGGGCCGATGCGATCTCCTCGGTGCCTGGCTCCGTCACGAGCAAGTAGCCGCTCGGCGGGAGTTTTCGCCGCAGGTCTTGCAGGCTCACGGGAGGACGGAAAATGACGAACTGGCTACGTGGTCGCATCCATTCGTCGACTCGGATGTCGGAAAGCTGGATGATGTTCCGCAGCACCGCTTGCTCTTGTTCGATCAAATGCTGGTCGCTGGTGGAGGCATTGATCAGTCGATCGAGGTCATCGACCTCGAGGCGTGTCTCGGCTCGCAATCCGGGCCATACGAACCGAGTCGCCAGTCGCATGGTCATCGTCAACAACGGCATGACGGGTGATGACACCTTCACGGCGAGCGCGGCGGGGACGGCGAGCCACGGGGCGACTCGATTTCGAGTGGAAACTCCAAGGCTCTTGGGAACCATCTCGCCCAGGAAGATCAAGGCGATGAGCGAGCCGATCGCGAAGGCATAGGGAAGCCAAACGGTTTCGGGAGCTACGCGTTCGAGCCGCAGACTCACCATCGATGAGAGCGTGAAATAAGAGAGGTTGATCACGAGGTTCCAGAACAGAATGGCGGACAGCAGTCGCTCTGGATCCTGCAGCAGACGTTCGGCCAGCCGCGCGGCACGCTTTCCATGCTTGAGGCGAGCGGCCTCGGCCGGCTCGAGCGAGAAAAGTGCGGCCTCGGTCGCCGAGAATAGGGCCGACGCTCCCACGAGTACGGCCATGGTGATCACCCAGGGAGCCAGCTCCCACACGTTATTCGTCCTCCTGCAATCGCATGCGACCCATCGCGATCATGTATTCGCCCAGCGCCGGCATCATCATCGCGGTCGTCGCGAAGCCGTAGGTCGCGGTCATCACTAGGAACACGCTCATCGTGCGCCCCAGCAGAAAACTCGTGACGACGAAGAACATGGCCAACGGCAACACTCCCGTCGTGAGCAAGATGGCGGGGGACGGATTCTGCCGTCCCCACGAGACATACAAGCCGATGCCACCGCCAACGATGAACGCGAGAAAGGGAGTCAGCTGCCCTTGGAACGAGCCGAACGAGACCATCATGTACATGCAGGTCAGCACGCCGACGAACAGGAAGAAGACCGAACCGAGGCTCACCGCCACCGCCTGCCGCGAGTTGGTGTAGCTCGAGCCGCAGTGGATTCCCAGCATCGTCACGAAGCCGCACATCAACAGCCAGCCCAGTACGAGATAAATCAACTCGGGAGTTCGCATCGCCTCGAGCCACCAGGCCACGACCGCCAAGATCAACGGCCAGACCACCATGTCGCGCGTGACGTAAAGGACTCCGAGGAGTTTGCCAAACAGAAACTCCTTGGGAGAAAGGTCGGTGACCATCAATAGATCCAAGGCCCGCCCGTCACGTTCATTCGTGATGCTAGTGACCGCCAAGGCGTTCACAAGTACGAGGCTCGCGAGGTAGAACGGCCCGAGGACTCGAGCCAGCAGCGGGATCGTGACTCCGGCTTCCTCGAACGAATCTCCCTCGGACGTCGCCAAGTAATAGCTCGCCCCGAGGACCGCCAGGGCCAGCAGCCAATAGGCGAGGCGAATGAACACGATCTTGCGTCCGTAAGCCCAGGTCTTCATCTCTCGCCACAGCACCGGGTTATTCCAAACCGGACGCGACGGGCTCGTCGGACGGACGACCATGGGGCCCAGCTCGGCGCCCGAGTCGAGTTCGCCGGCGGTCGCCGTTTGCTTGTCGGCCGCCTCGGAGCGATCATCCGAGAACTCGGGTTGCTGGGGGCGAACTTCACGACCAGGGTTCCATGCACGCACGCGCAGAATGGCCCAAGCGTTGAGCAGCGTGGCGATGACGATGCCGCACGCCGAGAAGCCGATCAGCTCCAGTGGAAAACGCGTGCCAAGCATCGGCTGGGTTGCGATTTGTATCGCTCGCGCCGGGCTCGCCCAGCTCACCCAATCGACACTCGACGAAGCAAGGGGCGTCCGCAAGATCCAACCGATCGCCTCCCAGCCTCCTAGCCACGCGGCGATGACCATGATGGTCAACGCGAGACTCTGGAACGTCTTGTCTCGCCAAAGCGCGACCGTTGAACCCAAGCTCCCCGCGGCTAGGCCCGCGACCGAGGTGACGGCCGCCACCCACAAAACTTGCTCCACCGCGACGCCGCCAAAGAGTGTCGTCAGCATCAAGATCGGGAGCGAGACGGCGATGAGCATCATGACTTGTAGGAGCGACGCGAAGAGCCGCCCGAGCACGAGCTCGGCGTTTCCCATGCGAGTCATCAAGAGCAAGATGAACGTGTTCTTGTCTTTCTCCTGAGCCACGGCGGCCGCCGATTGAATGGCCGACAGAAACAGGATCAAGGTGAGCTGCAACGGCACGAGGATCTGGAACAGGATGCTCCCGAATCGAGCCATGTCGCCGATCGTCGAAATGACTTGCGTCCCGGCCACGATCAGCCACGCCGTGCACATCAAGATGAAGAGGCTCGTCGCATAGACGCCTCGCACCAGATACATCCGGGGCCGGCGAGGAGCGATAACGACTTCGCGACTGAAGACTGGACCAACAAACAAGGGACGACCCTTAGCAACAAGCAGTTCCGACCGTGCTCGATCCGCGGATGGATTTCGCCTGGGGAAGCCGAGGGCGTCCTCTTCGATGGGAAGGCGTTGAATCGCCACCCAGAATCATGGCCCGTATCAGCTTCATGCACGTGGGCGGGCCTCTCGAATCTCCGGCATCCACTCGGGAATTCCGGCCACCGCCACGCAGGCTAGAGAAAAACTACCGCCAAGGAACCATTGTAGATACCCCAGACCAGGTCCGGCATCGCTTCCCGGGTCACGTCGGGCGGTTCCGCGACCGATTTTTGGAAAACAGCTGTCATGAACGTTGGACTCCGTGCGTTACCTCCGGAACCCACGATGCACCCGTACCGGCGCGTGGTTCGACCGACATAAGGAATGGAGGCGGGAACGGCCTCTCGTTTCGGCTCCCCGCGGGAAAAAACGGGGGAGGAAACGTCCAATCCACCGTCCACTCCGGGTACATTACGATCCTCACCAAAACCTAATGGCAACCACTCCGGCGTCCCATGGGCTCCCCACGCGGTTGGTGGTGATCGGAGC
>JAGQPS010000429.1 GCA_020426595.1 Planctomycetales bacterium
ATCCGCGACAATCAGCGTCGCCTTACCTCGCGAGTTGGAATTCGTGGTCCGACCCGCCGGTACCTCTGGCCAACGGATTTCGCGACAAAGGGGATTTGATTGAGCGACAAGATCTGGCGGGCAAAGTGGGTCTTCCCGGTCGCCTCCGAGGCAATGGCCGACGCGTGGGTCGAAGTGGTCGACGGCGTGATTTCAGGTCTCGGTACGGGTAAGCCACCGGGGGTCGCGATCGAACTCGGCGACTGCGCGTTGCTACCCGCATTGGTAAACGCCCACACGCATTTGGAATTCAGCGACTTGCCTCAGCCGCTCGGCTCGCCCGGAATGCGATTCCCCGATTGGATCGCGGCCGTCGTCAGCGCGCGTCGAGCACTCGCCCCAGATTTGGCGACCGATGCGAAACGAGTCGCGATCGAACTCGGTTTACAGGAGTCATGGCGGAACGGGGTTGGCACCGTTGGAGAAATCGCCTCCACTCCCACCTCGGCCAATTCATATCAGGGCCCCGTAGAGGTCACGATGTTTCATGAGTTGCTAGGGATGGCGCCCGAGCGGATCGAGGCCTCATGGCAACTGTGGCATACGCTATCGGCCGAGACCAACTCGATTGAACTCGGCCTTTCACCGCACGCCCCGTACACGGTTTCGTTGGCGACGGTTCGAGAAGCCGCCGAGCGTTCCGCGCGAGACAAGATTCCGCTCGCCATGCATCTCGCCGAGTCGTCTGAAGAAGTTGAGTTCGTGACTCAGCAAACCGGACCGTTTCGATCATTGCTGGAGCGGTTTGGCGCGTGGCGTGAGGACGCATGGAGCGGCATCGCCGGCTTCGATCCGTTTCTTACCGAATTGCAAAAAGGGCACCGCGTCCAAGTCGTGCATGGAAACTACCTCTCCGAATCACAGCTCCGCCTGCTGGCCGCGCGGCGAGATCGCATGACTCTCGTGCATTGTCCGAGAACCCATGCGTATTTCCGTCACGAGTCTCATCCGATCGAGTTGGCATGGCGATTGGGCGTGCGGATCGCACTGGGCACCGATTCACGAGCCTCGAATCCCGATTTGAATCTTTGGTCCGAGGCCCGGCAGGCACGGGCTGTTTCTCCCGCGATACCAGACGACTGCTGGCTAAGAGCCATGACTCTCGATGCGGCTTACTCACTCGGGCGCGAAGACCGTGCCGGATCGCTGGCCGTGGGACAGCCGTTTCGCCCCTGTGTGATCGAACTGCCCGAGTCGGCACCGATCGAACCCGACTTCGGTTGGCTGTTGCAAACCGATGGCTGTCAGCCTCGTCCCTTATCCAATGGCGGCATCGGTAGGACTCATTTAGCTTGAGCCCGGTATAAGCCTCCTTGCTCAAGGCCGGGTAGTATTCGGTTCCAACGGCGCGATGGGCGGTGCGACGCGACGTGCGAGCGCGACTTGGATCGCTTCGGCTCCGCGCCAGACGATGATGGTCACGGCTCGCTCTCCACGCAGTTTGATCTGCTGAACCTTGCCGAGCCAATCGGCCGGAAGTCCACGCTTCTTCCATTCAACTCGACCGACATTCTCGTCGCGAAAGAGTTGGGCCAGCCGTTTGCGATCGAGCTTCTCGAGACGTTCAATCTCGAAGACCGCTCCCCAACAAGCCGCGCCCTCGTGCGGCTGTCGCGGCGAACTGGGCCAAAGCCGATCGGGCGGTATCCGCAAATAGCCTCCATCCGCCGATACCCACTCGGCCTCCCACTTCTCGACGAATTCCCCCGACGCCTTCGCCGCCAGACATGCGGCGTGAGGTTCGAGCAAGAAATCACCCTCGGCGAGACTTCCAATTCCGTAGAACGCGCGTGGGTCGGCGGTGAGAGGTAGCGTGCGAGTTCCCCAAATGCCATCGAGCAGCGTGACTCTTTTCCCCTCGAGTCGCGCCGCATGGCCGCCGACCCACAGCAATTGCTGTTTGCACTCACCCGAGTCGCCAATCCACTCGCGAAGCCCTAGATCGTGCCACGAAGGGACGTCGGCCGCGGGAGCGAGCTTGAGACAGCCGGGGCGAGGGCCCAACAGCAGCCGCTCAATCCATGCTTCGGACGGCGAATAAAAGACGGGCTGACTCGAGCGACGTTCATCGACTCGCCGATCGGGGTCGAGGTGCCAAGCCGTCACACGTGACCACCAGTTTCCCTGGACCGGCTCGGTCTCCGCTTCGTCTTGCCCAACGACTTCAGCGATTCGACTCGGCGGATCCGCCGCATCCGCGACACCGAGGTCTTCCGTTTGCCACTCGACCCGCGAATCGAGGTCGAACTCTCGTAGCGTTTGTTGTTGAAGCCAACGGAGAACCGCATCGCGTTCGATGCTGATCGTCGGGGCCAGCCGAGCCAGTTCGACGAGGTCGCCGCCGACACCGCTACAAAGGTCGCACCAAAGAGGCTGAGTCGAGGAATCGAGCTCCCGCAGCTGAGCCGCCTTATAGCGAGCGATGCGCGAGCCGCTCGATTGTTGGTAACCGCGATCGGTCAACCACCAGCGGTCCGGTTCCTCCAACTTGTTCGCGGCCTTCGACCTCACGCGACGGAGTTCATCGAGCCAGGCTCGCGTATGCGGCGAGAGTGAAGTTTTCGAATGTCGATGAGCTCCCCCATCTCCCGTCGCCAAGTAAGCTCGCCCCGCGTCGCTCGTCGCCTCCAGCAGCCAATCCGGAACCGTTTGGCTTTCGCCCATCGCTGGTTTGCCTCGCGCATTTCATTGTCGAGCTTGAAGAAGACGTGCCTGCCTTCGGTCCGCCTCTAGTCGTCGTTTGGATCGAGTGAAACCGTCGAGAGCGACAAAAGCTGGCGTGCCGCCCGCGCGACGTCGGCCAACTGAGTCTCCGACAAGTCGCTCAGCAAGGGAGTGATCGCGCCGGTCGGAGCGACTCCAGCCAGCTCAACCGCCGCATGCAGGACTCGAATCGGATGAATCTCGTTTCTTAAATCCTCCAGAGGCTCGAACAACGCGCGAAGACGTTCGGCCTCGTCCCAATCCTTGCGAAGTGTCGCCTCAAGCATCAGTCGACTCAAGTCGGGAGCCAAACAGACGCAACCCGACGTGAAACCGGACAGACCAAAGTCACGCAGGTGCACGATCGCGGGTTGTTCCCCCATGCCGCTCACCACGCGTTCGGCTCCCACGCGATCCAGCAGGGACCGGAGGAATGGATCCTGAGCCGCGTCTGGCCGCACGATGGCGTACTTGATGGCCGATACACAACCATCACGCATCAACGCCTCGACGTGAGCTTCATCCAGATAGCCATCTTGCTTGAGATAGACCACCAGCGGCCGGCCCCAACGCTCGGCCGCTCGGCGAATCCCCGCCGCGCGCCCCGGAACCGTCGACACGTCCAACTGTGGGAGCACCATCGCCGTTGGAAAAGCGAACTCGGACAAGATCTCGATTTGATCCATCATCATGCCGTAGGCGGGACCAATCGAGGGAATCACCAGCGTCGCGGGCGAGACGCCGGCGACCAGCGTTTGCAGTGTGAACTCGAATTCACTTAAGGCCAAGTGATAGAACACGGCATTGCCACCGTAGAGCAACGTCGTGATACCGCCTCCTTCCAAGAACCGTACGATGCGGTGATTGGCGTCCGGGCAGACTCGTCCTTGATCGTCGCGAGCCAAAGGGGGAACGGCGATCACCGACCGCTGCAACGTCTCTGGAGTGACACTCTGAATATCCACTATCTGCTCCCTCAAGACCGTGCCGTGGGCGTCCCGAACATAATACTCGCGAACACAATACTCTCGAACCATGGCGAGGCGATCGGGGCGAACTCCAACTCTCTCGCATCCGACCGCGTTTCACAAGCGGGGCTCGCGCTCGGCCGCGCGAGCCGCGAAATGCCCGCAGGCCACGCGCGGTCGTCTAGTGAATGGGTGGCTCCGGAGTCTCGGCTCCACGCTCGAGAAAATCAAAGTCACACCCCTCGTGGGCCTGCGTGACATGTTTGAGAAACAGCTGCCCATAGCCTCGTTCGTAGTGCGGT